>NZ_BMYZ01000002.1:370405-740810 GCF_014652535.1 Cellvibrio zantedeschiae | reverse complement strand
TTTTGCCTCTCGCTTTCGAGTTACCCCTGAAGCGAGGCGCGCATATTACGCTATTTTTTCGATTTGTAAACCCTTATTTTCATTCGGTTTTTACAAATTTCGCCGCTCAAGGTTTTTATCCGGAGACCAAAACCGCCTGCTCGGCGAGGGCGCGAACTATAGGCACCCTCCCATTCCAATGCAAGCTTTTTCTGCGCGGATTTTTACTTTAGTTGCGATTTAGAATATTCGCCAACCATAACGAATATTTTTTAAGCAACATCAAACAAGTGATACTTTTTCTTACCCAATTTCACTAAATAGAAGCGCTTGAAAAAAGCTTTTTCAGCAGAGAAGGAAATTGCAGATTGCATGTTGTCGTCAATAGATTTTGCTTCACCATTAATGAAAACCGCATTGCGAACCAAGGCATCTTTAACTTGCTTGCCGGATGACGCCATTTCAACATCAGCCAGAATTTGAGTTAAGGGTATTTCGTCGATATCGGCACGCTGCAATTTAGATGAAGGAAGACCATCCTGTTGTAGCTGTTCGAAATCTGATTCACTTAAACCAGCAAGATCATCACTAAACAATGCCTGGGTGATGCGTTGCGCAGCAAGAAGCCCATCTTCACCATGAACCAAACGGGTCATTTCTTCAGCGAGAATTCGTTGAGCCTCGGGCTTGGCTGCGCGCGCAATATCTTCTGCTTCTATCGCAGCAATTTGGGCGACACTTAAGAAGGTGAAGTAACGCAGGAATTTGTACACATCAGCATCAGCAGTATTAAGCCAGAATTGGTAGAAAGCATAGGGGGAGGTTTTAGACGAATCCAACCACACGGTACCCGTTTCGGTTTTTCCGAACTTGGTGCCATCAGCTTTAGTCACCAAAGGCATAGTCAGACCAAATACATGACCGCCATGCATACGACGAGTGAGATCGATACCGCCGGTGATATTACCCCACTGATCACTACCACCAATTTGCAGGGTGCACTGATTGCGCTCATACAACTCGGCAAAGTCGTATGATTGCAGCAACATATAGGTGAACTCAGTAAAAGAAATACCTTCACCTTCGCGCTCAATACGCTGCTTTACCGATTCCTTATTAATCATATTGTTAATAGAGAAGTGCTTGCCCACATCGCGCAGGAAGCTAAGTACATCAACCTTACCGACCCAATCAAGGTTGTTTACAACATCCGCCGAGATGGCACCCTTATCGAAATCAATAAAACGGGAAACCTGGGTGCGCAACTTATCAACCCATGATGCAACCACATCTGGTGTATTCAACTTGCGCTCTTGTGCTTTGAAACTGGGATCTCCAATCAGACCTGTTGCACCACCAACTAAAGCGATTGGTTTGTGGCCGGCCAGCTGGAAGCGCTTGAGCATTAACAAAGGAACGAGACTGCCTATATGGAGACTATCGGCAGTTGGGTCGAAGCCACAATAAAGGGTGCGACTTGCAGAATTGAGATGCTCAGCTAAAGTATCGCCACCAGTTGTCTGTGCGATTAAACCGCGATCTTGCAATTCTTGCAGGAAATTCGTGTCAATTGTCGTCATAAATCACCGATAAACAGCCTTAGAACCAAAAAAGCAGAGCACCATACCGGATGTTGTGTAGAAATCACACCCCATACATAGACAAGTTACAAAATATGAATTTTAAAGGTGTCTTTAAAAATTTTTTCTGCTATAAATATCTGTCTGATAACGAACATATGCCGAGTTAGCCTTTTAGTTATGCATCCAATAATAAAAACCTCTAAGAAAGTGCTATGCACCGCTTTAGAACAACTCCCGCGTGGCCATTTGGTTGCGGCGAGTTCTTTGGTTGCAAGCTTATTGGTCATATTGGCGTTAAATCCAGAACAACCTCTTCCGCAAGAATCCTTTGAAGTTACCACCCAAGATATTATCACCGACACAGAATTAGCTGATTCGCTGCCTGATACAAGTCTTCTCCTGGCAAAACCATCAAATCAGACTCTTGCTACAGCCATCAATGGCTTGGCATTTTCAGACATCAATAGCATTCTCAAACCCGAAGCTGCTGTTGCTGCTAAAGAAGCCAAACCGGTCAAGCCAGCCATGCAGGAGCTCACTATCAAGTCAGGTGATAACCTATCCAGCGTATTTGCGCGCATGGGGCTTAATGATCGAGATATTTACGAGCTGTTTGATGGTAATAAAAGTGCTAAAGATTTACGAAGCATAGCGCCGGGACAGAAATTCGAATTTCTAGTGGACACGCAAGGCAAACTGCAAGAACTCAAATACTATAAAAACAATTTAGACTCGCTTAAATTTACCCGCAACGAAACCGGTTTTACCAGCCAACAAATTTCGTTAAAGCCTGAAGTTAAACGCACCTTCCGCGAAGGCACCATCAATAGTTCCCTGTTTTTGGCAGGTAAGCAAGCTGGACTCCCGAATACCCTTACTATGGAACTCGCCAATATTTTTGGCTATGACGTAGACTTTGCGCTCGATATCCAAAAAGGTGACCAATTCAAAGTCCTGTTTGAAGAGCAATATCTCAACAACAAAAAAATCGGTACTGGCGCTATTCTCACTGCCGAATTTACCAATGCTGGCAAAACCTACCGCGCAGTACGCTATACCAATAAAGATGGAGTAACACGCTACTACACCCCTGATGGCAAAGGCTTAAACAAGGCTTTCTTGCGTACACCGGTGGATTTTGTACGTATTAGTTCTGCATTTAGCTTGTCTCGTCTTCACCCAGTATTGAATACCATTCGTGCCCATAAAGGTACTGACTATGCCGCTGCTATAGGTACGCCGATTCGTGCTACCGGTGACGGTAAAGTGATTTTCGCTGGCCGCCAAGGCGGTTACGGCAACCTGATTGTTATCCAGCATGGTCAAGGTTACGAAACCCGTTATGGCCATATGAATAGTTTTGCGAAAGGTATCTCTACCGGTTCACGCGTTAGCCAAGGCCAAGTGATTGGTGCTGTAGGTAAAACAGGTTTGGCGAGCGGCCCGCACTTGCACTATGAATTCCACGTCAATGGACAGGTACGCAACCCTGTTACCGTACAACTGCCACAATCTATGGGCATTGCCTCCAACGAAAAAGATCGCTTCAATTCAGCAACCCAAACCTTGGTTGCGCAATTGCAAAGCTCTGAGCGCAATAGCCGCTTGGCCTTGGGCGAGACCAAAACTAAATCCAACTAATGAGCACTGAGTATTATCTTGGTCTTATGTCTGGCACCAGTGCTGATGCCGTAGATCTAGCGCTGGTCGATTTTGCAAACAACCAAGTCCAACTTGCCGCAACCCATTCCCTGCCTTTACCTTCCGATATTCGCCAGCAGATTCACCATCTTGGCAACCCCGCTGATAATGAAATTGATCGTATGGGCGAGTTAGATCGTCAATTGGGCGAAATTTTTGCGGATTCAATTAATCAGCTGTTAAGCACAACAGGCATTAGCCCAAACCAAATTCTGGCGATTGGCAGCCACGGCCAAACGATTCGCCATCGTCCTCCCGGCACAGTGAAATATCCGTTTACCTTGCAAATTGGCGACCCTAATACCATCGCAGAACGTACCGGCATTACCACGGTTGCGGATTTCCGCCGTCGCGATATGGCAGCTGGTGGCCAAGGTGCGCCGCTTGTGCCGGCCTTTCATCAGGCAATTTTCCAGAAACCAAATATAGATCGAGCTGTAGTGAACATCGGCGGCATGGCCAACATCACCTGGCTACCACGCTCGGGGAAAACGCTTGGTTTCGATACCGGCCCCGGCAACGTGCTTATGGATGCCTGGATATTGAAAAATCTGGGAAAAAGCTACGATGCCAATGGCGATTGGGCTGCGTCAGGACAAGTAAATAAAGAACTTCTGGAAGATTTTCTAGCCCATCCTTTTTTTGCGCAGACACCCCCAAAAAGTACCGGGCGCGAGGCATTTAATCTGGCTTGGTTGGATAATCGATTGGCTCAAAAGACGCTTTCACCTGCTGATATCCAGGCAACACTGCTTGCGCTGACGGCTGAGTCTATCGCCAAGGACATCAAGCATTTGACGACATCCGCCTGTGAGGTGTTCATCTGCGGCGGCGGTGCCTATAACCTGAAATTGATGGCGGAGCTTGCCCAGCGGCTGCCGCAGGCCACAGTCGCAAGTACCGCGGCTTTGGGAATTGCACCACAATGGATTGAGGCTATGGCTTTTGCTTGGCTCGCTTACCAGACCATGAACCGCAAGCACGGCAACCTGAGTGCCGTGACCGGCGCTAAACGTGAAGTGGTATTAGGGGGAGTTTATTTCGCGTGAATTCTAACTACCTAGTTATTGAAGTCTTGCGAATTTAGATAGAGAAGGATGAACCGCAACCGCAAGTACTGGATGCATTGGGGTTTTGGATAACAAATTTCGAGCCTTGCAAGCCCTCTTCGTAATCCACTTTGGCACCTACCAGATAGGGATAGCTCATAGCGTCCACCACCACTTTCACGCCATCTTTTTCAACAATTGAATCGTCATCGGCAACGGCTTCATCGAAGGTAAAGCCATATTGGAAGCCAGAGCAACCACCACCCGTCACGTAAACACGCAGCTTGAGATCAGGATTATCCTCTTCCTCCACCAGGCTTTTCACCTTGGCAACGGCGCTATCCGTCACATAGACAACTTGAGGAACAAAAATTTCTGCGGTGGTCATCAACAACTCCAAAAAACGAATACTGCGTCGGTAATTATCCCTTTACCCGACTAAATTAGTCAACTATTAACAAGGTCCGGGTTACCGGCTTTAATAAACTCAACCTGAGGTTCACGGCTGGAAGCTTGTGCTTTAACGGTGGAGTACATCTGACCTATAAGCTGCGCGCCCTTTACCATCTCAATGGATTGATAATGGATTGAGCCTTCGACTACAGCTTTGGCAGCCAGTTCGAGATGCTTACTCGAATAGATAGTACCGCGCACATGACCATTGATAATGGCATTGGACGCATGGATTTCACCCTCAACCAAACCAGTCTCAGTCACGATCAACTTGGCGGGCTTGCCCTCTTCGGTATAAATATTTCCCTTGAGCGTGCCTTCAAGATAAAAGTCGCCACTGAAATAAATATTGCCCACCACCTTGGTCGCTGCGCAAAGCAGTGAGTGATGGCTGGCAAATGCCTTTTTCTTTTTGGAGATAAGCATAGTGACCTCTCTAGTTAAAGTTGGGCTCTAGGTTGTGCTCTATTTAGGTTCAAAGACCGAGACCGGCCAATCCAGTTCAGCCGTAATCAGCGGTGGCGCTTTCTTATCCATAGCCTTAACCACTAACTCCACACTTTGTGGCGTGAAATCAGCAGGTAAAGTCATATCACCTTCCAGGGTTTGGAAATATTTAAAATTGAGTGGAATGCTGGGCGCGGTAACTTGCGATGACACCTGATAAAGCGACAGCTGCAAACTCTTGCCACCCTGCTGGCCAATAATCCTGAACTCAAGTGAACCAGCAAAATCGGTCTCTTTAGTGGAAAGCTTTTGCACTGTCAGGCTATAGCTGAAATGGCCTTTTTCCTTGAGGGGCAAGACCGTAAACACACCAAAGCTTATGCCTAGCGGATTGGTTTTAACGCTGGGCGACAACAAGTCTTTATACACTTTTAAATCGCGTTCGGAAGCGTTGAGCTGCGCCTTTTGGGTCATCACTACTTGACGTAAATCTTCCATGGATTGGCGATCTATCTCCGCGCTAGTGCGCAACTGGGTCAGCTCTTGGGTTAGCTTGTTGGTAGCTTGTTCTTGCTGGTTATTGTGCGAGTTCTCCTGAGCCTGATACTTCTGCTCAATCGAATGAATGCCAAAAAGGTAGCTGGCATAAACACTCAACACAAACACCAACAGCAGCAGACCAACGCGCAACGCGCGAGCCAGCGGGCTATGGGGAATAATTCGCATAGGTGTGACTTTGCTACCTTTAACTGCCACGCGATCACCTTAATGAAGAGCCAATCTTATTGTTAAAATGTAAAAGGGCGATAAATCGCCCTTTTTTACCACTAGCGACTGAAATTACGGCAGCAATGCAACCACATTCAGCCCTGCCGTCTCTTCAAAACCAAACATGATGTTCATGTTTTGGATCGCTTGGCCAGACGCACCCTTGGTCAGGTTATCAATAACCGACAAGACCACAACAGTATCGCGATTTTGTGGGCGCAACACTGAAATGCGGCAAACATTTGAGCCTTTTACACTTCGCGTTTGTGGCAACACGCCTGCAGGCAATACATCCACAAATGGCTCATTGGCGTAACGGGCTTCGTAAAGCGCCTGCAAATCAGGCAAGTTCTCTACATTCAAGGCTGTTGCATAGAGCGTGGCATGAATGCCGCGAATCATGGGCAACAAATGTGGAACAAAGGTCAAACCAACAGGTGCTACGCCTGCGGGTTGGATATCACGCAAGCCCTGCTCAATCTCTGGTAAGTGGCGATGGCCGGCAACGCCGTAGGCTTTAAAGCTATCCATAATTTCAGTAAGCAGGTTATCAATTTTGCCCTGACGCCCTGCACCACTTGCACCACTCGCTGCGTTAGCGATCAAACGAGTTGGGTCGACCAAATTGTTTTCCAGCAAAGGTAAGAAGCCCAACTGGGTTGCAGTCGGGTAGCAGCCCGGGCAAGCAATCAATTTAGCGGTTTTGATAGCGTCGCGGTTTACTTCTGGTAGGCCGTAAACAGCTTGGGCGACCAACTCTGGGGCGCCGTGGGGCTGGTTGTACCATTTCTCCCACAGCTGAACATCGCGGATACGGAAGTCAGCAGAGAGGTCGATAATACGGGTTTTGGTCGCCATCAAGGCTGGCATCATGTTTTGCGCTACACCGTGCGGCGTGGCGAAGAACACCACATCCAGCTCGCCCAACACAGCTACATCAGGCTCGGTAAACGCCAAATCAATATGACCGCGCAAGCTTGGGTACATATCTGCCACTTTCACGCCGGCTTCTGCACGCGACGTAATCACAGCCACCTCAACCTGAGGATGATTGACCAACAACCGCAGCAACTCGACTCCGGTGTAACCTGTACCGCCAACAATACCTGCCTTAATCACTTGCAACCCCTTAATTTACTTGAATCTATTTGCGCGCATTTCATACCGCGCGCTATTTGCATAACGATAAATCTTTGGGCTATGGTGGGAGCCCAAAATAGCGCTCTATGATAAGAGCCTTAACGCCAAACCGAAAGCAAAAATATGAGCCAAATGACGCCACCCGAGACATCCCCCTCGCTAAAACACCGTTGGCACTTGGCCAGCGAGGGTTGGCGCGACCAATTGTCGGGTTTGGACGCACTCCCCCAACTCACCATCCTCGGGCTTTTGACCGGGATTTTGGCGGGAATAGTGATTGTTATTTTCCGCTTGCTGGTCGAAACCCCACTCTCTATAGGATTGCCCGGCCACAGCGAAAACTTTGAAGGCCTAAGTAGCACATGGCATTTCTGGCTGCCCTTTTTAGGAGCCACAGCCTTCGGATTAGTTCTGCAGATGGTCGATAAAAAACATTACACCGCGAGTGTTGGCCATGTAATCGACCGAATCCACAACCATCAAGCGCGCTTGCCCTTGGGCAACTTTATCAACCAACTCTTTGGCGGGGCCTGGTGTTTAGTGACCGGGCAGTCTGTAGGCCGCGAAGGCCCTGCGGTACATTTAGGTGCGGGCAGCGGTAGTTTACTCGGCCAATGGCTGAATCTGCCCAATAACAGTTTGCGTTCATTAGTGGGTTGCGGTGTGGCAGCAGCCATTGCGGCGTGCTTCAACACCCCCTTGGCTGGTGTTATTTTCGCCATGGAAGTTGTGGTCATGGAGTACAGCATCACCGGGTTTATTCCGGTGATTCTCGCGGCGGTCGCCGGCACCATCATCAACCAGCTTGTCTTTGGTTTCTCAACCGTTTTCCATCCGCCGCAAGTCGCACTCAAAAGCTTGTTTGAGCTGCCATTTATGGCACTGGCCGGATTTATAGTCGCCGCATTTGCTGCATTGTTTATTCGCTTACAGGAAGCGTCCTGCCGTTTATCAATCGGCCGCTCCATAGCACTGCGCTTTGCTATAGCGGGATTGATTGCCGGTTGCGCATCCATCTTCGCCCCCCAAATTATGGGCGTCGGCTACGACACTATTGATAGCGCCCTTGCGGGCAATATGGGGCTTTGGCTGTTGTTGGGTATTCTGGCGGCCAAGTTATTGGTCACAGGTGTAAGCCTGGGTGTGGGAATGCCGGGTGGTGTGATTGGCCCCCTATTATTTATGGGCGCCTGCGTGGGCGGCGCAGTGGGGATCATTGCCCAGATGATCATGCCCGATTCTGCCAGCGCTATCGGTTTTTACGTGCTGCTGGGAATGGGCGCAATGATGGGTGCCGTATTAAACGCACCACTCGCCGCCATGATGGCAATTTTAGAACTGACCTATAACCCCAACGTTATTTTCCCCAGCATGCTAGTCGTTGTAGTTGCCTGCCTCACAACGCGCTGGGCGTTTAAGTGCGAAGGTTTGTACCAAACTTTACTCGCCGTTCACGGCAAAAAAAGCAGCCTCACCGCACACGAACAATTATTAAGCAGCACGGGCGCGCGCAGCTTGGTTGATAGAAAAATCAAAATTTGTTCCGCCCAAACAACGGCATTACAAGCTCGAGAATTACTTGCAGTGCATCCGCATTGGATTGTTTTACTTGAACAAAAACTCTTATTACATCCAACAGACCTGGCAAATTATCTCAGCGACAACGCCGCTCCCGCTGATACACTGCTAGACCTATTAGCAATTCCCGCGCGTCGGTTGAATATGATTGAGCTGGAAGACCACACCAATCTGTATCAAGCCTTGATCAACATGAACAATGCGCAGGTGGATGCAGCTTTTATCAAGAGTTCGCAATCATCCGGTTTAGGGGTGATAACTCGCGAGAGTATTAACAATTTCTACAAGCTTTAATGTGGCAGTTTTTACTATGACATTTCTTTGGATCAAAGCATTTCACATTGTCGCCGTTATCGCCTGGTTTGCGGCGATCTTTTATTTGCCGCGATTATTTGTGTATCACACATTAAGCGAAGACGAAGTCAGTCGCGAACGCTTTAAAATTATGGAGCGCAAATTATTACGCGCAATCGCTAACCCCGCACGCAGCGTAGTTTTTATTTTGGGCGCATGGATGAGTTATTTAAACTGGGATTATTACTCCCACGCCAAATGGTATTGGTGCAAATTAGCCCTGGTTGCCTTAGTCAGCATCTATCACGATATGTGTGCCTATTACGGAAAGCAGTTGCGGGAAGACAGATGTACCAAGAGCGATAAGTTTTTTCGTATCTTTAACGAAATCCCCGTGTTTTTATTAGTTGGGATTGTGATTATGGTTGTGGTTCGGCCTTTTTAATTTTTTCAAATCGTACGTATTTATTAAATGAATTACCTCTACGCTATTACCGACTCAACACTCATGCCAGGCGAAGCATTATTTACTGGTGTTGAATCAGCATTAAAAGGCGGTTGCATGCTTGTGCAGTATCGCGACAAATCAAATGACGCTGCGAAACGTTTGCATGATGCAACTCATTTATTAAACGTGTGCAACCAATATAACGCACAGCTGATTATTAATGATGACGTACAACTCGCCCATCAAATAAAAGCTCACGGCGTACATTTGGGCCAAGGTGATGGCGACGTAAAAGCAGCGCGCACATTATTAGGTGAAGCGGCTGTCATAGGCGTAACCTGTCACAACTCATTGGCGTTGGCAGAAAAAGCAATTGCCGACGGTGCAACTTATATTGCGTTCGGGCGTTTTTTTTCATCCAATACAAAACCCGATGCCCGTCCTGCCCCATTAGGATTACTAACGGAAGCAAAAAAACAATTTCCTAATACCATGATTGCCGCTATAGGTGGAATCACCCACGAAAATGCAGCCTCAGTTACAGATGCTGGCGCCAATCTAATTGCTGTCTGCCACAGCTTATTTGCCGCACAAGATATAGAAGCACAAGCAAAATTATTTATTGAACGCATTTAATTTCACAGGATTTAACCATGTCTCGCTCCGAAGAATTATTTTCCCAAGCACAGCATTACATTCCCGGTGGTGTTAACTCACCCGTACGCGCTTTTCGCTCCGTCGGTGGCACACCAATATTTTTTGAAAAAGCGCAAGGTGCTTATGTATGGGATGCCGATGGAAAACGCTACGTTGATTATGTGCAATCCTGGGGACCAATGGTGCTCGGTCACGCCCACCCGGAAGTCATTAATGCTGTTATTGAAACAGCGAAATTTGGTTTAAGTTTTGGTGCGCCAACTGAACGAGAAACAACACTGGCAGAAAAACTGTGCTCGCTTATTCCCAATATGGACATGGTACGTTTTGTTAGTTCAGGCACAGAAGCAACCATGAGCGCAATTCGTTTGGCACGCGCATTTACCAAACGCGACAAAATTGTAAAATTTGAAGGCTGCTACCACGGCCACTCAGATTCTTTGCTAATTAAGGCAGGCTCAGGCGCACTCACCTTAGGTGTACCCAGTTCGCCCGGAGTACCCGCCGTTTTGGCAGAGCACACAATCACTCTTGACTACAACAACATCCAGCAAGTACGCAATTATTTTTCCAATCATGGCAATGAAATTGCCTGCATTATTGTCGAGCCAGTAGTAGGCAATATGAACTGCGTGCCACCTATTCCCGGATTTTTAGAATGCTTGCGTGAAGTGTGTGATCAATCTGGCGCCTTGTTAATTTTCGATGAAGTGATGACCGGTTTCCGCGTCGGCCACAAAGGTGCGCAAGCTCACTACAATATCAAAGCCGATATTATTACTTTAGGCAAAGTGATTGGCGGTGGAATGCCGGTTGGCGCATTTGGTGGACGTCGCGATGTTATGCAAATGATTGCTCCGTCCGGCCCGGTTTATCAGGCGGGCACCTTGTCGGGCAACCCGGTTGCTATGGCTGCTGGATTAAAAACATTAGAGCTATTAGAGCAATCTGACTTCTATAAAAACCTGAGCGCACGTACCACACAATTGGTGGAAGGTTTACAAAAACTGGCCGATGAAGCAGGCATCCCCTTTACAACAAATCACGTGGGCAGCATGTTTGGTTTCTTTTTTACCAGCGAGAAAAAAATTACCAACTTCAAACAGGTTATGGCTTGTGATATCCCACTCTTCAATAAATTTTTCCACGGATTACTAAAACGTGGCGTGTATTTAGCGCCCGCCTCTTATGAAGCAGGCTTTATGTCTGGCGCACATACTGACGAAGACATCCAAAACACCCTGCAAGCAGCTAAAGAAGTTTTTGCTGAACTTATCGCTGGCTAACCTAAAGCCATAAGTTTGTCATAATTTTCTTGTATGTTAACCGCAAAAAATAAGGGAGTATTTTTTGCGGTTTTATAAAAAATAATTTAAATACCAAAAAACTATTTAAAAACGATTAAAGCGCTAATAAGCTTTTTATTATTCTTAAATGCGTATAAACAAAAAAATTACCATTTCAAAATATTGCTATTTACCAACGTCTATTTAACTCCTTCCGCACAAATATCTCTTACACTTGTAGTTGCTTCTGATCCAATTCCGATACCTTTTTTACAGGATGATTTTATTAAGACGTGGGGGATACCATGTTTAAGAAAAAAGAATCAACTCGTTTAGGTGAGATTCTCGTCAGCAAAGGACTTATTACACCTGAACAGCTGGCGATAGCCACCCATGAACAAACCAAACGAAATCGCTTATTTAACGTAACCGATGCAAAAGCGCCAAAAGGCGTAATGATCGGTGAGATTTTGGTTGAATTTGGGTTTATTGATCAACTCGAATTAAAACGCGGACTGAACTGGCAACAGCGTTTACGCCATGTATCCATCGCAATGGCGTTATGCGCTCCATTTATGGTTTTTGCACCAACGGGTGCGAGTGCACAAACCGTTTCATCCTCCTCAAAGAGCAGTAGCGCGTCAACAAATTTCAATCCAGTTATCATTCAAGCCGAAAACTACGCAACCATGGGGGGAGTCTGGAATGAATCTACCACTGACGTGGGAGGGGGCAAGGACACCGGCAATATAGATACGGCTGATTGGATGTCGTATACAAATTCACCGGTTGATATTCCAGCTACAGGAACCTATAAAATCACTTATCGCGTAGCTAGCTTAAATAAAGCTGGCATTTTAGCGTTGAAAGAGGCAAGCACTGAAGCAATCCTGGATACAGTTCCACTCCCTATAACAGGAGGTTGGCAAACTTGGGTTGACGTGACTAGAACGGTTACCTTAGCGCAAGGTAGTCATAGCTTTAAGCTCGTAGCAATAGCGGGAGGATTTAATCTTAACTGGTTTAAAATTGAGCTGGTGAGCGCGTCAACAGTATCGTCGAGCGCGGCCTCATCTACAGCACCAAGTGCCACCAGCAGTACCGCCTCCTCCATCAGTTCTGTCCCTAGCAGCACGGCATCGTCAGCCAGCTCAAAAACAAGTAGCGCCGCGTCATCTATAAGCTCAAATATTAATACCGCTACGTCATCCACAAGTTCAAACACTAGTACCGCTGCGTCATCCACAAGTTCTAGTACAGCAAGTGTAGCCAGCGTGCCGCCATGGATAATTGAGGCTGAAAATTATACAAGTATGAGTGGCGTCTGGAATGAACCGACAGCTGACGTTGGCGGAGGAAAAGATACAGGCAATATAGATACAGGCGACTGGATGTCTTATGCGAACACCAAAGTTAACATTCCCACTACGGGCCTTTATAAAATAACTATGCGAGTCGCAAGTCCAAATTCAACCGGGCGTCTTGCGCTCAAGGAATCTGGCACAGAGGCAACATTAGATACCATATCTATTCCCCTCACCGGCGGTTGGCAAACGTGGACCGATGTAACACGGACAGTATCTTTAACCCAAGGTGCACACAGCTTTAAACTTCTTGCAGAAGTAGGTGGGTTCAATATTAATTGGTTTAAAATCGAACCAATTGCATCCCAAACAGCACTCACGATTCAAGCTGAAAACTATTCCGCTATGAAAGGAGTTTGGAACGAATCGACAACTGATGTTGGCGGTGGCCAAGACACCGGTAACATTGATGCTCTGGATTGGATGGTTTACTACAACGTGGACGTATCAATTCCTACAACGGGAAATTATAAAATCACCTATAGAGTCGCTAGCCCTAATGGAGGAGGAAGCTTTACCCTAAGCGAAGCAGGAACAACCAAAATTTACGACACCATTCCTGTGGCTAAAACGGGAGGCTGGCAACAATGGGCAAATGTAGAACGCGTAATCCAACTTCCTGCCGGAAAACATAATTTCGGTATTAACGCGATTATCGGAGGATTTAACCTAAATTGGTTTAAAATTGAACCCGTAACAAGCACGGCCTCCTCCAGTTCACAAGCCTCATCTGCAGCATCAAGCATAAGCACATCCACCCCGGCAAGCTCTTCGAGCTCATCAAGCTCATCTCCATCCACCGTTACAAGCTCAAGTAGTTCATCCCCAACTACCACCAACGTCGCCGTTACGGTGAAGGGTCCAGTGGGATTAAGTTGGGATGCGCCTAGTCAGCGAGAAAACGGCAATCTTCTAGACATTACAGAAGTAGGGGGTTATGAAATTCGGTATAAGTTAGCGAGCGCCGCCAGTTACACCTACATCACAATTAATGATGCTTGGACTAGCCAATACAATTTCACTTGGCTGGAGGGAGACTATATCTTTCAAATCGCGGCATTTGATAAAAATGGGATATACAGCAACTTTGTCGATATTCGTCCAAAGTGATTTGATCAAGTCATCTGAGTTAGCTAGTCAAGTTTAAGGCAAAAAAAAGCGGGCCTCTCGGCCCGCCAAACGTGCAACCCCGTTAGGGATTCTTTTGAGGTCTTGGGGTACACCCAAGCTTTAACTGTTGGTCGCCTTCGCGGCCAATATCAATTCTGGAAGATCACTCATTTGCAACATAAACCGCTCGCTGGCATTTCAGTGCGATCTGTTTGCGCAACCATATCTTAATAAAAAAACGAGCCGTAATAACTTCCTGTTGCCAAGCCCGTTAATCGTTACAATTTCCTTAATAGCAACGTGTATTTCGACTTAAAAAGTTAGTCAATTTACAAGGGGAAGTCATACAAAACACTTAGCCAACAATATTGCACGAATACAATGATTGCGCTAACAGGACAATATCAAAAAAAAGCACCAGTGCCAATTGCAAATGGTGCTTTTTACATTTCCCAACACACATTTTTAAAAAATGTGATCGGCTAGAAAAAATCAACGTCGCTGGAGAAAATTTCGTCAGCGAGCTCCGTATTTGAGCCTTGGTTAGAACTGCTGGTCAACAATGCCTGGATTCGCTCCTGCTCCTTTTTCATGCCGTCTAATAACGCTAATGAAGAAACTAACAGCGCCTTTGCGTTACCCAATTCAGCCTGATCCACTATATCCAATGCTTTATGTAAATCGGTAGACAAGACTGAGATGGATTCAGATACGTATTGGTGCTGCGCAACCAGAGCCATTTGCGCACTCAGTGCGCCCACCTTCCCGTCGACAGTGCCTAGTATCCATGGAACAGCATCTTTGATTCTTCCATAGCGCTCAGGGTCTGACTCGGGCATATTTTTAATCAATAAGGATACGCGCTTGAAGTTGCAAAAGGTACGATGGCCAAAATCGCAGAATCGCCCTTCCTGATGAATCGCCAAAAACATATCTTTTTCAAGGAGAGACAATTCGTATTTGTTGTGAGAATAAAACTGCGGGCCAGAATCGCCCATAAACATAACTGAGGTTTCCAATCCGAATTCCGCCATAGTCTGGAACAAACCTTCGGCTAACTTATCAAAGCTGTCCATGGCGTAAGTTCGTTCGGCAAAACGCACGGACCGACCTAAATCCGCACTGCTATTCATAGCTTCAAATGCGAGCACCTGGGCACCAGTGGCTTTTTCATCAAGGGTCTTTTTTTCGCGATAAAGTTGCACGCTTCGCGCGGCTTTGGCGTTGAGCAATTCCGCTTCACAAGGTTTGATAAGGTAATCATCCGCCCCTAGCTGAAAGCCAGCAATTTTTTCTTGCAGACTGGATTTCGCTGACAGGAAAATCACGGGAATATCACGGAGTTCTGGGTCGGCTTTGAGCTCAGCGCAAACTTGATAACCGTTTTTGACAGGCATTTCTATGTCGAGAAAAATCATATCTGGCCGCCATTCACGCGCCAGTTTCAACCCTATAGCACCATCGTATGCAGCCACAACATTGTACTTATCCTGCAAGCTCGCCAGTAAAAAAGCTTGCCAGGTTTTGTCATCGTCGACGACTAATATTTTTTGACGTTCTGTCATATCTAATTCCTCGCCCAACCCTAGTCTGTAAAGTGTAGGCAGGGCTTTTAACAGGCGCTAGAAATATTCAACATTTCCCCCTTAATGATTAGAACCGGCTTGTGCCTCTTGTTGTGAAATAGTTTTTATATAACGAGTGAGCTGCCAAATTTCGTCTTCCTTCAATATATTTTTCCACGCTGGCATAACACTTGTACCCGCTTTAATTCTCATCGCAATCAAACCTTCGGGCTTGTTTTTCAATTGGCGCAAATTAGCCGGCTTTGAAGCCAGACTCGACGCCGCAACACCATCGCCGCGCCCTTCACTGCCGTGACATAACTGGCAATGTTGTTCGAACAGGTTTTTACCCGCCGCAACCACCTCAGGCGTATTAGGTAAGGGATTGGCAGTCATCGACATTTTTACAGGGTTATTTGGAAAGCACGCGACTAGAGTTAGTAAA
This sequence comes from Cellvibrio zantedeschiae, assembly GCF_014652535.1. Taxonomy (NCBI): domain Bacteria; kingdom Pseudomonadati; phylum Pseudomonadota; class Gammaproteobacteria; order Cellvibrionales; family Cellvibrionaceae; genus Cellvibrio; species Cellvibrio zantedeschiae. Next base: position 724,943 of record NZ_BMYZ01000002.1, on the reverse strand, counting down.
AGGATTATGAAAATTACAATACGCATAGAGTTTCCTTATGTGAGCAACCAGAAGATTACTGGTGCTTGGAAACATTGTGCCGCGAGCAGACTGCTTACAACATACCTATGGCGGTATGGGGGTTATTCATCTATGTATAGCTCGGTTATCCATAAGGTTAAATAGGCAAAAAAAAAATCGCCACCTTTTTACAAAGATGGCGATTTGGATTTATCTAGCCTCATCTTCCTTAAGTGAGACCTGTTGGTTTGCAATTAGAACTGGAAGCGCAAACCTACGCGATACATACGACCAATCAAATCATAAATCATTGGGTTAGCAACAGTACCTGTACCAGGTGATACAGCTGGATCTTTATTCAACAAGTTGTCGATCTTGCCGTACAGAGTAAAGTTGTCAGTCAACTTGTAGTTAGCACCCAAATCGAAACGCAAGGTGCCGTCCATATGGTTGAATGCTGCTGTCGGATGAGTAACTGTACTCACTGGGCAGCCAGTTTGACACACAATCACTTCGTTGTTGAAAACACCATCGCTGATCCAGTGTTCGGTCAAGCTAACACCCCATTTGTCGGTATCCCAGCTTTGAACAGCCATTACTTTCCAATCTGGAGTACTACCAACGTTCACACCTGCCGCATCGGTAGGAATGGTATTCGGTAGACCAGATTCAGTGATGAAGCTGATATTGTGGGTTCCCAACGCACGCAAGGTCAAAGTGCCATCACCAATAGTCATACGGTAAGACGCTTCAATGTCATAACCTTTAGTGTGCATAGTTGCCAGGTTAAACGGCTGCAGGCGAACGTAGTTGGTGTTCGGCACAGTACTAGTCAGCAACATGGCTTTACACAGATCTTGGTTACCTTCTTTACACAAATCAACTTCTTGTTGAGCGCCCAGAGTACCGATTACGTCGTCAACTTTGATATCGAAATAGTCGAAAGAAAGGCTCAAGCCTGGCGCCCAATCTGGTTGAGAAAGAACAATACCAAACTCGTTGTTGCGCGCTTCTTCTACACGTAGATCAGGGTTACCCACGGTGCGTTGCTGAACAGTGATATTGGTACCGTTGTAGTTAACGGTACCGTTAATCACAACCTCGGCAGCAAACAGTTCACTCAAGTTTGGTGCACGAACGTCTTTTGAGCTTACCGCACGGAAACGAAGACCGCTTACAGGCGTTTTCCAGGTTGCACCCAGCTTCCAGGTATCTACATTACCTGCAGTACTGTAATCAGTACCGCGAACCGCCATGTTGACGTTAGCTTCACCCATGGTATCGGAATCGAGAATGGGCACGTTTGCTTCAAGGTAAGCTTCTTTTACGTCGTACTCGCCTTTAGCCCAGTGATAGTTACCTGCAAACCAGTGGTTACCAATTGGGTTTGTTAACACTGGGTCAGCTGGATAATCCGCGTTATTTGGGCTTTCTGGACGGTTACCGTTACCGTATGGATCACCTGTTACGATGTACTGCTCTTTACGGTATTCCAAACCAGTCGCGATACCGATTGGGCCCGCCCATGAAGAGAATGGCTCACCCGAAATGTTGAAGCTGGCTACGTTTTGCATTTGTGGAGAATGCTGATGCGGGCCATTTTCCGGGAATACATAAGCGTAAGAAGCTGCTGACGGTGCTACGTTGCCAAAAATGTTCATTGGCACACAGCCGGCTGCTCGCGCCGCAGTGTTGCGACAAACGATAGTACCGTTTGGCCCAGCGACGGCATCAATAGCCGCGTTGTAGCGGTTATTCAGCATAATGTCGTGAACTTTAAGGTCAGTTACGTTTCTGCCGTATTGATAATAAGTGTCATAACTCCAGTCAGTATCAAATGCACTGAACTTGCCGTTAGCACCTACTACGATACGCTCTTGCTCACGCACTGGGTGAACGTTTTGGCGCGGTTCGATTTGCGCGTTCACAGTACCGTATTGGAATGAAGTAATGTTGTTAGCCGCGCAAGCTGCTTTAACGGAAGCAGGTAGATAAGGGTTGTCGCACTGCATGGTCAAGTTAGCGTTTTTAGCCGCACCCAAAATTGGGTAGTTAACTGACGTAACACGCGCCTTGTTGATAGTGGCGTAAATTTCGTTGTTTTCGTCCACATCGAAACCAATACGGGCATAGCCTACGTTACGCTCAATAGCCGATGCCAAGCTTTTGCCACCGCTGTTCAAACCGCTTAAATCACCACCTTCACAGAGGTTAGAAATACAGTTTTTACCGTATTGGAACTGGTATGGCTCACCGTTTTCACCAAAAGCTATACCTTTCAAAGGGCCAGCGGTAATCAAACCATATTTCGCATATTGATTATTTTGCGCACGGTCTATCAAATAACGTTGTGGCTTGCCGTCAGTAGTTTCACTAATTTGACGGTTTGCAATTTCAGCACCGGTGTACCAATCACGACCACCTGGACCTTCCAAACCGAAATCACCTGGCGGAATACCGTCTTCTTTACCGTGTTCACCGCTCAATTGAATGTGCAATCTGTCATCCATGAAACTACCGCCCCACGCGATTTGACCGAGAACACCTTCGTTGTCAGCGTAGGTTGATTGACCAGCCTGGATATTACCTTTCACGCCCTCAAAGCGTTTATCGGTAATGAAGTTCACCACACCACCAACAGCGTCAGAACCGTAAGATGCAGAAGCACCACCGGTTACCACATCTACGCTCTTGATCAACAATTGTGGGAACTGGCTTACGTCGGTAACGCCAGTCACGTTAGCGCCAACAACACGTTGACCATCCAACAATGTCAAGGTGCGGATAGTACCCAAGCCGCGGAGACCGAAAGAGCTCAACCCTTGCAAACCACTACTGGTACTGTAGGTCATCGCCTGAGTACTGGCGCTACCTTGCAATGATGGCAATTGAGCAATAGCCGCGAATACGTTGGGCTGTGCAGACTTTTGAATATCTTCAACAGTCATTGAAGTTGTTGGAGTAGGCTGTGTAAAGCTACTCGAAACAATACGTGAACCTGTAACAGTTACCTCTGTAACTGCGGTGTCATCTGCTTTTTCCTGTGCGAAGGCCTGAAGACCAAAGGACAGAGTCGCTAGTGCCATACAGGCAGGCAAAAGCTTACGCTTGAATTGTATTTCTGCATTCATCTCATAATTCTCCAAAATTTTTATTGTTAGTTCGCGCCACCTGTTTCCAGATGTTTGCGCTACCATTCGATGGCCAAAAAAAGGGGCTCTCCCTTATCCATTCGATCAAACCCCAAAACAGCATTCAAACTGGAAACACAACCTCGATAAATTGCAAAAAATCGGATGACGCTAAAATCCTCTTTAGCGGTTTATCCAAAAAATCGGCAATTACCATACCCCTTAAATGGTTGCGCTACCAAAACAATATCAAAAAAAAACCTCCAGACCAAGCACTTCTGAAAGGTTTTTTGTATGATTATAAACAAAGATCTTATAAATCAGTGAGTTAACGTAAAGTTTTGTAAGCGATCCGGCTTGTCGGTGAACACTCCGTCCACCCCCAATTGGGCTAACCAAGCCCAATCATCCTCGTGGTTAACGGTATAAACCCAATTTTTCAGGCCTCGTTTACGTGCATCGTCAATCAGGTTTGGGGTAATAAAACTAAGGTGAGTATTAAAAGCGTAAGCCTTAAGAGGCTCGCAACACTGCGCATAATCGAGCGGAATACCTTCAATCAAGGCTGCGCGTTTAATTGCGGGTATCAGCTGTAAGGATTCAAACAATTGCTGATGATCAAAGCTGGACACTATGTAATGATCAAGCCCCAACTGATGATCATGCGCAAAAGCCTCAAGCTGTTGCTTCAAGGTCGGCACGCAATTCAAACCTTTGATTTCGATATTTAACAGAGCGCGATCTTTTACCAGAGCCAAGACATCACGCAAAGTGGGTAGTAATTCGCCATTTTCCAGTTTTTGTTCGCGCAGATAAGCCAAGGGCAAATCGGTGATAATCCCCTGCCCCGACACCACACGCCCCAAGCGGCGATCGTGAGTGACCAGCAGCTCGCCTTCAACCTGGTAAATGTCGATCTCGACAGCATCGACCCCTGCATCCAAAGCACGCGCTATTGCAGCAAGGCTATTTTCGGGAAGCGGTTGATTGTTCATTAAGGGGCCGCCACGATGGGCAATGCAGGTCATCTTTGACATATAATTCACAACACATTCAGATTAAAGGTTTTATACTGCACGCTCATTTCGCGCAACTGCAAAGAGTATGGCAGCGCCACCCGGCTTCAGCAATTCCCGTTTAAAAGACATTCAGAGAGTAGAGTTTTTCCGTGTTATCCCTATATACCATTGACGAAAAAATTATGAGCGAAAGCCTAACCACAAAACTCTTATTAGCATGTACTTGCATTGTGGTGTTTTATTTAGCGTCACGATTATTAGACAAAATCATTCACGATGTGAGTGTGCGCAAAGCACTGGGTGACGGACGAGTGCCTTACATTACCAAACTGATGAATATCGGTATGGTGTTTTGTTGCATAGTCATCATGTGTTTACTGCTTGGCCTCGGCTATAGCGAAGTCTCGGTTTTTCTATCGTCGATATTCGCCGTAGTCGGCGTTGGTTTATTCGCGCAGTGGTCAATCCTCAGCAACATTACCGCGAGTATGATTATTTTTTTCGGCTTCCCTTATCGTATTGGTGATCGCATTAAAATTGCCGACAAAGACGATGACATGTGTGGCCTAATTGAAGAAATCAGTATGTTCCATGTGATACTGCGCCGCGACGATGGCAATTTAATTACCTACCCAAACTCAATGCTGCTGCAAAAAGCTGTGATTAAGATTGAACAACCTTATGCAAAGCCCGTTGAAAATGAAACTGATGAAATCGAAGCCGTAGAGAAACCTGCAACGGATTATTTTAAAGGCCTGAAAACAGTGCGCGATTAATCAATATTGAATAAATACTAAAGGCGAGCTAAATGCTCGCCTTTTTTGTTTCCATGGGATGTGATTATCATTATGACTATGTTGTTAAACAATAGGCTGCAGGTGATTGAAGATGCTCCCAATAAAAAACATATCATGGGACATCATATTTGATGATATGAAATGATTGCGCATGATTCGCATCATTTAAATTAAATGCCCCGTCCTAAAACTCTCATCATTTGTAATGCTTTTTTGCTATTTGTCCGAACTTGGTACAGCGTATTTTACGCATTGCATTGCTCTCGCTATATTTCGCGCGGGAAAACCCCGGTGGTTATTACAATAAACAACAATTTTCACGGATGCGCTATGAAAAAAAACCAAATTAGCTTTTGCCTACTCTTCGCTCTCTCATTATCAGTTACCGCCTGTGGAGGCGGAGGTGGTGGCTCATCTACGCCTGCCCCTACACCTTCAGAAACAAGCAGCTCGTCGCCGTTACCATCAAGCAGCAGTTCTTCCACATCCAGTAGCAGTTCTTCGTCTAGCAGCAGTTCAGTTGCAAGCAGCTCATCATCTGCCGTGCCAGACAAAGACACTGAAAACCAAATTCTCGGCGAATATCACACCACGCATACTATTTATACCCTGGAGAATTGCGGAAAAAATATCAGCTTGGCAACCAATGCCACCAGCCTATTTGCCGACTATGATTCAGCCAAACAGAATCAAGCGCTAGTTAATCTAACGGGCTGGAACCATGTAACAAATGGTAGTGCGACTGAATGGAAAAACACCAAGCTGGCAGCAAGTGATTACAATAACCCGAGTTCAGGGAAAGCCAACAGCGAGTGTAATAATGTGGACACCTTGAATATGGTGTTGGTAAAAAAATATGCAGATTGGGATCACCAGCACGCTAACGGCTTTGAACATCACATAGCGACCAAAAACATTACCTTTGGAAAAGTGGATTCGATCGTTGTGGATTTAAAAATTAATACAGCAAGAACTTCCATCCCCACACAGAAAACATTGCTTGACACCTATAGCACTTACACGGCAGAAAGTAATATTAAAAATGTGGATGCCAGTAAAGTGAATATAGGTTTTACGCTTTATGATGGCGCATCACTAAATGCTGCCGATATTATTGAAATCGACCAAGCGCTTTATGGCGATAAATGGATTAGGGTGGTAATAAAAATGGATAGCATTAATTACTATTCCGAAACCAACTACGTTCGAACACCCAAAAAGGCGGAAGATTTAGCAAATGCCGTGATTAAGGGCCTATTGGTAGTGGGCGAAACAAAAACAGGAAATGTTCTGCGCGGCAATATATCCAACTGGAGCGCCAGCGTACCTGAGACATTTAAAGAAATGGATGTTAACGTCAAAAAAATCGAATTTGTATTGAAATAAAAAAAGCAATAAAAACACAATAAAAAAGCCCACACCAGAAAATGATGTGGGCTTTTTTATTTAAACGATTAAAGCACAGACACAATCGCCTTGCTTACATAGTCCATTTTTTCTTTAGTCAAACCCGCCACACTGATGCGGCTTGTGTCGGTCATATAAATACTAAAATCATTTTTTAGTTTGTGCACTTGCTCAACACTCAACCCCAAAAACGAAAACATGCCGCGCTCATTGGCGATAAAACTAAAATCGCGTTGCGATTGCAATTGATTTAACGATTGCACCAGGTCCACCCGCAAACCGGCGATACGTTCACGCATAGTCGTTAACTCATCGCTCCATACTTTAGTTAATTCGTTGCTGTGCAAAATAATATCAACCAATGCAGCACCGTGGGCAGGTGGCATGGAATAGATTGAGCGAGCAACACTTAATAAATTACTCAAACCTGCGTTAGCTTGTGATTCATCAGCAAAGACAAAACTCAAGGCAGCAGTACGCTCGCGATACAAACCAAAATTTTTGGAAAAGGAAGTTGCAACGATCACTTCTGGCAAACGCGCAGATAACATGCGCAAACCGTAGGTATCTTCTTCCAACCCTTCGCCAAAGCCTTGGTAAGCCATATCTACAAATGGAATTAAGCCATTGGCTTCACACAAATCTGCAACTTGATCCCATTGGGCACGCGTTAAATCTGCGCCGCTGGGGTTGTGGCAGCAAGCGTGCAATAAAACCAAGTCGCCGCGCGGCACTTGTTTTAATGTATCCATCATTGCGGTGAAATTAATGCTGTGCGACGCGTAATCGTAGTAAGGATATTCACGCAGTTTTAAACCAGCGCTGCCGAGCAATGGAATATGGTTCGCCCAGGTTGGAATACTCACCCACAAATTTGAGCCGGGTTTGGCGCGTTGAATTAATTCCGCTGCAACACGTAGCGCACCGCAACCGCCCGGCGTTTGTACGGTACGGACGCGGTTAGCCTCAACAGCAGGATGGCCTTCACCAAACACAAGCTTGGTAGAAGCTTCGTTAGCACCGGGGTAACCCGCCGGCGGTGTGTATGCCTTACTCGTTTCTTGCTTGAAACGAATTTTTTCTGCTTCTGCAACCGCCGCCATAATCGGCGTTACACCCGCATCGTTTTTATAAACGCCCACGCCCAAATCCACCTTGGATGGATTGGTGTCTTTAGCGTAAGCAATACTTAAACCGAGGATTGGGTCATTAGGCAATAAAGGCAGAGTTTCAAACATGGCGGAATCCAGATATGAGTGGCTTTGAAAGTGCGCGATTATACACAGACAAAGCAACTCGACCCTAGACATACGCCTCTAAATGGCTAGGAATTACGCGCTTCCAAATAAGCTCTTCGTGCCAAGGACAGCGCTCCGGTTATACCTGCGTTTCCCCCTAATACTGTAGGAATAATGTAGCTATTCATATCTTTTAACACCACATCGTGGGCGTAACCATTAAGCATGTGCTTAAGGTTGGCGCGGATTTTCGGGTATAGGAAATCGCGCGACATCACGCCTCCACCAAAAATGATTTTTTCCGGCGCATACATCCACGTCAGGTTTACGCACATCACCGCCAAATAATAGGCCTCTATATCCCACGCCAGATGATCCGGCGGCAGGTGTTTGGGATGCGTTTGCCAACGTTTGTGAATAGCGGTTCCCGATGCCAGCCCTTCCAAACAGTGGGTATGGAACGGACAACAACTATCGAAGTGATCATCCATAGCTTGCGGAACCATCATGTGCCCCACCTCAGGATGACTAATGCCCTGCATCAACTTTCCGCCCGCAAAAATACCCGCGCCTATGCCGGTTCCAACCGTCACATAAACAAAGTTTTCGCAATCCAACCCCGCACCTTCAGTAAACTCGCCCACCGCCGAGCCATTCACCTCAGTTTCAAGTTCAACCAAGATATTGAGTGATCGCTTGAAATAGCCGATAAGATCAATTTGCGACCAGGCCGGCCTGGATGTTTTGGTGATATACCCGTAGGTGGGAGAACGACGATCCAAATCCAACGGACCAAAACTCACTACCCCTAATGCAGCAAGCTGGCCAAATGCGGGAGCACTTTGTAAGAAAAAATCACGGACAGCAGCCAAAGTAGTGTCTGGGGAGGATGTCGGAATCTCTGTGCGCGCTTTAATAAACCCACGTGAATCTGCCAGCACACAAATAAACCTGGTTCCACCCGCCTCTACCCCACCAAACAGCGGCTGTGCATTGTTTTGCGACTGACTCATAGCTACACCTCATTAACTAGCTTGCCTAGAGTGTAGAACATTGAGCCAAAACCACAGAAATTAAAACATGTACAATTTACCGGACGCCTAGGTAAAAATACTCTCCATAGGCTGTGCTATTTTTGATCAGCAACATTTACGCATTGGGTAGAAGACATGACTGACGTATATGAACAGGCCGCCGTAGGTGAATACGAGCGCGCCGTAGTAGACATCAAAAAATTAAAAACGCCCATCGTGCCCCTGCAAAAATCCTATCAACGCTTCGATAAGATTATCGCTAAATCTATTGAAGAATCCCCCACCAAACCGGCCTGCAAAGCGGGATGCTTTTATTGCTGCTATTACAAAGTTGAAGTGAAAGCACATGAAGTGTTACTCATTCGTGAACACATGCAAAAAAATCTTGCGCTGGAATTACGCAACGAGATTTTAACCAGTGCAAAAGCTAACGCTGCTCTTATTAGCACGCTAACGCCCACAGAGCATTTATCCACCAATATTAAGTGCCCTTTTTTAATTGCCAACCAATGCAGTATTTATGAAGCACGCCCTTTCCGGTGCAGAAGTTTTCACGCGGTACAAGTGGATGCCTGCGAAGCCTCTCATGCAAACCCGAGCGACTTTAGTATCGCAACAGAATTAATTGAAGACGTATCGCATTACAGCGATGCACTCTCACAAGGTTTTGAAGCAGCCATTATGGATTCCGGTTTAGATCACCGTACCTACGATTTAAATACAGCCCTGCTGGAAGTTTTTGCGGATGACAGCATTGAAAAACGCTACAAGCGCGGAAAGAAAGCGTTTAAGACGGCGATTGAGGTTATAGATACAGAGGAATAGGCTTATCCAAGTCAAAATTTATCCAGCACAGCTACAAATTAATTGGTAAATAAGTATGGCAAGTATATACATAGAAATACTTAAGTTTGGTAAAAACCAAATAAGCACAAAAGAATCCGGTTTTAAAAAAGAGGAACTTACTAATCACCTTAAAGTACTTGGGTATGGAGATAACGATCTAGTTAATATTCAGTATTTTTTAGATAACGCATTTGTCTTAGATACATCGCCACCCAACCTTTATAAGATTAGGCTCACAGCCCTCGAGTATCTGATTGATTATGACGAGCTTGAAGAAGCAAGAAATTCCTCAAGGTCTGCTCTTAATTTCGCAATGGCAAGCTTAATTATCACAATACTAGGTTCTGTGGGGGCAATGTATATGTCTCATATTCAAATTAATTCAGATGTAACAATCAACAGAAATCAATTTGATCTTCTATCATCAGATTTGAAAAATATTGGTTCTACTTTAAAAATCACCAATGAGAATGTTGATCATGTTTCAGCTGAATTAAAAGGATTAAGAGGTGAAGTAAAAACTGAAATATTACGAATGGAATCGACACCAAAATTAACTCCAAAAAACTAACAAGCGGCCGCAGCCTCAACAATTATATGAGTTTTTTAATTATATCTAGCTTTAAAAATAGTTTTCGTGCTGAATACAAAGAAAAAATAGCTGCAACACCAAACCAAAGTATCAATGGTTGGCGGTGAACGTTTGCCAATGCGATAACACTAACAACAATACCCATAAATATAAGCAACACATAAAATGCAGCTCGCTGTGTCAGTTGGCCTTTTAAGGTTAATATTATTTGCTCAAGAAAAAGCATCATAAACCATAAGAGAGTACTAACGCCTAAAAGCCAAAGCGCCGTTATTGGATAAAGGCTCACAACAGGCACGCACCATAATGCAAAACAAAAAGCCATGGCCCATCGTTCTCTTGCCAATACTTTTTGTGCTATTTGATTTATTTGCGCTCGGCTTCCCCCAACACGCAACCAAATAAAACGTTTTTTTGCACGAACGCTAAAGGCAAAATGAATCTGAACCATTACACCTGTCATCAAACCTATCAATATGAACTGTGGATATTGAAAGAATTGCGCTACTGAATACTTACCTGTCAGCACAACTGAGCAAATCAATGCGATTGGGAGCAAGAATGCTGTGAAGAACGCGCGAAAAAAGCGCGAGGCATTACCATCTGACATTCCAAGCAAAATGCTGCCGACTGCTGTCACACCCGATTCTTGAAAACTACCATGCATCCCCGGTAGATATTTTGTTAAAGAGACCGTTTTTTTGGTGTAAAAGATCGGCTTCTTAATCATTCCAAAAAAATAAATGAAACAACAAAGGCCCACTATTGCTATCGCAATAATTACTGATAACAAAAGCCCAATTGGTATCGCACTGAATTTCTGACTATTAGCTACACAAATAATTAACAGTAACCATAACGGATAGCGTAAGTATCCCGGCAAGAAACCAAAGAGGCTTGCAATCAGAATTAGACTAGATAACGATAGCCATTTTACTCCTATCGATATTTTTTCCAGCTGAATGAGCTGGACCAGATTTTGTTTTTCTAAAAGTATTACGCCAAGAAGTAAAAATATGGATAAGGACGCTAGCGCCATCAGATAACTAACGATGAGATATTTTCTAAAGTTAGGTAATAATCTATGTCGCCTAAGGCTGGCAAGCTGACGAAAATGAGGACCGGCAAACATGAGAGTAAATCCAACCAAAAATGCGGTACCTGATGTAGTAAACAATTCCGCATGGTTTGTGCCTTGCTGAAAGAATCCCAACACCATAAGCAAAAAACCAATGGTGATCAAACCTTTTTGCCCTGGAACCGCATCAAAAAAACTTTTATATAAAACCCATGTGGAAGTCGTAGTTATTTTCATACATGCATCGCCTTGCGATACACCTGCTCTAAACTTGCGGTATCTGATAAACCGAAAGCCTGACCAACTTGTTCAACAGGACCTTCCCATTGCACTTTCCCATCTTTTAATAACCACAGCGTGTTAATGAATCCTTCCAGGTCTGCAACTATATGTGATGAAATAATCAGCGCGCGTTGCTGCACAGACACATGTTTGGTGAGTTGTTGTAAAAACAACGAGCGCGCAATGGGGTCCAGGCTGGCAACAGGTTCATCTAAAACAATTAACTCCGGTGATATAGCTAATGCATGAACAATGGACAACTTTTGTTTTTGGCCGCCAGACAATTGATTGATTTTTTTATTCTTATCAATGTCCCAACCAGCCAGCAGTTCTTCTACTAAATCATGATTCCATTGCGTGTAAAAGGAACTGTATAAACTTAACGAGTCCTTAACCGACATGTTTTCTGGAAATTCGTCTTGCTGAGGTACATAAGCTATTTTTTGCTTTTCTGTTGCGGATAACTGATCAACATCAACACCCCATAAATTAACTTTACCCGATGTAAATTCGCAGAAGCCGAGCATAGTTTCCATTAAGGTCGTTTTGCCAGAACCGTTATGCCCCAAAATGCCAATAACTTGCCCAGGGTGAACGGTCAAATTCACATTATTCAAAACAGTTTGCTGCGCCTTTCGCACACAGAGGTTTTCAATTTTTACCGTGGGGTGAAGTTCGTTATTCATCAATCATCCTTTGAGTAAATAAAGGCTTCTTCAAAGCCAGAACAAATAGAATTTATAACATATCTGTGGCGTTGTTATCTAAATCATGTAAAAGCTATTTTATGAATAGCGACACCACGCCCATCAAACTTACGCTTAGCAAGCTAACACCAAGTACTCGATAGAAAATTTTCGGGTCACCATCCACAATTTTTTGGTGGAAGCGCAATCCTATTAAATGGCCAACGGTGGCACAGGGCAGCAACCACAAGTGATGAATCAATTGCAAATCAACACCTGCAATTAAGAAGGCAATCATTTTGATAACAACTAAAATAAACCAAAGCACAAAAAGTGTATCGCGCAGTTGGTATTTGGAAACATGGGTGCTGTACACAGAAATAATTAGGGGCGCACCTATAAGGGATGTGCCGCTGATATAGGCACCCAGCATTAAAAATAATTTATCCAGCAGCGGGTTAGTGCTTTTAAACGGCTTATTTAAAATGTAGGTGACGGCATAAACAGAAACAATAGAAAAGATAATACCTGTCATTACGCTTGCGGGAATTGTGAGCAAACCCGCCACGCCAATTAATTTAGGCACAATCATAATTTTCATGGACTTTTTTAAATAAGCCCAATCAATAGTGCCGCTCTCTACTCTCTCGTTGGCTCCAGTCAAACTTTGTTTGCGATGTTTCTGGTAATTTTGCCAAACGGTAATTGACGAGAAAAATAATAGATGCACCGCAATGATCGGCAGATACACCAAAGGACGATTATCAATCAATAACAAAAAAGGCAGTGACATAACCGCACCACCAAAGCCCAAGCCCGAGCGAACAAATCCACTCCACACAAATACCAGTGCTATCAACACATATTGATAATTTTGTAACTCAGCCATAACCCACTCTTGCGTAATTGTTGTGCGTTTTCGATGTAATTGCACAAAGAATGTGGATGCTACGCGAGAACGCGAACGGAGTGAAGTTTAGTATGTCAATCAAGAAGCGCTGTTGTTGCAACGTGAATTAACAACGGATCTGCAAACGTCAATAAATTAACGAGGAATTTTTATGAGCAACCGTATGTCCCGCCTGCTAGCCGCCATGACCTGTGCTGCTTCCCTAAGCGTTTATGCAGCCGAAGAACCAAACCAACCGGGCGGAAATGACCGCCCGCGCCAGCCGCCACAAGCTGCACTGGACGCCTGTAAAAATTCCGTCGAAAGTGCTACATGTCAGTTCACCGGCCGCGATAACGAAATTGTGTCTGGCACCTGCAAAGCACCACGGCACAGTGAAAACAAATCACCCCTTGCATGCCGCCCGGATCGTAAAGATTGGAAACCCAAAGATGGCGCCGAAAAAGATCACGTCCACCATTAATTTCACGTCATAGGCTCCCGATACAACATGTCGCGAGCCTTTCTTTTTTACGTTAATCCTATATATTGCCAGGCACCTTCAGTTGTACGCTTTGGTAATTTTTGTGATTTCATCTCCTTCAACATCATCTCCCAATCTCATTACGCAAACACTGCAAGAGTGGAAAGCATTGGCGCTACTCGGTGGCCCCATTATGGTTGCGCAACTCGCACAAATGGCCAACGGTGTGGTGGACACCATGATGGCAGGCCATGCGAGCGCACGTGATCTTGCAGCCGTGGGAATTGGCACGGGCATTTGGGGGCCTGTGCTCTTGTTTTTTATTGGCGTACTCAGTGCGCTACAACCGCTGGTATCTGGTCATCGCGGTGCAGAAAATCATTCACGCATAATGCCTATTACCTGGCAGGGTTTGTACATTGCCTGCGTGGGTGCAATTTGTATGGCAATTATTCTCACCCACGTGCGCCCGATTTTTGTTTTGCTGGGATTGGATGCGCAGACAACGGATATTGCGCAGGGATATTTAGATGCGCTCGCCTGGGGAATTCCCGCCGTATTATTGCTCAACGCCCTGCGCGGCCTTACCGACGGTATGGGGCATACGCAAATTATTATGGTGTTTTTCTTAATCAGCACTATTTTAAATGTGCCATTTAATTATTTATTTATTTTTGGTTTTTCTATTGGCGATTGGCAATTTCCGGCGTTGGGCGGCGTTGGTTGCGGCTGGGCGACAACAGCTTCCAACTGGATTGCAGCCATCGCATTGTTATTTTATTTAAACCTCAACAAAGATTATAAAAATTTCCATTTAATTGGCGATTGGGCAAAACCTGATTGGCTGGAAATAAAACATATACTCACACTGGGATTACCTATCGGCTTCGCCATGTTTGTTGAAGTGAGCATGTTTTGCATGATCGCTTTATTTTTATCGCCACTAGGGCCCAACGTGATCGCTGGTCACCAGGTTGTACTTAATGCTATTTCGCTATTTTTTATGGTGCCCTTAAGTTTGGGCATGGCATTAACTCTTCGTGTGAGTTTTTTAATCGGAGCAGAAGAACATTTTAAAGCGCGTTTGTTAGCGCGCAGCGCAATTTTTCTTGCGTTGGGGATCTCGTGCATTAATGCACCGATTTTATTTTTTGGCCGCGATCTGATTTCATCGCTGTATACCAATGAAGTAGAAGTACAAGTTATAGCTGCGCAACTATTCGCACTGGGCGCAATTTTTCAAATTGCCGATGTAACCCAGGTCACCATGATTAACGTATTGCGCGGCTACAAAGACACCAAAATTCCTATGTTCATTATGTTATTTTCATTTTGGTGTGTGTGTTTGCCGCTGGGTTATGTACTTACCTTCACTGACTGGTTACATGAACCTATGGGTGCTGCTGGTTTTTGGACAGCACTTATCGTGGGATTAGCTTGCGCAGCAGCACTTTTGACGACAAGAGTCTTACGATATAAACCCGCTCAAGCCAATGATTAATGGCTGGCATCTAATATCCCACTATTTGATTGCATTTACCTATGCAAAATGTTCTTATGAACGCTCACTAAAATAAATTTAATAGCTTTTAGCGCCAGGAGCAGGCTTATTAATTTAGACCATGCTCAAGAGGTGCAGAGCCAAGCTCTCACACCTAAATTAGCGCTCACCCGTTTGCGTGCAGAGACCAAAAGTCGTCACCAGATTTTGGACAGCTCCATGCCTTTGGCGAACCCAAATGCAGACTGGCAGGACTACCTCGAACACTTGCAATTGCTTTCCGCTTGGCTACAGCCCATTGAGAATTGGTTAATTCATTTTTCAGATGGTCCACAAGGCCCACGCGCACCAGATTTTATTTGTTACACCGATATTATTCGTAAAGATTTAGCTAACTACATGGCTCCGAAATTGCAACCTATCACCTGGATGCAAGACAATTGCGCAGCTTATCGCTGGGGCGTTAGCTACGTGATTGAAGGCTCCCAACTCGGAGGCGAGTTTCTCTACAAGCGTCTTGCAGACAGGTTAAAGCCACACGAACTTTTTTATTTGCAAGCAAAACAACCAGGGCGCTGGCCAGCATTTTTAAATTGTTTGGCTACCGAACTTACAACACATGAACACATCGATTTAGCTTGTGCAGGTGCCAGGGATGCATTTGACGCTTTATTAATGCTACTCCCGCATCGAGAATAATTTTTATGAACGGCGTCCAAGAGTTACCCACACTGGCGAATTGCGCAAGCGAACCCATACACATCCCCGGTTCAATTCAACCGCACGGAGCCATGCTCGTTCTCAATCTCGCGCAAGAGCTTATAGGCTGGAGTGCAAATAGCGAGGAAATGCTAAACCTGCAGTTGTGTTTAGGCGCACATATAAATACGTTGAAACTAGATGAAGAAATTTATTTAAGTCTACAAGATTTTTTGGGTGACCTGGAAGAAGCCGGTAGCGCGCCCGTGGCAGTGGAAACAGCAATTAATCAGAAAATTTTTGATGTTGTTATACACACTTATTTGGATCGCGTAATTATTGAATTTGAAACACGCGAACAAACTTCCGATGAAGTTGCCAGCTTTGCACTTAAAGCGCATCGCGGAATTGATCGCCTTAAACGTCAAAAATCGATTAATACTTTGTTGCAAATGGCCGTTGAGGAAGTGCAAAAACTTACCGGCTTTGATCGTGTTATGGCTTACATTTTTCGTCACGATGACAGCGGTGATGTAGTCGCAGAAAAACACTCTCCCGGTCTTCATTCGTATCTTGGCCGACGTTATCCCGCGAGTGATATTCCCGCACAAGCGCGTCGCCTTTACACGCTCAACACGCTGCGCCTCATTGCCGATATTGGCTACACACCTGTGTCACTGGTTGGAAAAACCGACGAAGCACCGCTAGACATGAGCTATTGTGTGTTGCGCAGTGTATCGCCTATTCATATTGAATATCTTCGCAATATGGGCATAGGCGCGTCCATGAGTGTGTCCATCATTATCAATGGGCGCCTGTGGGGAATGCTTGCCTGCCATCACATGTCGCCGCGACAAATTCCCTACTCTATTCGCATGGCATGCGATGTACTTGCGCAAATTATTGCCGCAACTGTTTCGAATATTCAGGAGCACGAGCGAACCGAAGCTACACGTTTCGCCACTAGCGTTCGCACTGCTTTAATGGAAACACTCATAGACGAAGACGACATTACTCATGCAATAGGTTTGCATGCACAAGGATTAAAAAATGTTTTAGGTGCGGATGCTCTTATCGTTGCCCAGAACAAAAAAATGGAAGTGTTTGGCGATATCCCTCAATCGCTCGCTGAAAATATACTCGAAAATTTACCTACTGATAATGAAGACTTGGTATTGTGGCAAGCGCGTAACCAGTGGCCAGAAAATTTGCAAGAGCCTATTAAAAAATGGGTGGGCTTATTAGCCTTACGATTTGACCCCTCAAGTAACGGGTGGTTAATTGCACTTCGCGTAGAGCAAATTGAAACAATTAATTGGGGTGGCGATCCGGAAAAAGATATGAAGCCCGGCCCGCTCGGCGCACGCTTAACACCTAATGGATCATTTGAAGAATGGAAACAGGTTGTGCGCGACACATCTATTCCCTGGGATTCAATACAACTGGATTCTGCGCGTGAATTATTGAACGCACTTTTGCGCTCCAGCAATCGCCGCCACGCCGAAATTGATCGCGCTCGCACGCAGTTAATGGCTATTTTAGGTCACGACTTGCGCGACCCCTTAAACAACATCAACATCGCGGCGCACTTGCTTGAACAAGCCAGCGGTGAAAATAAAATGGGCACAATTATTCGCAACTCCAGCAGCCGCATGCAGCGCTTGATTGAACAAGTGCTCGACATGAGCCGCATAGGAACAGGAATTGGTTTGTCCATTAAACGCAAAGATATAGATGTTGCATCCATGATCAGGGATCTAATCAGCGAAACACGTTTGGGTTACCCCGGGTCTGACTACCAAATCACCATGCCAGATTCACTTATGTGGCACCTTGACCCTGATCGGCTCGCACAAGCTGTTGGCAATTTGCTAAGTAACGCACGTCATCATTGCATCGCAAACACCGGGATTCATCTGAACACCAAACATCATAATGACAATTTAATTATTGAAGTGCGCAACGAAGCTCCTGAAATTGATCCAGAAGTGGTAGAACGATTGTTCTCGCCTTTTAAAAAATCTTCATCAACTCGCGGTCGTACAGGATTAGGGTTGGGCCTGTATATTTCGCATGAAATTATCAAAGGTCACGGCGGTGAGCTGGTTTATGAATACCAGGAACCGCATGTTGTTTTTCGTATTAACCTTCCCATGCATGCTGCTTAATGTCGATTGATCAGGGCCGCTTTTTCAGCGGCCTTTTTCTGAGTTCCGTTCGTCTCTTATCGTCTGGCTACAAAGAATTTTTAAACCCTAAAAGCACTGATTCAAACTGATAACTTCTTCTCCTACAACCTACTAGGCAAGGCGTCAAAATCCGCCTATAGTCAAACCGTTTTTATCTGCTTCACGCAGAAATGGAAACAGTTAAAGATTGCCAAACGATAGATTAATAATGTCGGTGCATCTACGAATGCAAAGGAGCTTTTATGAAGAAGTATGTTGCAGAATTATTCGGAACTTTTTGGTTAGTGTTAGGTGGGTGTGGCAGCGCAGTTTTAGCGGCAGCATTTCCGCAAGTCGGTATAGGTTTGCTTGGCGTTTCACTCGCTTTTGGCTTAACCGTTTTAACCATGGCTTTTGCGATTGGCCATATTTCAGGCTGCCATTTAAACCCGGCAGTTTCCATCGGCCTTTGGGCAGGCGGGCGTTTTCCAGCTAAAGAATTATTACCTTACATCATTGCTCAAGTTGTTGGTGGTGTAATCGCTGGTGCGGTTTTATTTGCAATTGCCAGCGGTAAAGCAGGCTTTGATGTATCAGCAGGCTTTGCCTCTAACGGTTTTGATACGCACTCACCCGGCGGTTACTCCATGCACGCCGCGTTAATTACCGAAGTGGTAATGACCATGATGTTTTTAATCGTCATTATGGGCGCAACCGATAAACGCGCACCACAAGGCTTGGCACCTATCGCCATTGGATTGTGTCTCACCTTGATTCACCTTATCAGTATTCCCGTTACCAACACATCAGTTAACCCTGCACGCAGTACGGGTGTTGCCGTTTTTGTAGGCGATTGGGCGGTAGCGCAATTATGGTTATTCTGGGTGGCGCCGATTGTTGGGGCTGTGCTCGGCGCGGTAATTTATAAATTTATTGGCAGTGAAAATAAATAGAAATGTGTGCGAGCCGGGTGAGTCTCCGGCTCGCGTTTTAAAAATCAAGATATTAAACGATTATGGCTAAAATAGAATTTTCAAAACCCGAAAAAGAATTGATCACCCGCAAAGTACAAATGTATTTTAGGGAAGAGCTGGATCAGGAACTTGGGCAATTCGATGCAGAATTTTTGCTGGATTTTTTTGCGGAAGAAGTTGGCGCTTATTTTTATAACCGTGGCGTGAGGGATGCGCAGGCGGTGATTGAAGCTAAAGTTGCAGATATTAATGATGCGCTTTATGAAATTGAGAAGCCTACAGAGTTTGTGCGGTAAAATTTTATTAGTATCTTAAGTCGCACCCGCTTCATACCATTTTTATCGACTCTATTTCGCCTGCTGGCGAGTCACTTTTGTTCATGAAAGCCATCCATGGCTTCCACCCTTCGGGCAGCTTCGCTGTGCAAAATTACTTTCCTGTAATTTTGTGTTTCGCCAAAGAAAAGTAACCCAAAGAAAAGCGACCCAGCGAGCACTGTTTCCTTGCTCGCTTCAGAAATTTTCTGTCGTTCCGACGAGCCATCCATGGCTCGACGTCACTAAAACAAACTTCCTGTTTGTTTTACACCAAATTTCTTCCAGTGCTCGGGTGCTCACATGGGATAGTAGTGCCACTTCCTGATACGAAAAATAAACCTATTTTTAACTGCCACAATAAAGCTTTTGCTTTTGCTTTTGCTTTTGCTTTTGCTTTTGCTTTTGCTTTCAATTATCCCATGCGAGCGCCCCGAGTATCGCAGGAAAATCGGTGGCAAGCGCACAGGACGTGCGCTTGAGTTACGTCGAGCCATGGATGGCTCGTCGGAACGACAGCGATTTTCTGAGAAACGCAGGATTAGGCGCGAACTGGGTGCCCTTTCTTTTGGTTACTTTTCGTTGGGCAAGCAACGAAAAGTGACTCGCCAGGAGGCGAGACAAATCTTCAATAAAAATCAAAAGCTGGATCCCCGGTTCCGCCGAGGATGACGACTCTCAAATACGAAACAACAATTGGAAGCTAAACATTCGGAATCTCCAACGAATGAAACACCCGTTCCCTCAATTCCCCCGGCGTCTTCGAAATAATCTCCTGCGGAATCTCAAACTTCTTCGTCAATCTTAAAAAATTCTCAAACCCGTAAGACACCATAAACGGATGCATCCCCGTATTAATCGCCGCCACATAATCTTTATTCTCATCCCCACACACACCTGCGCGCGCCGGGTTTACGCCAAATTGCTCGCGCACCGCGCGAAAATGTGGTGTCTTTTTTTCTTCCAGTGGTACATGAATAAGAAAATCAAACTCAGCGATATTAATATCATGCCGCGCAAACAATTGGCGCAAGGTTTCCAAGGGCTCGTTAGTAATATTGCGAGTGATCATGCCCACTATAACGTCCGGTGAAGCGATCAATGTGCGAATAAATTCAGGAATGCCAGCATAGAGTGCAGCTTCATTGCGATATACATCTGTAAGCGTATCTACAATTTGCTTGCGATTACTTTTGGTAATATTTTTACGAAGATTGGAGGGGAATTGTTTTAGGCCACCCAAATATTTAAAGATGTTATGACGTTTTTGAAAACTTTCTTCATCACCCAAATCCATTCCATGGTGAACAAAGGCTTTTTCAATGGCATTGTAAGCATCAATGGTGGTGCCATCGGCATCCAGAATAATCAGTTTTTTGTTATTGCTGTAAATCATTCAAGCCGCCTTTGTTGCCACCTTACCCAAATGCTTCCCAGTATAAGAAGCAATTGTGACAGTTTTGCAAAAGGCGTTAAATCAAGAAGCAGCCAGCACTTCTGGCAAATCGGCAATACTTGCCAGTACCCAATCGGGCTTTACGGAAGATGCATCGAAATAGGCTTGTCGGAATTTTCCGGTTTTAACCAAACAACCTTTCATCCCTAATAGCTGCGCACCACCAACATCGCTGTCTATGTCATCGCCGACCATGATGGTTTGCGCGGGGCTAACCCCCACTGAATCCAACACGCGTTTAAAAAAATCTGCGTTGGGCTTACCCATAATGAGCGCATTTTTACTACATACATATTCGAGGCCGGCGACAAAAAAACCTATATCTGCTTTTAATCCGTCTTCTGTTTGCCAAAAGCGATTTTTATGCAAAGCAATGAGTTCTGCCCCGCCGTGAATGAGATTAAAAAGTTTGTTAATCAAGGCTAAATCCCATCGCTCGCCTATGTCACCCAAGACAACAAAATCTGGATTCACATCATCGTATTCAAATTCGGCAAAATCCGGCTTTATGGCGTCTGCTACCACCGGCCAAATACGCAAGGGGCGATTACGCTTTTGTTGGATTGCTTGTAACTCCAGCTTTGCACCTATGGGCGCACTGATAAGTTCTTCTGGGGCCAAACGAAAACCTAGTGAAATCATTTGCCCGAAAAGTTCTGCATGGGATTTGGTGGTGGTATTGGTGAGAAAACGCAGTATGAATCCTTGTTCGCGCAGGTGGGCGATGCTTTTAACGGCACCGGGTATTTCCTGATTGCCCACAAACAAAGTACCGTCGAGATCGAGAAGAATTAGTTTGTGCTGATTGGCCATAGGTATCTCCTTAGATTAACCCAACATCTCTGACTCAATACCTTGAAACTATAGCTCCATTTCAACTCGCAAGATAAAAATCCGGCTTCACAATTTCATTGCATGATGCGAGCCACGTGCAATTCAATGAACATGCGCCCCAATTCAAAAAAAGGCGTCAGGCATAGCGAGCTTTTAATGCTTCAATTAAAACGCTGACTTTTTGCGAGCGTTGGACAGATTGCGGATAGACCGCATAGATTCCGCCGCCGGGTAGGGACCACTCGGGTAGCAATCGTACCAGCCGACCTGCTGCAACCTCTTCTCTTACGAAAATATCGGGATGTACCATCATGCCCGCTCCAGCCAAGACCGCAGCCTTAACCGCAGACGCGGTATTCGCCATTACACTTGCGTTAAAACGCAGGCTTTGGGATGACGAACCGGCCTGCGTAAAAGTCCAATAGGTTGGGTTAGGCAACACAGAAAGCCCCACAAATGGCAGCTCCGCAACATCCTGTGGCGAGCGCGGCATTTCTCCTTGCAACACTGAAGGATGAGCAACCAGCCAATCCTCAAAGTAAGCAATCAAGGCAGCGCGATGGCTGGAATCTGCCAAGCGACCGATACGAATTGCCACATCAATTCCGGCACTCACCATATCCACGCGCTCATCACTGGACAAAATTTCAATGCGTAACTCTGGATGTTGCCTGGCAAGTTCAGCAGTCAAAGGGGCGATAACGCTAGCGCCAAAATCAATGGACGTGGATATACGCAGTTTGCCGCGCAATTGCTGGGTATTGCTGCTCGCTTGGGTAATCGCGTTCTCGGTATCTAACAGGATTTTCTGGCAAGCCTCGTAAAACAAGGTTCCTGCCTCAGTGAGATGCAAGCGCCGCGTCGTTCGCACCAGTAAATGGCTGCCGATTTCCGCCTCCAGCTTTTGCATATGGGCACTCACCATGGTTTTTGCCAAGCCCAAACGTTTGGCCGCTGCCGTAATAGAACCGGTCTCCACCACAGCAGTAAACACCACCAAACGGTTTAAGTTGATATCGAATAATTTGCTCATTGCGCCATTGTCCACTTTAAAAGAACAAAGAATTAATATTTAGCCATCTTATCAGAACAATAAATCGGGCCGATACTGACCTCGCTGAAGTAAACATCAATCTCAACGAGGAATAGATCATGAAAATTGCAATCGTCGGTGCTACCGGTTTTATCGGCCAACATATTTTTAACGAGGCCGTATCACGTCAACACGACCTAACCGCACTGGTACGCAACCCAACCAAAGTGGCGGCATCAGCAAAAGTAAAAGCGCAGCAGCTAAGCCTGCAAGATTACGCAGCTTTGAGCGCAGCACTCGCCGGCCACGACGCTGCGGTATTGAGCGTGCACTGGGAAGAGCAAGACCTGCACAAAATCATCAACGCGGTAAAAGCTTCCGGGATTAAGTACGTGCTCTTTGTCGGCGGCGCAGCAAGCCTCGAAGTCGCACCCGGCGTGCAATTGTTTGATACGCCAGAGTTTCCCGACATGTGGAAAGCAACCGCCGGAGCAGCACGCGATTTGTTAAACATACTGCGCGGCGAAAAAGAATTGAACTGGGTTTATGCATCACCATCCGCATTTATCGAACCTGGTGAGCGCACCGGAAAATTTCGTTTAGGCAGCGAGCAACTTTTAGTAAACGAAAAAGGTGAAAGCAGAATTTCGAATCAAGATTTCGCGGTTGCCGTGATCGACGAATTAGAAAATCCATCGCACCAGCAGCAACGTTTTACGGTGGGTTATTAATATTTAGCAAGCGAATCGTCATCCTCGCAGAAGATGACGATTCCCAAATGAATTTTTATCTAAATTGTTATAAGTTTTCTTAGGAAACTAAAAATGAACAACAAAACTTTTGTAGAAATGTTTGGCTTCGATCATCCGGCTGCTCGCTTAAGCGAAGCTGTGGTCATTATTATCGATATGCAACGCGAGTATCTCGATGGATCCGTGCCCGTACCCGATTTACACGCCGCCGTAAAAGGTGCAGCAGAATTAATTGCGCGCGCTCACCAACATGGCACACCTGTGATTCACGTGCTTAACAAAGGTCCAAGCGGAAATTTATTATTTAATGAGCAAGGCCCCTACTACGCCGAACTACCGGAGATAGCAGCTAAACCCGGTGACCAGATTGTTGTAAAGCATTTACCCAATGCCTTTGCTGGCACAAATTTGCAAGCGCTGATTGAAAACACCGGGCGCAAACAATTAATTATTGCGGGCTGCACCACACACGTTTGTATTTCTGCCACAGCGCGTGCTGCTTTGGATTTAGGTTATAAAAATACCATTGTGGCCGATGCAACTACTAGCCGTGATCTTGATGATGGATTTGGTAATAGGATAGCCGCCACTGTTGTAAAACAAGTTGCCTTAGCTGAATTGCGCGATGCATTTTCAGTAATTGTTAAAAGTGCAGACGATTTGTTGATATAAACTGAACTTTAGCTGGAAGAACTTTGTATTAGCTTTTGTCGGCACACAAAATAAATACCTGCCAAAAGCGCAGCTAGCGCGGCAGGAATTAACATCGCATAAAAAGTTAAATGAGTAAAACTGATTGCACCAATCAAACCGCCAACAATAAAACCCGTTATGAGAATTAAATAAAGTATTACGCGACGTTTGTCAGGGCTGTGCCCACGCAACCACAACCCAATAATAATGCCCAGATCAGTAAACAACCCCGTCACATGGGTTGTTCGCATGAGTGCGCCACTAAAAGTGCTCGTCATAGCATTTTGCAAACCGCAAGCAGCCGACGCCAAATAATGCCCAAGGTTGCTACTCAAATTTAAAAAATACATCGACAAGACTAACAACAGAGCAACGCACAACAATGCAAACCCATAACGACGGCCATAACGCAATGATTCATTGCCAATCGCAAAACCACTCAGCCCCGCACCTACAACAAAGCTGAGAATAATCCAGCCCAAATGAATCACTTCGGCGTAATTTGCTTTCGCCAACTCCACACCCAACAGTGACGAGCTTCCCGTAAGATGCGAAACGCCTTGATGGTTAAAACCCAAAAGCGCTATAGCATTGACACTGCCAGCAATAAACGCGAGCACGAACGCACTCGCCTCAACCCATTTAGGTAATTTGCTTATCATAAAAACTACCAATCAAAAATTTACACTAGCATTTGCAATTGCTATGCCGACAATCAACCCGGCTCACAAATGTCATTATCTGAAACAATACTGTTAACAAGCTTATCAAAGTGGACTAGTATCAACCGCCCTCGCGGTAATCTACTCTCGATTTGAAAGGAATTTTTATGCACAAGTTAATCCTCGGCCTTATTGGCACCTGCGCTTTATGCATTTCATCACTTGGATTTGCTCAATTGCCCGTAACAGCCAATCCAGACCACACCGCCATGTTGGCTAGCAAAGATCCAAAACTCGCCGCTAACAAAAAATTGGTTTACGACTTTTGGCGTGAAGTATTTGAAGCCGGCCATTTGGAACTAGCGCCAAAATACATGACTGAAACCTATATCCAACACAATCCTACTGTCGCAACCGGGCGCAAGGCATTTGTAGATTTTTTTGGTCAATTTAAAAAGCCGCAAGCAATTGCAGATAAAGTTAACGCACCTCTGGTATCCATCACCGCCGAAGGTGATTTGGTCACCTTGGCTTTTGTTAGCGAACGAAAAGATCCTAAAGACCCGAGCAAAACTTACACAACCACCTGGTTTGATATGTTCCGTATTGAGAACGGAAAGATCGCAGAGCATTGGGATCCGATGGCTAAATAAATTCACTGTTAAAGCTGTGCCCGTAGCATTTATGGGCACAGCTTAAGTTCAAACCACGCTTTAGGATTTGATCACTATCAAGAAATTTCCTTCGCTTTTTTTAGCACCAAAGTCAGCACCTCCTGCGAAACCTCTTCATCATCCATTGCCCGCGCGATAGTTTGTGCACCAACCAACATGGACAAGGTTATCAAAGCATTTTCACGTGCTTTTTTCTTGTTGGCTGCGGGGATAATTTCAATTAATGCGGATGCCAAACGTTTCGCTGATTGCGTGAACGCAGAGCGCACCGTTGAATTTTGGCGAGCTGCTTCGGCACCTAAGGCTGCCATAAGGCAACCTGCACCTGGTTTATCACGGTGTTCAACGGACAGGTAATTTTTTAGGAACGCATGATATGGCGAGTCTTTCGATTCTTTTCGGCGCGCTTCACCGGCTTGCAATAATTCATCGACTGCACGTTCACAGGCTTGCGCCATTAAATCTTCTTTGGAACTGAAATGGCCATAGAAGCCACCATGGGTTAAGCCAGCGGCTTTCATTAAATCAGCCACACCTATGCCATCAAAGCCTTTTTCGCGAAACAATTTTGCGGCTATGGTAATTATTTTTTCGCGGTTCTCTGCCGCCTGCTCTCTGCTGACTCTCATCAATAGCTACCCCAATACAAATACTGATTGACAGTATACATGATGAACATCATATAATTTTATAAATGACGATCATCATTTAAATTAGCAAAGGGCCAAGCTATGAGCACTTATCAACACCCCACCCGCATTGTAATTACCGGTATGGGAATAGCCTCGCCTTTGGGTTGTGGGGTAGAAAATGTATGGCAGCGATTGCTATCCGGTCACTCTGGTATCAGGCGTTTACCCGAGGATATAGCTGCGGATTTGCCAGCAAAAGTCGCCGGACTCGTGCCCGACATTGCTGAAGATGCCGAAGCTGGGCTTGATCCAGATAAAGTCGCATCTCCCAAAGACCAACGCAAAATGGATCGATTTATTTTGTTTTCACTGGCGGCGGCTGAAGAAGCTTTAGCGCAAGCCGGTTGGAGTCCGACCACTGGTATCGAACAGGAAAGCACGGCAACAGTCATCGCCTCGGGTGTTGGCGGTTTCCCCGCAATTGCGGATGCAGTGCGGACCGCAGATAGTCGCGGTACTCGCAAACTGTCACCCTTCACAATCCCCTCATTCTTAGTGAATTTGGCCGCAGGGCATGTCTCCATCAAATACGGATTCAAAGGCCCGATTGGTGCGCCCGTTACCGCGTGTGCGGCCGGCGTACAAGCTATTGGCGATACTGTCCGTATGATTCGTGCAGGTGAAGCAGAGATTGCGTTGTGCGGTGGAGCCGAGGCAACCATTCACACCGTAAGCCTTGGCGGTTTTGCTGCTGCGCGAGCGCTCTCCACAAACTTTAATGATATGCCCGAGCGAGCATCGCGACCCTTTGATCGCGACCGGGATGGTTTCGTGATGGGAGAAGGTGCCGGGTTACTGGTCGTGGAATCTTTGGAGCATGCACAAGCTCGCGGAGCAAAACCCATTGCCGAAATCATTGGTTACGGCACCAGTGCCGACGCCTATCACCTCACATCCGGAGCAGAAGATGGCGATGGAGCCAAACGTGCCATGAGTGCAGCCTTGCGCCAGGCCAGGTTAAAACCTGAAGAGATCCAACACCTCAACGCCCACGCGACCTCCACACCCGTTGGGGACAAAGGTGAGCTAGCCGCTATCAAAGGCATTTTTGGCGAGAACAGCAGTTTGCTTGTTACTTCTACAAAATCGGCCACCGGCCATTTATTAGGAGCGGCAGGTGGTATTGAAACGATTTTTACCGCGCTAGCATTGCGCGACCAAATCGTTCCACCAACCTTGAACCTGGAAAATCCCGACGAGGCTGCAACCGGCATAGATATAGTTGCTGACAAGGCTCGACCTGCAGAAATTGAACATGCGCTCTCTAACGGGTTTGGTTTCGGCGGCGTAAACGCGAGTATTTTGCTTAAACGTTGGTTAGATTAATTGCTCCAAGCCTGTAAGAAAACGGGCGCTTGCGGTTATACTGCTCGGCCTTTTCACCCGTTCTTGCTGTTCGGTTTTTAGCTGCTTTGAGGAGCAATCATGTCGAAGTTTTGGAGTCAGGTGGTGCGCGAGCTGGAGCCTTACGTGCCCGGTGAGCAACCGCAAATTGATGGTTTAATCAAATTGAATACTAACGAGAGTCCTTACCCGCCCTCGCCAGAAGTAATCAAACTGATGACCCATGACGCCATCGACCGCTTGCGCCTTTACCCTGATCCAAATTCCAAAAAGCTAAAAAATACCATCGCGAATTATTACGATGTTACCGCCGAGCAAGTGTTTGTTGGCAACGGTAGCGATGAAGTTTTGGCGTTGCTTTTTATGGCATTTTTTCAACAAAGCAAACCTTTGTTGTTTCCGGATATCAGTTACAGTTTTTATCCGGTGTATTGCAAATTGTTTGGTATTGAATACAAAACACCTACGTTGCGCGACGACTTTACTATCAACTTTGATGATTATGCGAGCGAGAACGGCGGAATTATTTTCCCGAACCCCAACGCACCTACCGCAATTGGAAAACCGCTCGCAGAAATAGAAGCATTGCTACAAAAGAATACTGAATCGGTGGTGGTGGTGGATGAAGCCTACATTGATTTTGGTGGCGAAACGGCAATCAGTCTTGTCGATAAATATCCAAACTTATTGGTCGTGCAGACTTTATCGAAATCTCGCTCTCTCGCCGGTATGCGCGTAGGTTTTGCAGTGGGAAATGTCGATTTAATTACCGCGTTGGATCGCGTTAAAAATTCATTTAACTCTTACCCGCTAGACCGCCTTGCTGAAGCAGCCACCATTGCAGCATTTGAAGATGATGCTTATTTTAAAGCCTGCCGCGATAAAATTATTGCCACTCGCGAATGGACAGTAAAGCAATTGGAAGCCCTGGGCTTTAATGTATTGCCATCACAAGCCAACTTTGTTTTTGTCAAACCATCCAAAAATAACGCAGCCGAACTCGCGCAAAAATTGCGTGAACATAAAATTCTGGTTCGCTATTTCGGCGCTGCTCGTATCAACGAGTTTTTGCGGATTACAATAGGTACGGATGAACAAATGCAACGTATGGTTGAGGTGTTGAAAAGCGCTTAATATTGTCATCCAAAACAAAAAAGCCCGAGCTGAAAACTCGGGCTTTTTTGTTTTGGATAACGCAATGTCGCACTAATTTTCGGGCACACCTTGAATGGTGAAATATTTATCCATCCCGGTCCACTGCAACATTTGCCATACATCTTTATTGCAATGGCAAAGTTTTATATCGCCGCGCTCAGAACCTTTTTGCTCTTTAAACAACAGCAACATACCTAAGCCTGTAAGAGTTAAAGTTGGAGCCTCAGTTAAATTAAATTCAAATTGACCAATTCCAGAGCGCTCAGTCTCCTCAATTAAACGGCGCCATTCGGCGCGCAGGTTTTGATCCAGGCTTCCACTAATATTGATTCTTAATCCATGGCCACTGTTAATGGGTAGCCAATCTATAGAAGGCAAAGTGGAGTCTGAATAACTGCTCTCAATAATCGCTTTTTTAGGCACAGGCCCCGGTGTAACAGGCACGGTTTTTGGCCGAGCAGGTTTTGGGGGCGCAACGTGGGGGCGCGACACCTTTGGTGGGCCGCCAATTGGATCGGGGTAATCGCTTGCAACCAAATCATCCCATGTGCTGGGTTGCTTTTGGGTACTCAAAACGTCGTCAATCAAGGTCCCACGAGCTTTTTTGGCTTGCGCCGCCTCGTCGTCTGCTCGTGCTATACGCTCTTCGCCCATAAAGGGCACTTTACGCCTCATTTGGCGCCTCCAACCTTAACCATCGTTATTAATAACTATTATTGCCAGGTCATTTCCCAGCCAAAATGGCATAGGGCTGCCTCTAGTATAGATAAGATTTACAAATTGGCATGCAGATTGTTTTTTGAACAAGTGTTTCCCTATGTAACCGAAACACCCAGGTTTTCTTTTTATTACAGACATCATAATGTTTTTTGTTTATGATGAGGAAAAGCTATATGTGCACTGATGCGCATTATGCAATAAGAAAGTGGATGTAAGGCCCCTGATATAAGCCTTGAATGAGTTTGCAAGGCAGCTAGGCCGCCAACGTGCTTTCGGACGAAAGCAGTCAGTTGAGCTAGCACAGTCCCCGGCGTAGGGATTTCCTGTGCTCGCGGCTATCACTATTTATGTATTAAGTGATGAGGGCTGGCAGATCCCCTGCCGCCCCGATAATCATCCCTAGTGGGCAGCTATGCAAAACAAAAATAATGCGGTGGAGTTAATAAAAAAGTTCCAGCAACTTTTTACCAATTTGAATCACAAAGAAATCGCGGAGCGATTGGTTAAATTAGTTGTTGCGAAAGCCGTTATCAGCCGCGCCGTTTTGGTAGTGGAGCGCGATAGCCATCTCTACGTTGAGGCCATTGCCTCCCAGCAAGAATCCGAACTATTGGTTAATGGCATCACCACCTCGCTCAATCGCCTTAACTATCTACCGCACCAACACATTCATCAGGTTTTTGATTCTGGCAAACCCCAAGCTTTGGATACCGATCAAATCCAGCTGATGGGCGCGATGTTTACCAAGAAAGGCTGCAATGCCTGTTATCTCCACCCGATTTTGGAAAACAATAAAACCATCGCTGTGTTTTATATGGAAGCCGAACATGGCTTAACGAGCTTGATTAAAGCAGTTAATGAGCTGGATTCAGTCTGGACTTTCAGTTCGCTTTTGGTTCGCCAGGTTATTGATATGTGGCACCACGAGGAGCAATCCGAACGCTTCCGTTTAGCGGAACAAGCACTGTGGGCCAGTGAAACTTATCTCAATGCGATTTTACGTTTTTCCCCTGCATTGATTTCAGTAAAAGATTTGGATGGCAACGTGGTACTCGCTTCTGAACATTTCAAACAGATGGCGAATATCGACGACACCGGCTTTGTGGGAAAAAATGTTTTTGATGTTTATCCCAAAGATGTTGCGCAATCCATTTGCGATATTGATACAGCGACGAAAACCAAGCAACAAACCTACGAAGTCGAATTGGATTTAATGCATAAAGACGGCAGCATGCACACCTATTTAATGGTGAAGTTTCCGCTGCGCAGTAAAGACAATCGCGTGTTTGGTGTGTGTACTATCGGCACCGATATTTCCGAGCGCAAGCTCGCTGAAAACGCACTGCGCGAACAGCAATCGCGCTTGAATTATATGGCGTTCCACGATTCGCTTACCGGATTACCTAACCGCTCGCTGTTTTATGACCGCATTTATCATGGCCTTGCACGCGCACGCCGCGGCAACTCCAAAGTTGCTTTAATGCTGCTCGATATCGACCGATTTAAAAATATTAACGACAGCCTCGGTCACGACGCTGGCGACCTTATGCTTAAAGCCATTTCCACTCGCCTAAATGAAGGCGTACGTGATATGGACACAGTTGCGCGCTTGGGTGGCGACGAATTCGTTGTGGTACTAGAAGGCGTACACGATATTGAAGACGTTATGTTTGTCGCCAACAAATTACTGGTAACGCTAGCGCGCCCCATGGAAATTAGCGGTCACGAAATTACATCGACAGTCAGTATCGGCGTAAGTATTTTTCCTGAAGATGGCGAAGATACTGACGAGCTTCTTAAGCACGCCGACATCGCCATGTATAAAGCGAAAGAGGCAGGAAAAAATAATTGCCAGTTCTACACCAAAGGTATGAACGCAACCGCCGTTAATTATTTGCTGCTGGAAAATGATTTACGTCGCGCACTGGAATTAAATCAATTTACATTGCACTACCAACCGCAAATTGATTTAAAAACTGGCGAATTAATGGGTGTAGAGGCGCTAGTGCGCTGGCAACATCCAGAGCGTGGTTTGGTATCTCCTGCGCATTTTATTCCGCTCGCTGAAGAAACAGGCTTGATTGTGCCCATTGGCGAATGGGTTTTGCGTGAAGCTTGCCGCCAACAAAAAATATGGTTGGATGCCGGCAAAAAAGTAGGCAAGATTGCCGTGAATTTATCGCCGCGCCAATTCCGCCAAAAGAATTTCCCTGGCAAGGTAGAAGCGATTTTGCGAGAAACACAACTCGCACCGGAATATTTGGAGCTGGAGATTACCGAAAGCTGCGCAATGGAACACGCCGGTGAAACCATTAACCAACTCAACCAGCTCAACCAAATGGGTATGTATTTGGCGATTGACGATTTCGGTACTGGTTATTCATCACTCGCCTACTTGCAGCGTTTCCCCATCCAAAAATTAAAAATTGACCGCAGCTTTGTGAATGATATCCATGACGATATGAACGATGCTGCAATCACCAAAACCATTATTGGTTTGGCGCACAGCATGCAATTGCGGGTGGTAGCAGAGGGCGTTGAAACCGAGCATCAAGCCGAGTGGTTACGCCAACGAGGTTGCGATCAAGCACAAGGTTTTCTCTACGCTAAACCCATGTCGCCAAAACAATTTGAAAGCCATTTCCACGGTGGCCGCTTCTGTTTTGACGGCACCGTAATTCCACTCGAAAGCTACAAAATGGGCGCTTAATTAATTTGCACGCACGCTCAAGGCCGCTAATCACTTGGTGATGCGGCCCAGCCGCTCAGCTGCTATTACCTCCTTTCAGGCGCCACTGGCGTCCTCTTATCATTTTTTCGTCATTCCAAAACCCCATCTAACTTAGGCTGCGCAGCTGGGTTATTGCTAAATCAATCCGTCATACAGTCGAGCCATCTAAATCCAACAACCACAAAAGTGTTTGCAATCAACACAATTGTGTATTAGTGTAATAATACACATGGATAAAAGGGTGGCCCACTCTTGATCCGTTAGATAAAAATATAACTTTTTAAGAAGGAGTCTCACATGACGCAATCTGCATCTAACACTTTTATGAATATTATCACCGCCCCTAAACAGGCCTTTCCCGCCATTAAAGAAAAGCCGAGTGTGCTCTTCCCGCTGGGTTTAATTCTTGCGGCAGCTATTAGCAGCATGGTTTATTTTTACGCGACTGTAGATTTCGCCTGGATGATTGAGCAGATGGTTAACGCGCAAACTGCCGGAAAAACTGACGCTGAACGCGAAGCCATGCATAAAGCTATGAGTTCAATGTCTTCCACTGTGATGGGTGTTAGCTCAGTAGCTGGATTGGTGATTGGCATTTCGATTTTTTACTCGATTATGGCCGCCTATTTAATGCTCGTGAACAAATTGTTGGACAGCGATAACCTCGGCTTTAAAGCATGGTTTTCGTTTATCTGCTGGTGCTCTATTCCCGCGATATTCACCTCACTCGCTTCACTCATCAATGTAATGCTGGCCAGTAACGGGCAAATCACGCTCGAATCCCTTAATCCTATTAGCTTTAATAATTTATTTTTGCACATTGCCCCAAACGATCCACTCTTTGGTCCAATCAACGCATGGGATCCTATGATGCTCTGGAGCATGGGCTTAATGATATTTGGCTTCAATCAATGGACCGGAAAATCACTCGCAAAATCAGCTGCAATTGTTTTAGCGCCCAGCGTGATTATTTACGGTATCTGGATTGCTGTAGCGCTCAAATAATTAGCACATCATTAAACAATGCGCGCTTATTAACACACCCTGACGTTGCCGGTGTTCTGCATCGGCTTTTTTACATTTACTGTTTTTACTCTATGGCCCAGCTATGAAAAAACCAATTATTATCGGTGTAATACTTTGTTTAATTATTGGTGTTCCGGTGATTAAAAAATTGACCAGCGGCGACAGCCTTAAAAAAGTAGAAGTGGAAGCTCTGACTAACCGCGCCATTAAAGCGTCTATTATCGCTTCAGGAAATTTAAACCACGAAGAAAAGGTACAACTCAGCACCGAGGTTATTGGTAAGGTAAAAAGTATTTTTGTGAAGGAAGGCGATAAGGTCGTTAAAGGTCAACTGTTATTACAAATAGACGATGAAGCTTATATATCTGCCACTGAGCAAAATCAGGCCGCCGTGCGCATGCAACGAATCGCCATCGAGCGCTTGCAGTCCCATTATCAAAACCTGCTTGCACAGTGGCAACGCAAAAAAGTGTTGTTCGATAAAAAGTTAATTGATCCACAAACTTTTGATGCCATCAGCCTCGAGTTAGCCAGTGCAGACTTCCAGGTAAAATCTGGCCGCGAACAATTAATCCAGGCAGAAGCGCAATTAGCGCAAGCCAAAAATAATTTAGCAAAAACTCGCGCTTACTCACCCATTGATGGCGTAGTAACTTCGCTCACTATTAAAGTCGGTGAAACCGCTATTGCCGGCACCATGAACTTTGCAGCATCCAGTTTAATGACTATCGCCAACCCCGCCAGCTTGCACGCAGAAGTCAATGTGGATGAAGCCGATATTACCAACGTTGCTGTAGGTCAGCGTGCAGAAGTGGTTGCTATTGCACATTCAGACCAACCTATTAATGGCACAGTCGCGTTTATTGCTGAAACAGCAAAAGTCGCCACTGGCCGCAGCGGTTTAAGTTTCGCCGTAAAAATTCGTTTTGAAGATTCTAAAAATATTAAGCTTTGGCCGGGAATGTCTGCCCGCGCAGAAATTTTTACCAGCGGCGAAACCAGCAAGCTCGCAGTGCCTATTCAAGCCATTGTCTCCCAACATGACGACGCTAAAAAATCGGATGATAGAAAAACAGAGGCCGATAACGACAAGGCAGTAAAGGCCACCAACAACTACATTTTTGTTGCTGATAACAATAAGGCGCGCCGCGTAGCAGTTACTTTGGGTTTATCAGATGATGAGTACCAGGAAATCACCAGCATCAAAAAAGACGATGTAAAAGTGGGCGATAAAATTATTCTTGGCCCGGATCGTATTTTGCGTTACTTAAAAGATGGCGAAAAAATTACTCCCGAAGATAAAAAAACAAGCGATAAAAAAGACACTGCTACGAAATCTGCAAGTAGCAAAAGCAATGGCGGTAAATAAGTATGTCACTTATTGTTCTTAAAAATATCGCAAAACATTATGTGATGGGGCAAGAAACCGTACACGCTTTGAACGATATAAGCTTGACCATCGCCGCTAACGAATATGTTGCCTTTACCGGTTCATCTGGCTCTGGAAAATCCACCATGATGAATATTTTAGGCGCGCTCGATAAACCTAGCAGCGGCTCCTATTTTTTAAACAACCGCGATGTCAGCCAACTCAATCAAGATGAATTGGCTGACATTCGCAACCGCGAAGTCGGGTTTATTTTTCAAAGTTTTAATTTGTTACCACGATTATCTGCACTGGGGAATGTTATGCAGCCGCTGATTTACCGCGGTATCGCATTGAAAGCGCGTGAACAAGCAGCAACTGCTGTATTAAAACGCGTAGGGCTTGCAGATCGCATGCATCACTTGCCCAACCAATTATCTGGCGGCCAACGTCAACGCGTGGCAATTGCGCGCGCACTGGTTACGAGCCCTTCTATTTTATTAGCGGATGAGCCTACCGGAAATTTGGATTCCACCACCACTGCCGACATTATGAAATTGTTTGATGAATTACATAACGAAGGCAATACGATTGTAATGGTAACCCACGAGCCGGAAATTGCGCGCCACTGTCATCGAGTCGTACGCATGCAAGATGGAAAACTCGCAGACGATTATTTCAACGAAAAAGCCCATTAGATCAGGACTAGATTGTGTTCACATTTTTTGAATGTTTACGTTCGGCGCTTATCTCTATTCGCGCGCACGGCTTTCGTAGCATATTAACTACACTCGGCATCATCATCGGCGTGGCCTCAGTGATTGCTACCGTTTCTATAGTGCAGGGTTTGAGTTATAGCATCGGCCAACAATTTGAAGGTTTGGGCGCTAACAGTCTATCGGTTTATTC
Source organism: Cellvibrio zantedeschiae (assembly GCF_014652535.1). Classification (NCBI taxonomy): domain Bacteria; kingdom Pseudomonadati; phylum Pseudomonadota; class Gammaproteobacteria; order Cellvibrionales; family Cellvibrionaceae; genus Cellvibrio; species Cellvibrio zantedeschiae. Next base: position 689,757 of record NZ_BMYZ01000002.1, on the reverse strand, counting down.
CTATACATCTTTTGAAGACCAAATGAAAGGTCGCTTTGGACGCATCACCGCCGACGATTTACAACTCATTACTGATCGAACCGAAGGAATTGAATCTATCACACCCATGCTAGCCTCGCGCTTTACAAGCGTGGTGCGCTTCGGTGCAAAATCGACAACGGGCCGCGTTATTGGTACAACAAATAGTTACCAGCAAGTCAATCAATTGTTTATTCAGAAAGGACGCTTTCTATCTGAAAGCGATAATCAAACGCGTCGAAGAGTGTGTGTTATAGGAACTCAAGTGCGCGACAATTTATTGCTGCCAGAAAATCCTATCGGCGAATTTATTGAGATCAATTCTGAATGGGTAAAAATTATTGGCCTTGCAGAACCCAAGGGCGAAATGCTGGGCTTCAAACAAGACGACATAGTGTTACTCCCCTACAGCACTATGCAAAGCTTGAACGGCAACCAAACCCAAGTGGATATTCAAATTCAGTTGACTGTAACAAATTTGGATGAGATGGAAACTGTAACCGAAAAAATTCGTAAGTTACTACGGCAATCACATCGCATTAAAAACGGCAACGACGATTTTAAAATTCAATCGTCAGAACAACTAAAAGAATCTTTCTCTAAAATTACTTCCGCAGTAACCTTTGTGATGGGCGGCATAGTTAGCATTTCATTATTAGTCGGTGGAATTGGCATTATGAATATCATGCTTGTTTCAGTCACCGAGCGCACTCGTGAAATAGGCATTTGCAAAGCTATAGGCGCAAAACGCCATTATATTTTGCTGCAATTTTTAATGGAGTCTTTAGTGCTTTGCTTACTCGGCGGGCTTATAGGTTTAATTATTGGTTATGCTTTAGGTATGGGTTTAGCAGCAATGATTCCTAACTTTCCTCCCGCTCACGTGCCTTGGTGGGCGGTGGCTATTTCGGTGGGATTCTCCGCAATTATTGGCATCGTGTTCGGGATAGTACCTGCCGCCAAAGCGGCAAATCTCGATCCCATTGAATCTTTACGTTACGAATAAAAGTAAAATCATCGCACGCACATTAGCATCAAGATTTAGGAATCAGCCCAGCAAATCTTGCAATGAAACTAGCCTTTACCTTTGGTCTTATTGTTATTGGGGCGCGCGTTTTCTTCGATAAACGCAATAATCATATCGGCAATATTTTTCTTGGTAGCCGCCTCAATTCCCTCCAAACCGGGAGAGGAATTTACCTCCATCACCAAAGGTCCACGACTCGATCGCAGCAAATCTACACCAGCGACATGCAAGCCCATGGTTTGTGCCGCCTTAAGCGCCGTAGCGCGCTCCTCAGGTGAGAGCTTGGTGATTTTTGCACTGCCTCCGCGATGCAAATTGGAGCGGAACTCGCCCTCTTGCGCGGTGCGCTGCATAGACGCCACTATTTTGCCGCCCACCACAAAACAACGCACGTCGCTGCCGTTGGCTTCCTTGATAAATTCCTGCACCAGAAATTCAGCTCGCAGCTCGCGGAAAGCTTCAATCACACTCTCTGCAGCTTTGGAGGTTTCTGCCAAAACAATTCCACGACCTTGGGTGCCTTCACATAATTTGAGAACCAAAGGCGCGCCACCCACCAGCTTGATAAGCTCCTTGGTGTCATGAACGTTATAAGCGAAACTTGTTTTGGGCAAACCTATGCCTTTGCGAGACAACAATTGCAGGGCGCGCAACTTGTCGCGCGAACGCCCCAAGGCTACAGATTCGGTTAGGCAGTAAACGCCCATCATTTCAAACTGGCGAATCACCGCCAAACCGTAGTGCGTAACAGAGGCACCAATACGCGGGATAACCGCATCAAAACCTTCCAACTTTTCACCCATATACCAAATGGCTGGGCTAGCGGAGGTAATATCCATGTAGCACTTGAGAATGTCGATAACACGTACTTCGTGGCCACGGGCAATGCAGGCCTCCACCAGGCGCTTGGTGGAATAGAGGTGACGATTGCGCGACAGAATTGCTATTTTCATAAAAAACCTAAAAAGAGGAATTAACCCAGAAACCAAACTCCATAGAGCTCACTGGGTCATTCGAGAACAGGCCGGGACTTATCCCCGCCCAGTAAAAACGACTTGCCGCTATCAACCACAAAGCGCCGCTTCAGAGCGCTTCGGCCGAGCAACATACGGAACATCATAGTTTCGCGGTCGGTTAGCGTCAGTTCGATGACCCGCACTTCACCCTCAACAACCATGGCTGTTTCTATAACGGGGCGCATTTCAGCGTGGCCACCGGAATCAGTCACCCGGCGTATATCCTTCACAGGGGCTTCGCATTCCACTGTTTGCTCAACCGAAGACTGGAGGGGATGAACTCCAAATCTTACCCATGGCGCACCATTGCGCTCAAAACGTTCGACATAAAAGGCATGAAGAGCGCTAGTTTTGGCTCCGGTATCAACTTTGGCTTTAATGTGGGGAATCGCAAGGTCTGGCAAGGCGACCCATTCGCGCCAACCAATCACCTTTTTTTGTCCTTCAGCTCGCACTTGTGCCACGCTTAAAACTCCGTCGGTTTATGCCCTGATAGGGAACATTATAGTGGCCTTATGACCGATTAATCCCAAGAAGTACTAAAAGAAAAAAACTAGGGTGTTTTTTAATATTTTTCTTTTTTTTTAATTTGGCCTATGGTAAATAGCGCGGGTCAAATTTATCCATACAACCTGTTACCTGGAGCATGCACATGTCTGTTGATGTAGACACTCAAGATTCGGATTTAATTGGCGATGCAACTATGGAAGTTGAGGATGATGTAGCCCCAAAGCTAACCGGCAAAGAAGCCAGCCAGCACACCCTGGAAATGCGCCGCAAGCTGGAAGACCGCCTGGAACGCAAACGCATTAAAGACCAACTCGGTTACGACGATATTTCAGATCTCGATTTCTAATCCTCCACTTCAGGGCTTCAGTTAATCAACCCAACTGAAGCCTTGTTGACCACACCTCCCCTTCGGCCTATAAGCCCCGCCGCGTTAAGTTGCATTTTCAGAGCTTTTAACTAGTATTTAGCAATACGAGATAATCCAAAGGCTTAAAAATGCTCGAGAAATGGCGCTTAGAAATAATACTGATTTCGTTGGTATTGTTGACCGTAATTGCGATCATTGCCGAACAAAAAATCCTTCAGGCCAGCATGGTCATCACCCCGCAAAGCGGCTATTTCCTCGAAGTTTATGACGATAAACGCAGCGGTGGAAACAGCCAGGCGGAAATGATTAATCCCCAAAACTTCGAATGGCGCTGCACACTCAGGGACAAATTTACTTACCCCTATTGCGGCTTCGAAATTTTCTTTGATCCCAAACGCGAACACGGCGTGGACTTAAGCCATTACAACAAAATTCGCATATGGCTCGATTACAAAGGCCCCAACAAGACCCTGCGCCTTTATTTGCGTAACTTCGACCCTCTCTATAGCTCGCCTGACATTGAGCCAAGCACAAAATATAACCAACTCGAATTTTCGACAGATTTGCTGAAGGATCAATTTCTGGAGTTTTCATTAAAAGATTTTTTTGTAGCGGACTGGTGGCTGGTTGAATACAACATTCCACCGCAATTACGGCATCCACAGTTCGACAATATTATTTTGTTTGAAGTTCAAACCGGCTCTAAAGATCCTTTAGGTGAACACAATTTCCATTTGAAAAAAGTAGAGTTAGTTGGCCAAAGGCTCACCACTGAAAAGTGGTATCTCATGATTATGTTGGCTTGGCTGGGCGTGATTGTAGTGTTCCTCGCCTACCGTATTACCTCGCTCACCAGCCAGGTGCACTCACAAAAGAAACGCGAAGCGGAGCTACTGGAAATTAATTCCCTGCTGGATTTACGCAGTAAACAGTTAGAAGAAAAAACGAAAACCGATTCGTTGACAGGTGCGTTTAATCGTGAAGGTATTGAAGAAGCTATACGTATTGGCCTGTGGGAATGGCGCGGTCAGAAAAAACCCCTATCACTCATTTTGATCGACATAGATCATTTTAAAAAGATTAACGACGAACACGGGCATGCTGTGGGCGACCACGTTTTATCAACCTTATCGAATATTGTGAAAGAACATATTCGCAGCAATGATCTGTTTGCTCGCTGGGGTGGAGAAGAGTTTGTATTGGTATGCCGAAACACTAAAATTGAGCAGGCCAGTCTAATCGCTGAAAAAACCCGTGAGCTAATTGCGTCCTACGCATTCAATGACAAGGTACGTGTGACAGCCAGTTTTGGCGTGGCTACGTTAAACGCGAATGAAACACTGGAACAATTGTTTAGCAATGCGGATAAAGCCTTATACCAAGCAAAACATGATGGGCGAAATAGAGTTGTTGCCGCCGAATATTTGTAGAAAACTTCCTAATAAAAAAGCCAGCAAATACGCTGGCTTTTTTATCGAACAATTTTCAACGATTAAAATCTGAAATTAACACCTAGTGCAACGACATTTCCATAATCGTTATCAGCGTAGGTTAAATCACCGCTAAATTGTTCGCTGAAAAATTTGCGGGTACGTACCAGATAACTGGTGCCGGTAAGGTCTTCATCACTGATTTCAGCGCCCACGCTAAATGTTCTATCAAAATAATAATCACCGCCAATAGCTTTATAAGTACCCCACTCGGTGTCTGCCACACTGGCTTCCACATTAATGTACTGGCCATTTGCCAGGGCAGTAACGTATTTTGCATCCAGATTAGCGTGGTAACTTTCGTCACTATTCCAGCTTGTCGTCAAACGCAACCCATCAAAAGGTGTTAGACCCACCGTGGTAAGTGCACTCGTATCAGAACTACCATCATAACGCTCGTGAATACCTTCTACTCTGACATAGAGGAAATTCTCAGGAATATATACCTCAACACCACCAGAATAATTTTTGCTGTCTGAGACAAAGCCATGCCCATAGTCGCGCGCTAGCGATAAAAAAGCGTTACTGTTTTTTCCAAGATATGCGGCTTCAGCCAAAGGTAAGTTGTCGGTTTTCACCTGGTTAAAATAATATTTTCCGTCAACTTGATAGCTATTTATACTGCTGTTAATTCCATCCAAATCCCAACGTGATGCATTTGCGCCCACTTCTGCTTGATATGCATCTGCAATAGAAAAACCCGACGTTGCGAGCACAAGAGCACCAAAAATTAATTTTAATTTCATAGATAATTCCTTAAAAAACAAATTAGTTAACCAAACCCATTGGTGAGTTATGGGGTTTGGATGCGAAGGGAGATTAGCAGCTTTAACTGAATCAAAAATGAATGGTGGTTTGTATTGAGGAGTTACGCATCACAAAAACAACTGAATAATTGCTGATCCTCCAAACGTAGTGCAGAAAGTGACCCACCCCAAACACAACCCGTGTCCAAAGCATAGATATTGGGGGTATTTGCTTTTCCTTCAAGAGCAGCCCAATGGCCAAATAAAATTTTATCGTTTGCTGTTTTTCGCTGCGAAAAAGAAAACCAGGGCGCAAAGCCTAGAGGTGCAGCAGCCATATTTTCTTTGGTTTCAAATTCCAGTTCACCATCTTCGGAACAAAAACGCATACGCGTAAAATAATTAGTGATTAAACGCAAACGCTCCATACCAATTAATTTATTTTTCCAGCGGTTTGGTTGGTTACCGTACATACTACTTAAAAAATCTTTGCAGTAGCGGCTTTGTAAAATTGCTTCCACTTCGCGCGCATGCGCTTGTGCCTGATGCAAATTCCACATAGGAGGAATACCAGCATGCACCATGGTAAACCCGAGATTCTCATCGGTATGCAATAATTTTCCTTGAATAAGCCAATCGATAAGTTGTTGGCGATCAGACGCATTTAATAAGGAATCAAGCGTATCGCTCTGGCCTTTTTTGCGAAGCCCATAGGCAACAGCAATAAAATGCAAATCGTGATTACCTAAAACAAATTCGACGGAGTGGCGAATGGAATATAAAAAACGCAGTGTTGCTAAAGAATCGGGGCCGCGATTAATTAAATCGCCCACCAGCCACAATTTATCCAATTCGGGATTAAATGCAATTTTTTCCAACAGGCATTGGAGCGATTCGTAGCATCCTTGAATATCACCAATTGCATAGGTCGCCATAGGGGAAGAAACCCTTTAATAAATTAGGTGCAAAGGCACCTTCAATGAATAGCGTGCGGGAGCACTCTTAATGTATTGCGTGCGGCGGCACTAGGGCAAAAGTTGGAATTTGCGCATCGAAAGTTTCGCCGCTATCTGCACGCATTTGATATGTTCCTTCCATTATGCCTGTTTCAGTTTCAAGCACCACACCGCTGGTATAAGTGTAGCTACTACCTGGCGTGATGTGGGGTTGTTCGCCTATAACACCTACGCCTTGCACTTCCTGCAAGTTATCTTTTGCATCACGAATATACCAGTGGCGACTAATTAATTGTGCGGCCTCGTCACCCTGGTTTGCGATAGTGATTGTATAAGAATATACATAGCGCTGCCTGGGTAAGGTTTGGTCAGCCATGTAGGTTGTTTTTACACTGACGTTAATTTTATTGGCCATATCTCTATCAACTGAATGCTTGATCAACTGGATGCCTGGGTCTGTGAGCTGGCTAAGCTATCCAATAGATTACTGGTAGCAACATAGTCAGCCAAACTAATTTCTTCCGCGCGTGCAGAGGTATCAATTGGTAACTGTTCAATAACATCTGGCGCAAGTAATTGTTTTAACGCATTGCGTAAGGTTTTACGGCGCTGCTGAAAAGCAACGTTAACCAAATTTTCAAGGGTTTTAATATTGGTCGCTTTGTGTGGCAAGTCTTTGTAGGGCACCAAACGCACAATGGCAGAATCCACTTTCGGCGCTGGATCAAATGAAGTTGGTGGAACTTCAAATAAATTTTCCACCTCACAATAATATTGCACCATGATTCCCAATCGACCGTAAGCGCTATCACCCGCATGGGCGGCCATGCGCTTTACCACTTCCTTTTGCAGCATAAAGTGCATATCGCGAACTTGTGTGGAATAGCTCAACAAATGAAAAATCAAAGGCGTTGAAATGTTGTAAGGTAAATTACCTACAATACGCAAAGGCTGATCATTTTTAATTAACTGAGCAAAATCAAATTGCAAAGCGTCCGCTTGATACAGTTGGAAGTTTGGATGCTTTTCAAATTTAACTTTTAACCAGGGCACCAAATCGCGGTCCAACTCAATAACACTGAGATTATCGCAGCTGTCTGCTAACAATTGGGTTATAGCACCCTTACCTGGGCCAATCTCTACAATCAAATCATCTTTATGCGGATGCACAGCGCGCACTATGTCGCGAATGATGCCGTGATCAATTAAAAAGTTTTGGCCAAAACGTTTACGCGCTTTGTGCTCGCCTTGGCTATTGGAATGTTTGTCACCGGAATTTTTTTTGTTCATGCTTACAGCCTAAATTATTTTTGCGCCCGTTGACGCGCTTCTACCATATCCAATGCATAACTTAATGCGGTGCGTAAGCTACCCAAATCTGCTTTACCTGTTGCGGCTAAATCCAATGCGGTTCCGTGATCTACCGAGGTACGAATAATCGGCAAGCCCAAAGTCACATTCACCGCCTGACCAAAACCTTTGTACTTCAACACCGGCAAGCCCTGGTCGTGATACATGGCTAATACTGCGTCAGCATGATCCAGATATTTGGGCGTGAATAAAGTATCTGCTGGCAGCGGGCCAATTAAATTGATTCCCTCCGCACGAAGTTTATCCAGCGTTGGCTCAATAATTTCAATCTCTTCACGGCCGAGATGACCGCCCTCACCTGCATGAGGATTTAAACCGCATACATAGATTCGGGGTTCAGCAATTCCAAATTGTTGTTGCAAGTCGCGCTGCAAAATACGGATCACTTGCATCAATTCTTTTTCGTTAATTGCAGCTGCTACATCTTTCAATGGCAAATGGGTTGTGGCCAGTGCCACGCGCAAACCTTTGGTAGCCAGCATCATCACCACTTTTTCAGTAGCGGTTTTATCAGCGAGATATTCAGTGTGGCCACTGAAGGTTATGCCTGCATCATTGATCACACTTTTGTGGACCGGCCCGGTCACCAGCGCTGCGAATTCGCCTGACACACAACCATTAATCGCAACATCCAACGTATTTAAAATATAAGCTGCGTTGCGCACATTTAATTCGCCAGCTTTCACTTCAGCGGCCAAAGCCACGGGCAACACGGCAAGCTCACCTGCGGCAGAAGACTTGGGAGTATCCGCAGGATTTACGATGCGAATTTGCAAAGATAGCCCCAACTGCTGCGCGCGCGCGGCTAATAAATCAGGATCAGCAATAGCAACAATTTCGTGTGCTTGCGCTTCTTGCGCCAGCGTAACGATTAAATCCGGACCTATGCCAGCGGGCTCACCGGGAGTTACCGCTATGCGAAAACATTTATCCATTCGTTTATCCATTCAGTTATACGTTGGATCAATTTTATTGGGTTATCTATGGGGCCATAAAATCAAAACGCGGCTTCAACAAAGTTATTCATTTAACAAACCAGAGTCCGTTAATAAAAACTTGTTTCGCCGCGTTTTAATTATTATGTATTACTTCTGTTTAATTTCGACAAAGGCTTCTTCGCGAATTTGCGTTAACCACAATTGGAATTCTTCATCAAAACGACGCGACCGAATGACATTTTGCGCCTGATTGCGCTTCATTTGTTCGCTCATATCTTCTTTGCGGCGTTCAAGCACTTGCAAAATATGCCAGCCAAATTGACTTTTGAATGGGCGGCTTATTTTGCCAAGAGGTGTGTTCGCCAGGGCTTCTTCAAATGCTGCTACGAACATACCAGGAGTCGACCAGCCCAAATCACCACCGCTCAGAACTGAGCCTGTATCCTCAGAGTTCTGCTTCGCTAATTTCGCGAAATCTTCACCCTTCTCAATTTTATCCTTCAACACCAATAATTTTTCGCGCGCCTGGTTGTCATCCATAATTTCCGAGGTTTTAATCAAAATATGGCGAGCGTGAGTCTGCTCAATTAATTGTTGGCCACCACCGCGCTGCTCGATATTTTTAAGAATGTGAAAACCCGCACCACTGCGGAAAGGCGCCGTTACATCACCGGTTTTCAAACCGGCCAATTGGTTGCCAAACAGTTCAGGCAATTGTGCCAGTTTACGCCAGCCAATATCGCCACCTTGTAATGCGGCTTGATCGTTGGAGTTGGCAATTGCCATCTGCGCAAAGTCAGCGCCAGCTTGTAACTTTTGGTGAATGTCTTTGGCTTTTTTCTCAGCGGCAGCAATGGTATCTGCATCAGCAGAGCCGGGAACAGCAATTAAAATATGGCCAATGTGATAATCCGGAGAAGTCGCAAATTTGCCGTCGCTAGAGGCAAGGAAATTATCGATTTCTTGTGGAGAAACTTTAATACGGCTGCTTACTACACCTTGCTGCAAATGATTGATAGTCAATTCATTGCGAATTTGTGTACGTAAACCGGCGAGCGATAAGCCCTGGCGTCTTAAATCCACCGCCAATTCTTCCTTGGTCATTTTATTTTTTTCACGTATACGATCAATTGCTTGATCGACTTCATCCTCTTCCACTTTAATTTCGTAGCGCTTTGCCAAACCTAATTCAATACGTTCAACAATTAATTGCTCTAACACTTGTTTACGCAAAACATCTTCTTCAGGAAGTTGGCTGTATTGACCTTTCAAGCGCGACAAAACCGCTTGCAAGCGATCATTCAATTCACTTTCCAATACAACATCTTCATCGACAATCGCGACTACACGATCCAACCCAACAGATTTAGCAGCCATTGCTTGCGGAACTATCACCTGCGGAGCTACCAGCAAAAGCGCAGTGATAAAAAGGCTACAATATTTTTTAGTTAATCTAATTTGCATAAATGTCTTCACTTGTTAGCTAGCGTAAATTTTTCTCGCGATCCTTAAAACCTTTCACGGTGCGTTCCAGCAGGTTGCTGATTTGTCGATCCATACTACCCAAACCTTTAAGCTCCAATTCAACCATAATGCCGGGTTCAAAGTCTTTGTTGGTCAGGTTCGCCAGGAAGTCCGGCGTGGTGTAGTCAACCCGCAACCAGCGGCGCCCTAGCACCCTAACCCGGTAGCAGCAATCGTTGTATTCGAGCCCGGCGTAAGTATCTAGTTCCACGCCATGGGTAAAATCGTGGTTATTTCGCGCGATAATACTCCAACGACTGTTAATCGGCAGAATTATCGACGTATCCAATTGATTAATAGACTGCACAACCACAGGTACGGGTTGTGATGGACTGGAAAGTACCGGCTTCAAGGTATAGCGGTAAGTAATGTTGGCAATGCGGTAAGAGTCATCCATATAGTGGAGACCCACGTTGGCGCTATCCAGCTTGTTGTTGCGCTGATCGTAGGCAGCGTCCCCACTCACATGGAAACGCGAACTCACTTGGCCACTTACCTGCGCAGCCCAATTGGATGTGCCGCGACGGTTTTCTTCCAGCACGGAGGGTGTAGCTGTGTCTTTATCGTAAATCATGATCTTGCGATCACGGCCGTAAAAAATCTGGCCGATGCTCATACGCAACCGCTCGGCGCCCGTATCTTGCGACGAGAAAGCCGTAGAAACAGCCAGCGATAACTGATTGGCGTCATCCAAACGATCACCACCCGCAAAACGCGTGGTACGGAATAGTTGGTTGTAGTTGAAGGTTAAATCGCCCAAATCAAAATTTACGAAACTATTATTGGGCGTAAGTTTGTAAAGCGAATCCTGATTTTGGTAAGCGCTGTAAAAATAAAAAGCGCGCGGCTCCAGCGTTTGCAAATAGTTTCCGCCAAAGACATTGGCATCGCGCTCAAAATAAAGCCCGGCATCAACACTTGCCTGGGGCGTAACAAAGCTCGGCGAGTCATCTGTACCTGCCACTAAACTTCTATCGTCTAATTTGTAGGCCAAACCTTTAACACCAATCCTCGGTTTTACGAACCCCCAGGAATAAGATTTATCCCAAGTGAGACTGTAGTCCGTATTGATACGGTCACCGTAAATTGTGTTTGCGAGGGCATTTTCATAGGTTTCCCGCTTATCAAATGAGCTGGCGAAATAACGGTTTTGCACGAAATTCACGTACTCATTATTAAGCTGTAGCACCCAGTCATTAATTTGATAATTGCCGTCCACATGAATCCGTGGCAATTCACGGTAAGGCAATTGCGTAGTGGTCAAGAGACGGTATTCATCCACTTTTATTCCACTAAACCAATGCTCGGAACGATAATCCGCCGACACCATTTGGCGAATGTAAGCCTGGCGATTTGATTCAACTGAACCGCTGTACATATCACGTAGATAATCTTTATCGCTCAAGTCCGAATAGTTAATCGTTGTAGACCAATCGCGCCCTTTACCGCCATCCTGTTCAAGTTTGGCAAACCAGCGGTCATGACCACGATACGGGTACGCAACTTCTTCTGGAACCCCAGCAGCAATCTGGCTTTCCGCAAAACTGCTGTAGCCACCGTGGTCGTTATTAATGAAACTACCGCTCAGCTTGGTTTCAAAATAAGACGTCAAATTGCGCAGTTCAGGTTCCAGCATGTAACCCCGGCTGGACATGTAGTGCGCAGTGAGGGTCGCGTCTGTGCTTGGCGCTATGTTCCAATAAAACGGAACCGAAAGCTCAAAGCCATTGCGGCTGCTGTAACCCGGCGTAGGTGTGAGGAACCCGGTGAGGCGCTCCTCACCAACCGGAAAACGAATATAGGGAACATAAAGCACGGGAATATTTTTGATATTCAAGCGCATGTTTTCGGCAGTGCCGTAATGTTCATCCGGATGCAGTGAGATTTCAGAGCCGCGAATCGACCAGGCGTTATCGCCCGGCTCACAGCTGCTGATCATGCTTTGCTCAAGGTTGATGACGTTATCGCCAAAACGCCGCAAATGCTGGGCCACACCGTGAACACGTGTTTCGTAAAGTACGAATCGGGCATTGTCAAAATGCGCATCGCCAGAATCAAGATTAACCTCGGCCACGTCTGCACGGACCATAACTTCTGGATCGCGCACCTGGATACTGCCGGTTAACTTCGCCTGTTTGCTTTCTTTGTCGTAAGACGCACTGTCCGTGGTAATGGAGCGATTACCCTGGGTGATAGAAACATTTCCACGAAACTCAAGGCGGGTTTGGCGCTCGCTAATTTCTTCATCGGAGTGCGCACGCACGGGGGCGTCTTCCGGCTGCAGATTAGCTTCAGTATCTGTTCGCTCGGGGGCCACATAGGCACCTTTGCAGCATTCATTGGGTAGAGTTTGTTTTTGAGCCTCGGTGAGTTTTTCAACCGGCACCCAATCTAAATGGCGGCTATCTTCAAACTCTTTGGTTAGGCGAGCACTGGCAGAATCAGCGGCAAACACAGGAGTTGCGCATAGAAAAACAGGTACGGCTACTGCAAAACCTGCAGCGCGCAAACCTATTACCATCTGCTTTAAGGGAAATCCTGGGGCTAAAGCCATCAAACACTGTCTCGTGGGAGAGGATCTAATTTAGTATCGCAGCACCCTAGATGCTGAAGATCACACAAAAAATTGCCGCGATTCTACTGCAATCAAGCGTGGCATGGAATGAATTCACCCTGATTATGCCCAAAACAATCCGCAATAGTTTTTAACATCAGGTTTAGCCGCCAAGCTTGTAGCTGGAGTAGAATCCGCCCAACAGAAAATATTATCCCTATTACAAGCGGAGCTACCATGCCCACGGCCCCTACGCCCCAAGAGCGCGAACAACAATTGAGCTTGTGGGTAGCACAAGCACTCAAATGCGCACCTGAATCAATCCAGCTTAAATCCATTGCCAGCGATGCAGGCTTTCGCCGCTACTTTCGTTTTCAAACACCATCACAATGGCTGGCGGTTGATGCTCCTCCGCAAACCGAAGATAGCCGCCAGTTTGTAGCCTTGGCACGCTACCTGAGCGAGCACAAGGTTCACACCCCCAAGATTCTGGCAGCCGACGATGCCCAAGGCTTTCTTTTAGTGGAAGATTTTGGTGATGAACTTTTGCATCGCCAACTTACGCCCGGCACCGCAGCACAACTTTATCGCCAAACCTTTAAAAGCTTGTTGAGTTTGCAAGCTTGTCCTGATCAAACCACGCTTATACCCCGCTATGACCGGGCGCTTTTGCGACGGGAGCTGGAAATTTTTAGCGAGTGGTTCGTGGAAAAGCTTCTTGGCTATCAACTCAATCCGGCTGAGCTGGAGTTATTAAACAGCCTCTTTTCAAGGCTTGAAAACGCGGCTTTGGAGCAACCGCAAACTCTGGTACATCGCGATTTCCATTCACGGAACTTAATCATTCGCGCTGACGGCACCCTTGGCGTTATAGATTTCCAGGGCGCGCTTTGGGGCGGTTGCACTTACGACTTGGTATCGCTACTGCGCGATTGTTATATCAGCTGGCCTGCCGCGCTTGTGAAAGGACTTGCCCTGGAGTATCGAGAGGCAGCTATCAACGCGCAGCTGTTGGACGATTCTATTGATGAAGCCCAATATTTGCGTTGGTTTGATTGGTTAGGACTGCAACGTCATATCAAAGTCTTGGGGATTTTCGCCCGCCTCAACCTGCGCGATAACAAGCCCCATTACCTCAAGGATTTGCCCTTGGTGATTCGCTACACCCTCGATATCGCTAATAGCTATCCAGAACTTGAGCCTTTTGCAGATTGGTTTAGCGCCAACTTACTCCCTTTGGCAGAACAGCAATCTTGGTACAGCGGCTACAGCCACGCGGGTGACAACTAATGACCCCTAAAGCCATGATTTTGGCCGCAGGGCTTGGCCAACGTATGCGCCCGCTAACAGATAACTTACCCAAACCCATGCTTGCCGCAGGCGGGAAACCGCTTCTGCAATATCATCTGGAAGCTTTGGCTAACGCCGGTGTAAACGAGGTAATAATCAACCTCGCTTATCTGGGTGAAAAGATTCGCGCTTTTGTTGGCTCGGGAGAAAGTTTTGGTTTGTCCGTTAAATATTCAGAAGAGCCTGAGCCACTAGAGACAGCAGGAGCTTTGCTCAATGCCCTGCACTTGTTAGGAGATGAGCCTTTCCTACTGATTAATGGCGATGTATGGACGGATTATCCCTTAGGCACCCTCGCCACACGCGACTTGGATGCAGATACGCTCGCCCACCTGGTGCTGGTTCCCAATCCCGAGTTCCACCCTGCCGGGGACTTTTCACCTAACCCAAGTGGCAGGCTGGAAGATAACCCGCAACTTGAAAAATACACCTTTGCAGGCATTAGCCTGATTCATCCCCGCCTGATCAGGGACTATCCAAACAAACGGGTGAAGTTTCCGCTGGGGGAAGTTTTACGCGCGGGAATTGCACAAAGCCAAATCAGCGCAGAGATTTATCGGGGCAAGTGGAGCGATGTGGGTACGCCTGAACGGCTGGCATTATTAGACAGTGAGCTAAAAAACAATAATTAACACAAGATCTTAGATCACAAAGCTAAGCCAAACTAAATAATTGGGCTATAGTGTAATAACAACCTTGTAGCTAATTTAAGTGATCGTTGAGTGGCAATGACAGAACTGCAACCCATCAAACAGCTGTTGGAGCAATTAAATGTGCCCGTGCAGGATTTGGCGCAGTTAAGCTTTTGCGATGGCAGCAGGGAAACCAGTGTAAAAGCCTGGGTTAGATCACTTCCGCTTACTCAGGTGCAGTTTGTCAGTGGATTGTTGTATCAAGCCTTGCCCGATGTAGGTCGTTATCAAACAACACCGGCTAACCGTATCCAAATTTTAGAAATTTTGCGTAGCCCTACGTTGCAGTCGATTGAAGGCCTGACTCAAAGCTTTCTCAATCAACCTCTGATACTGCCGGACCCAGCCGTTAAAACCGCCACCATTGCGCAAGCGCTGCAAAAACACATGATCAACGGCTATCTTGTTGCTATTCGTGATTTGTGCAACCAACCCACGCCCAATACTGAATTGTTAGAGCTCGCCATTCACAGAGCCATTACTGGCTTAAGCCTCTTGCTGCTCAGGTATTACCAACTCTACGTTCCTATTTCCGGCCAACTTTGGACAGAGCTGCATTCGCTTTATCAAATTGCCATGCATTTGGGCATTACTGAAAACCTGGTTGTAGATGATTACGCGCATTTACAACATTGCCGCACTATTACACTTGCCTATGTGCGTGCGTTATTGCTTGCGTGCTCGCGCCCGAATCAATTGCGACAGGAAGAAATTGCCTCCACATTTGAAGCCTTGAACAACTTGAGCGCGCTAGCAGAATTGCAAGATAGCCAAGCCGGCAATCACGATAATTTATTTGCTGTGGCGATTAATTCAAACCGCCCTCCGCTTTACCGTTCACGCTTTTCTGCCGACGATGACACTCTGTTGTTGGAATTAAATACCTCGCAAATTTGCAGAAAACTAACCGAAATAAACACATCTGCAAACAGCGAATCAGCTGAAGGTTCCGGCTTACGCAACGAGCTACATTTAACCTCTGCCTTAACATTACATTTAATTCAGGCATGGAATTTACTCGCGCAACGTAACTTTGAGCGACAACAAAGCCAGGGCGCGCTCGATGTTGCTGTAGGTTTAACAAACATCCATTACCACCTTGCCGGTGAGACGATTTTCACACACTTTTTAAACAGAACAACGGGCGGCGTTCAATCAATGGATAGCCTGGGTTCTATTTTCCAAAAGCGCGGTGTGAAATTAAAAGACGGTGAAAAAAACAAGACAACCGAAGATCCATGGGACAGCGCCTTTGATATTAAAGGCACCTCACTTGCTGGCAAAACTGTTGCTACAGACAGCATTGAATTTGCAATTAAAAAGCGCGAGCAAACCGCATTTAAAGATGCTCACCCGGTTTATCACGTACCGCTGATTGATAGCAGCCCGGGCGGCTACTGCATTGAATGGCGCAACGAAATCCCCAACCAAGTGAAAGCTGGCGAACTCCTGGGCCTGCGCGATCCTGCGCGCAATCGCTGGAGCCTCGGCGTTGTGCGCTGGGCAAACCAGACTAAGGGCGCAACACAATTGGGGATTCAAATTTTATCAGCGCACGCTACGCCTGTCGGCTTGGCAATTATTCACAAAACCGGTGATTCTTCAGAGTTTTTGCGCGCACTGGAGATTCCGGCACTAAAAGCCATCAACCAACCGGCCACCCTGATCACCAATGCAGTTTCGTTTCGAGAATATGCCAAAGCACGCATCTATCAACGAAAAAATAATGAATCGACGGGTGAACAAAATAGTATCCAGCTTACTCGCCGTTTATTTGCTACCGGTTCTTTTAGCCAATTCACTTATCGTGAGCTCATGACAACCAAGCCTAAAGAAACCGTTAAAAAAGATGATTTCGATTCAATTTGGGATTCATAACAAACAGCGCGCACATTGGAAAACTTGGCGATAACCACCAAAAAACTTTTGCAAAGTTAACTGGGTCGCATAAATCAACGCCCGGCTTGAGCAAATATCAGATTTAAGTAAGATAGCTTCATAATTTGAGAAAGGTCAGGAATCCTCACCGCAACTCATTACCGACATTTGGCGCAGATGCTGCACCCAACGGTTAATAGATACCGCCATTAGCGGTTAAAAGGATCGACGCAGAAAGCATAATATGACATCCATAGACACCATTCGCCTTATCATTCTCAACAACTCTCGCACGGAAGCAGAGCGGCTAATTAGTATGCTGCACAACGCTGGTCGCCCTAGCCGTGCGCAACATGTCGATAGCGAAGAAGCGCTGGTTAAATTATTACAGGAACAAACCTGGGACCTGTTGATTGGCAACGACAACACCACCAACCCAACGCCACAAATTGCGCTCAAACATATCCGCCGCCTGAACAAAGACGTTCCGGTTATTTTGCTGCATGAAGATGAAGAACCTTTCGCCCAAGTTGAAGGCATGAAAATGGGTGCGGTAGATGTGGTGAATCTGGATGACGACCAGCATTTGTTGATGGTTATCCAGCGCGAAATGACCAACCGCATGGATCGCCAGGCGCGCCGTGCGGCAGACCGCCGCTTTCGCGAAGCAGAACGCCGCAGCCAACAATTACTGGATTCATCGCGCGATGCTATCGCCTACGTTCAAGACGGACTTTATCTCTACGCAAACGAATCTTTTGCAGAGCTGTTCGGCTTTGAAAATCGCGATGAAATTGAAGCGCTTCCCATCATGGATATGGTGGCCGACAACGAGCAAAATAAACTCAAAAACTTCCTGAAAGAATTTTCACTCAAAGGTGAAGATGTGGGCTCCAGCCAACTCGCGTTTGGCGGCGTTATGCAAGACGGAACACCCACTGCAATTAATTTGGAAGTTTCCCACGTTACTTACGATGAAGAACCCTGCATTCAATTTTTAGCGCGCGCTACACGTAATGAAGCTTCGTCAAATAGTGAAGAGCTACAAGCGCAAATTGATCAAATTAAATCGCAAGATCTGGTAACTGGCCTCTACAATCGCCAGCACATGATTCAAACCCTGGAACACACGATTGATCATATTGGCGACCAACAGTCCTTGAGTTTGCTTTATATCGAGCTGGATAAATTTAACGAACGTGTTTCATCGGCCTATGGTGTTGCAGGTTCAGATTTGGTGCTGGGCGACATATCTACTGTCTTGCGTGAAAAAAGCAGCACCACTGACATACTCGCACGCTTTGGTGACAGCACTTTCACCTTGCTCATTCCCAACATTAAAGCCGACGCTGCAGTAAACCGCGCAGTCCAACTGTGCAAAACTATCGAGCAACATATTATTGAAGTCGACGGAAAAACAATTCAGCTGACATGTAGTATCGGTGTTTCCATTATTAATGAAACCTCAACCAATGCCAGCACCGTGATTGAACAAGCACGTTCCGCAATGGAAAAAGTGGGCGCAGCACAAGGCAACAATGCCAGCTTGTTCGAACCCGAAGTTGCCGTCACCGATGCAGTACGCGATATAGCAGCAGAAATTCAACATGCACTCGACAACGACAGATTCCGTTTATTGTTCCAGCCTATTATTAGCTTGCGTGGCTCGGAAGAAGAGTACTACGAAGTTTATTTACGCATGATTAATGATGCGGGTGTAGAAATAGAACCGGATGACTTTTTGGAAGCTGCCAATAAAATTAACCTCAGTATTAAGATTGATCGCTGGGTAATTTTGGAATCCATCAAAATGCTGTCGCAACATCGCAGTAAAGGCAACAAAACCAAATTGATTGTGAATTTGGGGCGTCAGTCACTGTGCGATGAAACCTTATTACCCTGGCTTGCGGTAGCCTTTAAAGCAGCAAAATTAGCAGCTGAAACCATTACCTTCCAAGCTAACGAAGTTGACGTGACAAATCATTTAAACGCAGCCAAGAGCTTTGCAGATGGTTTGGAAAAGATGAAAACTCAATTGTCGATCACCAATTTTGGCTGCTCTTTAAACCCATTTAATGCACTTAAACATGTATCAGCCGGCATGATTAAAATAGACGGTTCCTTCACCAGCGATATTCAACACAAAAATGAAAGCTCTGCTGCTTTAATCGAACTGATCGAAAAACTGCACGCCGAAAATAAAGTGACCATAGTCCCCTTCGTAGAAAACGCCAGCGTACTTTCAACCCTGTGGCAGGCCGGTGCACACTATATCCAAGGTCATTATTTGCAAGAACCTACACAAGGTTTGAATTACGATTTCAATATGGAGTCTTAATTTTTTAAAAAACCTTTAATAAAAAAAGGCCGCCTTGGTGTATCCAGGCGGCCTTTTTTGCTCATACGATAATCTATTTTTTAGGTTTGCTTGCTTCAATCTTTTCAAAAAGAGCTTTAGCTTCCCGTTGTGCTTGCTCCAAAACCTGAGGAGTTAATTGGGCAGCTGCCGCATCTCGAGCACTTGAATTCATACCATTTGTAGCAGCCAATGCGAACCAAATATAGCCTTGCTTATAGTCTTGCGGTGCGCCTTCACCCTTAACATACATACGCCCCAAAGAAAATTGCGCAGGAGCAAAACCTTGGTTTGCAACTTTGCTATATAAAGAAAAAGCTTGCTTAAGATCTTTAGGCACTGCGGCTCCATTGCCACGCTCACTCATGATACCCAAATTATGTTGGGCTGAAAGATCACCTTGTTCTGCGGCCTTGGTGAAAAAAAGCTTGGCCTTCTGGTAATCTCTAGGTGTCCCCTCTGGATTAAAATACATAATCCCCAGATTGCGCTGCGCATCAACACTTCCCTGCTCTGCTGCTTTCGTATACCACTGGATAGCTTGGTTAAAATCCTGAGGTACACCTTCACCTTTTTGGTATATATAACCCAAGCTGGTTTGAGCAATAACATTTCCCTGTTCAGCAGCTTTAGTAAACCAGTGAATAGCCTGCTTATAATCTTGCGCTACCCCATCGCCTTTAACATATTTAAATGCCGTTCTTAACTGCATGGCCGCGTCAGAAGGCTCTGCATTTAAATTAATCTCTGTGGGTGTCGAACTTATCGACTCCGCTGCGATTAGATCTTTTGAAACTTTTAGTTTTTTCGTTAAAGGTTTAAGTGCAGCTTCTACCCCTTTTTGCAAATAGGTTTGATCTCTTTCGGCTTCAAATAAACGCGGCTTTAATTCGTTAGTGGAATTATCAAGATTCACAACATAGGGGACACTGATACCACCATAAGAAGTAAACAACCAATTGCCTTCCGCATCATAAGCATCCAACTCAAGACTCAATGCCATTTTGCTGCCCGACCACTCCATATCACCGCCATAACCGCCCCCTTTTACGACCAAACCAACTCTCACATTATCCCAAATGACGATTTGCCTGGTTAAGGTTGCTTTGCGTGAAATTACCGCAGGAATGAAAGCAATTTCATAAGGAGTTTGTTTTTTTAAGTTTGCTAAAAAACCTTGTTTAGCTGGACGAATATCCTTATGAGCCTCGTTACTTATTGCAAATGTCCGGACAACTTCTTTAGAAGTTGATGCGGGATCGAGAACTACTTTAATCGGCGTAAAACCCAAGGTTTTTATTTGGCTGATGAGAGCTTCTTGAATAATAGGTATTTCTTGTGGAACAGCTTGAAAATCAGAAGCCATCGGCAAAATGGCTATCCGAGCATTTTTTGGAATATTAGGTAGGGAATCAGCATAAGTGTTGGGATCTGGATCAGCCGCAAACACCAGTCCCGAAAATAGAGTACAACCAAGCATTACAAGCGTAATTATTTTTTTCATAGCAAGCTCCTTTATATCCTTTATTAAATATTTTTAAATTTTATAACAACTTATCGCGCTCTCTAAATCCTAACAAATACAAAATACCATCCAAGCCAAGCGTAGAAATAGAATGTTCTGCTGAGGCTTTCACTAAAGGTTTCGCACGGAATGCCACGCCCAAACCGGCAACACTTAACATCGGCAAATCATTTGCGCCATCACCCACGGCGATTACTTGTTCAAGCGCAATACCTTCTTGTTGAGCAAGCATTGCGAGCAACTCGGCTTTGCGCTGGCCGTCTACGACTGTGCCTACAACATTGCCGGTGACTTTGCCGTCGACAATGTCCAGTTCGTTGGCGTAGACATAATCGATGCCGAGTTTATTTTGCAGGTAGCGACCAAAATAATTAAAGCCGCCGGAAAGGATCGCAGTTTTGTAACCCAATTTTTTAAGCGATGAAATTAATTTTTCGGCACCTTCGTTTAAACGCAAATTTGCTGCGATGCCAGCCAGTACACTTTCATCAAGGCCTTTCAAAAGCGCCATACGCGCTGCAAAACTTTGTTTGAAATCCAACTCACCGCGCATCGCAGCTTCGGTAATTTCTGAAACTTGTTCACCTACACCTGCCGCTTTTGCCAACTCATCAATTACTTCGGCATCGATAAGGGTTGAGTCCATATCGAAACATACCAAGCGACGGTTGCGGCGATAAACTGTGTCGCGCTGGAAGGCGATATCCACATTTAATCGCACTGACAAATCCATAAAATCTGCACGCAAAGCGGCCATATTATTTGGCGTTCCGCGCACAGAAAATTCTACGCATGCATTACCTGTATTCTCAGCCTCGCCTTTGACCACATCCAAACCGACGCGCCCTGAGAGACGATTGATACTGTCGATATTTAACCCGTGCAACGAGGTTACCGCCGTCAATTCCGCAATCTGCGCAGCAGAAACCTGACGCGCAAGCAAAGTCACTATGTGGCGAGTCTTACCTTGCTGTTCAACCCAGTGAGCGTAATTATCATGACTGATGGTTTGAAAGCGCACTTGAATGCCGAGTGGTGCGGTACATTGCTCAATCTCATTCTCCAAGTGGGCACGAGTATCGCCATTCAATTGGAGTTCAACCAAAATCCCCAAGGCGAGCGTATCGTGAATAACGGCCTGGCCGATATCGAGGACATTAGCATTATGTGTCGCCAAGACTTTGGTGATGGCACGCGTGACACCCGGCTTGTCTACTCCAGATGCATTAATCAATAAAATACTATTCACAGTAACTCCACAGCCGTGCTCCCAGCATTCTCAAAAGCGAGTGGCAGCTGAAAGAATTGGTTTTAATGCGCGGCATTCTAGCCTAAGTCGCCTCCCGGCACCTACTCAAATTGTCAGCTAAAGCACTTAACAAGACCCATTTTTACTGGAAGCCTGCGCGCCCCTAAATACCTACAGAAACAGGGGCAATTAGGCTAGAATGACGCCCCATTAGCATTACCTGCCATCCAGGCATCTGAAAATCACGGACTGGTTCCAATAATACTGTTTACTTGAGAGATACATGTCACTGTTCAGCAACTACCGCACCTATCCCCAACTCAGCTTATGCAGCGTCCTGTTATTGGTATTAGGCTTGATGGGCGCGTTTTTTTACCTTTATAACGCCGATAAAAATCAACAGGCAAACATTGAACGCTATGGTCAAATCCTGGCCTCAAGCACAGCGCGCCAAGCTGTAGATGCAACCCTTAATCAAGATATGGTCAGTTTGCAGGCGATTTTGCAAGAAGTTGGGCAATACCCAAATGTGATTGGCGCAACCTTGCGCAATGTCGACAATAAATTATTGGTTCAAAGCGGTTACCGCCCCAATCAACCTGTAGCCGGCAAGCGCTACAACTTCACCGCTCCTGTTGCCCTGCACAATAACGTTGCGGGTTATTTGGAAGTGACTCTTGAAGTACCACGGCGCACAGCGCATGACGAAATCTTTTTAATGTGCTGGTCAGCCGCAGTGACCAGTTGTTTGTTAATGATTTGGTGGTCGATTCATCGCCGCTGGTGGAGCGCGCTGCGCGATAAAATTCCAAGCGCAGATCAAATTGTCACTGCTGTGGTTGATAAAATTCCAACCATCGCCGAAGCAGAAGTGCCCGCAGAACCAGAACCTCTTGCCCCAGCCGCACCAAAACAAGTTTCAGTGCGTTTGAGCTTGCACATAGTGAATCTCAGCAAGCTTTACCAGCAACTCAACAACGAAGGTTTTAATGGTGTTGTGCGCCGTTTTGAAAAGCAACTGCAAGGTTTACTAAGTCTTTACAACGGCCAACGCCAACTCTTAACCGATGACACTTTGTTGATTGATTTCTCTGGCGAAGAGTTTCACGAATGCAGCTTTCGCGCCGTATGTTGTGCACAAATCTTAATGAATATGGCAGCGCGCAACCCAAGCCCAAGATTACAGCTTGCTGCAGCAATTCAACCATTGCCTGAACCACCACAATCAGCAGGCTGCGCTTTAGTGAAAGAGTTTTTAGTTCAGCACAACAATAGCCTTAAGCCAGAGAAAAACGTTATTTTGGTTAACGGAAGTTTGCTCGATACTGTCCTGCAACATCATGCAGAATTTGATCTCAACACTGGCAAGCTGCTACACATTAAAGCGCCTTACAGCGAATACGTGAACAAACAAGAAGAGCAATTGTTGTTACGTCAGTAACTTTTACTTTAATTCGTACCCGCAACAAATCTGTAACACTCCCATCATCTGCCTGTCATTTTTTAGTCATAGCCTTGTAGGAAATTCAGCCTACAAGGTGTGACTTCATGCTCAACATTGAACAATCAGTTACTGACAAATTTCCTGGCTTCGCCGATCAAGCACCCCTAATTCGAAACTCCACCTTATCTATCTTGCGCAAGCTCACGCGCGAACAAGAAGTTAATAATTTCCTGCGCGAAAACCAGGGCGTTACCGGTATAGATTTTATAGACCGTATTTTTGATTATTTTAATTTTAGCTACAGTGTTTCGCAGCGTGACCGTGACAATATTCCAGCGCTTGGACGTTTAATTATTATTGCTAATCACCCGATTGGTTCACTCGATGGCTTGGCCTTAATCCGTTTAGTCAGTGAGGTACGTAGCGATGTAAAAATTGTTGCGAACGATATGTTGATGGCTTTTGAACCACTGCACGAGCTATTACTGCCGCTCGACAACATGACCCGCGGTGCCTATAAACAAAGCTACAAAAATATCTTACAAGCGCTCACTGACGAACAAGCCATTATTATTTTCCCTGCAGGTGAAGTGTCGCGTGCCAGCGCACAAGGTATTCGCGATGGCAAGTGGCAGGCTGGCTTTTTACATTTTGCACGCAAAGCCAAAGCACCGATTTTGCCAATTTTTGTAGCGGCTAAAAATTCGTGGCTGTTTTACACCACATCAATGATTTTTAAACCCTTGGCAACCGCATTACTCGCCCACGAGATGTTTAACAAACGCTCGGCAGAAATTAAATTTCGTGTTGGTGAAGCCATTCCGCATCATTCACTCGAATCAAATCAACTTGCCGATAAAGCACTTATCAAACGTTTAAAAAAACATCTTTATAAAGTTGGCAAAGGCAAAAAATCAATTTTCGTTACAGAAAAAACAATCGCCCACCCGGAAGATAGCAGCACAATAAAAAAAGAATTACAAAGTGCGAAGCTTATAGGTAGCACACGCGACAATCACAAAATATTTTTGTGTACTTATGAAAATCACCCAACCGTTTTACGGGAAATTGGCCGCCTGCGTGAACACACTTTCCGCAAAGTTGGCGAAGGCACAGGAAGCCGCCGCGATCTTGATAAGTACGACCATTATTACCGTCATCTAGTCTTGTGGGATGAGGATAGGCTCACTATCGCTGGCGCTTATCGTTTGGGAGAGGTGAATAAAATTCTCCACAAAAAAGGCGTAAAAGGTTTATACACTGCAGATTTGTTCGATTATCAGCCATCGGCCCTATCCTATCTCGAACATGCTTTGGAATTAGGCCGCAGTTTTGTGCATCCACATTATTGGGGCAAAGCCAGCCTGGATTATTTATGGCAAGGTTTAGGTGCCTATTTGCAGCACCACCCGGAAATTCGTTATGTTCTTGGCCCCGTAAGCATGAGTGCACAATATCCAAAAAATTTACGCGATGCCCTGGTATTTTATTATCAACGTTATTACAGCCAGATTGATTCGCAGTTTGAAACGTTTGCAGATGGAAAACATCCACACGAAACCGATGAAGATGAATTAATTTATTTGCAGAAACAATTTTCCGGATTAAATCGAGAGCAAGCATTCGAGGTTTTGCAACAAAAGTTTTTTGCCCAGGGACATAAAATGCCCATTCTTTTTAAACAATACGCTGCGCTTTATGAAGACGGTGGTTACCATTTGCTCGCCTTCAGTGTGGATTCGGAATTTGGCAACTGCGTTGATGGTTTATTCATGGCCGACTTAACCTTTATGAAGCCGGCAAAGCGCGCACGTTATCTCGCTTTATCTCGCAACACCACCGCATAAGTCGACGCCAAAAAACGCAACAGAATTTCTGTCACAAGTGACTTCGTGGTAAGCTCGCATCATCAAAACGATACGAGTTTACCCATGCATATTCATATCCTCGGCGTCTGCGGCACCTTCATGGGGAGCCTCGCGCAACTCGCTAAAGATCTTGGCCACCGGGTTACCGGCAGTGACACCAATGTTTACCCACCCATGAGCACCCAGCTCGAACAAGCCGGCATAGAATTAATGCAAGGCTTTGATCCTGCGCACTTGCAACCCGCACCGGATTTAGTCGTTATCGGCAACGCCATGAGCCGCGGCAATGCGGCGGTGGAGTACGTGCTCAACCAAGGCATCCCCTATACCTCCGGACCACAATGGCTGCGCGATCACGTATTGCAAGGCAAGTGGGTATTAGCCGTTGCCGGAACTCACGGCAAAACCACCACCAGTTCAATGCTGGCGTGGATTTTGGAATACGCGGGCATGGCTCCGGGTTATTTAATTGGCGGTGTAACAAAAAATTTTCCAACGTCTGCTCGTTTGGGCGATACACCTTTTTTTGTTGTTGAAGCCGATGAATACGACAGCGCGTTTTTCGATAAGCGCTCCAAATTTGTTCACTACAATGCACGCACTGTTATCCTCAACAATCTGGAATTTGATCACGCAGATATTTTCCCCGATCTCGCAGCCATTCAAAAACAATTCCATCATTTGGTGCGCACTGTACCTAACAATGGTTTATTAATATCCCCCATTAATGACCGTGCACTCGCTGAGGTTATTGCGCAAGGTTGCTGGACACCGCAACAACAATTCGGTTTCGCTTCAGATAAAAACTCGTCTGATGAAAAAAATGCAGAATGGCAAGCCCAATTGTTAACACCTGACGGATCTTCATTTGAAGTATTACAAAATGGCAAGCAAGTGGCGCAAGTAAATTGGTCGCAAACTGGCATACATAACGTCAATAACGGATTGGCTGCAATGATTGCCGCTCGCCACGTGGGGGTAACTCCCGAGCACTCCGCAAAAGCGCTGGAACAATTCGCTGGCGTTAAGCGACGCATGGAAATATTGGCAGATGTGCACAGCGTAAAAGTGTACGACGATTTTGCGCATCACCCTACCGCAATCAAAACAACACTCGCGGGTTTACGCGCAAAAGTTGGTGCTGAAAAAATTATTGCTATCATTGAACCACGCTCAAACACCATGCGCATGGGCGTTCACAAAAATGCGCTCAACCAAAGCTGTACAGATGCGGACGACGTGCTTTGGTATCAACCCGCCAATGTTGATTGGGCAATGGATGAAGTCGTTAATAAAAGTCCTGTACCCGCCAAACTATTGCGCGATTTGGATGAATTGATTCACTGCGCCATTTCACTCTGCGAAAAAAATACGCATATAGTGATTATGAGCAATGGCGGATTTGGTGGCGTACATCAGAAGTTAATTGAGCAATTAAAAAAGCATGCGCTTTAACAAATAAATCTAGCTGTAGATACGCGGAGTGAATCAATGATCAAACAACGCAGCATTACTCTCGCCATCACTGGTGCATCAGGAGCGCAATACGGATTGCGTTTGTTGCAATGTTTGCTGGCTGCTAACTGTAAAGTTTATCTACTGCTTTCAAGTGCAGCTGAGGTTGTGATTCGCACTGAGACAGATTTGGATCTTCCGGAGACATTTGAACAACAGCAATTATTCTTAAGCAATATATTTACTGCCGATGACGATCAATTACAACTGCTTGCAAAAGATGATTGGTTTTCTCCTGTTGCTTCTGGCTCAAGCTCACCTAGTTCAATGGTTATTTGCCCTGCCAGTGGCGGAACCTTGTCTGCTATTGCGCACGGTGCCAGCAATAATTTGATTGAACGCGCTGCGGACGTTGCTTTAAAGGAACGTCGACAATTAATTCTGGTGCCACGCGAAGCACCCTACTCCGCGATTCATTTAGAAAATATGCTCAAGTTAACTCAATTAGGCGCCGTGATTATTCCAGCCAGCCCCGGCTTTTACATGCAACCACAAACTATCAATGAACTTATTGATTTTATTGTGGCGCGCATTTTAGATCAGCTAGGTATAGAGCAAGATTTAATGCCGCGCTGGGGTGAAGACTAAAATGAACTTGCCAAGAAAAGTTCGAATAGTCGAAGTCGGCCCGCGCGATGGCTTACAAAATGAAAAACAAGCTATTCCAACGACTACAAAAATCCAATTGATTGAAATGCTGGTTGATGCCGGGCTCACTTACATTGAAGCAGGTAGTTTTGTGAACCCAAAATGGGTTCCGCAAATGGCGGACAGCGCAGAGGTTTTTTCGGGGATCAAGCGAAAAGTTGGTGTAACCTATGCTGCACTGGTGCCCAACCTGCAAGGCTATGAGCGCGCCATTAACGTAGATGCAAATGAAGTGGCCATTTTTGCCGCCGCATCGGAAGCATTCAGCCAAAAAAATATTAATTGTTCCATCGATGAAAGTATCAAACGCTTCGAGACTTTAATTGCCGCAGCAAAAGCACAAAAAATTCCAGTACGAGGCTATATCTCTTGCGTTGCAGGCTGCCCCTATTCTGGCGATGTTAATCCCAACACAGTTTCGGCTATTGCTCGCGATTTACTCGCCATGGGCTGCTATGAAATTTCATTGGGTGACACTATAGGTGTTGGTACTGCACGCCAAATCAAAACGCTTATCGAGGCAGTAGCAAAAGAAATTCCCACGGAAAAAATTGCAGTGCATATGCACGACACCTATGGTCAGGCGCTCACTAATATTTATGCTTCCTTAGAAATGGGCGTGAATGTTGTTGATAGCTCAATCGCTGGCCTCGGCGGGTGTCCTTACGCGGCAGGTGCGTCTGGCAATGTAGCTACAGAAGACTTGGTCTATTTACTCAACGGCTTAAAGATTGAACACGGTGTTGATTTGAACAAGCTAATCCAAGCTGGAAATTTTATTAGCAGCGCACTGAACAAACCCAATCAATCCAAAGCAGCCCAAGCTTTTAAAAATAAATCTCTTTAACTACGGAAGATCATGAACGAAAAAGATTTAGCCTCAGAATTAGTATTGGAGACTGCGCAAATTCATTGGCATGAATTGCAGCGTTTTTTTGCAAGCGGCAATGCTATTGCCGTTGATGAATCGCTTGATTTAATTTATGTCGCGACTCAAATCACTCAAGATAATGCCACACAAGTCAAAGAGTGGATGGAAGCCGGTTTAGTAGATGCTGTCAAAGATTCACAAGCACAGGAATGGTACGATCAAAATGCAACCGTCTGGGCGCTGGTTATTAAGCCCTGGGTTCTAGTGCAGTATAAAAAATTACCACCTAAATAATGTATATAAATTGTGGCGCAAGAACTGAGATTTTAATCCATGAGCAATAAACGCGTACTGATTATTGATGATGAACCAGATATCCGCGAGCTGGTGGAAATTACTTTAGGGCGCATGCATCTGGACACAGACAGCGCGGAAAATATCACGCGTGCAAAACAGCTTTTGTTGCAACAAACCTACGACCTGTGTTTAACCGACATGCATTTACCTGATGGAAAAGGTTTGGACTTGGTAGAATTTATCCAACAAAACTTTCCACGCCTACCGGTTGCCGTTATTACTGCCCATGGCAGTATAGATACAGCTATTGAATCCATGAAGGCAGGCGCTTTTGATTTTATTTCAAAACCAGTCGATTTAAATGTATTGCGAAAATTGGTTAATACAGCGATTCAATCCAGCCAATTACCTACCGCTAAATTGCCCAGCGAAAGTTTTATTATTGGTCAATCAAAAGCTATTCAAGATTTAACCCGCAGCATACAAAAACTAGCTCGTTCGCAGGCACCCATTTATATCAGCGGCGAATCAGGTTCAGGCAAAGAGTTGGTTGCGCGTTCAATTCACGAACTGGGTCCTCGAGCAGCCAAACCTTTTATTGCCGTTAACTGCGGTGCGATTCCTCGCGAATTAATGGAGAGCGAATTTTTTGGCCATAAAAAAGGTAGCTTTACTGGAGCACATCAAGACAAACTAGGTTTATTCCAGGCAGCAGAAGGCGGCACATTATTTTTTGACGAAGTTGCCGACTTGCCACTCGATATGCAAGTAAAGCTACTACGCGCAATTCAGGAAAAATCTGTTCGCCCAGTAGGTGCTGCAGAGGAATTAGTAACCGACGTTCGCATTCTGTGTGCAACCCATAAGTCACTGGAAACAGAAGTCAAGGAAGGTCGTTTTCGACAAGATTTGTTTTACCGCTTAAATGTAATCCAACTCAGCGTTGCACCTTTACGCCAACGTCGAGAGGATATTCCATTATTAGCAAAACATTTATTGGAGAAAATTGCTCATGAAATGCAGCTGCCAGCACCTAAACTCTCAGCCGCTGCACTGCAAACACTAAATGAGTACGCATTTCCCGGAAATGTTCGCGAACTTGAAAACATCCTGGAACGCGCCTTTACGCTTTGTGAAAACGATGTAATTGATGCAGACGATTTGCAACTCCAAGCTAACGGCGATTCACATCAGATATTTTCAAAACCAGAAAATGAAAGCACTCGCCCCACTCCAATACCACAGGATAAAAATAGCCGCATAGACTACCCCTCGCGCTGTGCGGAGTATCCGTCACTGGACGATTATTTGTTAGATGTTGAAAAAGAGATTTTGTGTGACGCACTTGAGAAAGTACGCTGGAATAAAACCCTTGCCGCAAAAAAATTAGGGATCACTTTTAGATCTTTGCGTTATCGATTGCAAAAACTTGGATTGGATGATGAATAAATAAAAAATCCCGCCGAAGCGGGATTTTTTTACCAACAATCAGTAGGTGTTTTTAAACCAACCTGATTAAGCGTTAAAGTTCTACAACTTGCGGTATCCGAAGTTTGCGGAGCTTTTATTGCAGTAGCAACTAATTTAACTGTTGTATCCGAGATAGCAGTAACGGTGTCCAACTTAATTTGATAAAAACCTTTTCCATGGCTGACATAAGCCCCTCCATTTTTTAAATCTTCGTAAATCGGACAACCTGAAGCAGGCTTAAAAGTTCCAAACACCGTGTAACATCGCTGAAAGCGCTGTATAGCGTCTGATAATTCACTTTTAGCTTCTGCGCGATTGGATTTGCGTACAGATTGCAAGTATGAGGGGTAAGCCACAGCCCCAAGAACCGCCACAATTGCAATCACAGCCATCAATTCAACCAGAGTGAATCCTCGTGGTGTCTTCATCTTAATCATTTAATCACCTATTGAGTTAGCGCAATTGCCGCCACGATTGCCTACCGGTACCACAGGCATCCAACTGACCGCTATTCACTGTTAAAGAGCCGCCGCTCGTACCGGACTTTATCAGGGCCAAATTAGTTTTTTTACCGCAAGTCGGTTCAATACTGCTCGCTGCTGATGAAGCAGTGGAGCTTGTTGAGCTTGCCGCACTAGTCGAGCTAGCTGAGCTACCCGAACCTGGAGGTAAGATAGACACGTTAGTGGCCCCAAGGAAAATTTGATCCTCAAATTCATTTGGTCCACACAACACACACTCTGGCGGTTTGTCACCCACTGCAGCAACCTCCATAAACCAGCTCTTACCACCTACATCACAAGGGATTGTAGTGGGCATAAGAGTCGTTATAAGCAACTTATCCTGCAAGAGTAACGCCTTAGAAATCACACGCTCATTAATCGAACCACTATGATCTAAATCTATATACCAACCTCGTTTTGTTGACCAGTCAGGATTTACTTTTGAAACAGTTCTGCTTTCTGCTCCAGTCGTATAACTAGTCGTCATTGTTTTAGGCAACAAAGTACTACGTGTCTCGGGTGTTCCACCCGGCCCGTTGTCTGGAACCGCATAGAAACTTTGTTGCTGCGCACCGACTAAGTTGTCGCCAATTTTGTAATAACGACCAGTACCGAAATAAACCATGTATTTGGTTAAAAGATCGTTGTATCCAATCGTTGGTGCAGCTGTAATAGGTTGACCGCTTAATGTTGTGAACACTTTATAGCTGGTGATTGATGTGCCATTGTAATAGAAGCGCCACATATTGCCATCAACGTCTCCAGCATACGCACTGTCAAATTGACCCAGGGAATTTAATAGTACTGCAGGAGTGGATAATCCCGTACCACCAGCGGTATCTATAATCCTGGTGTTAGAGGTTGGGTTTTCAATATCAACCATAAACAATTTAGAAGTAGTGCCCGTGAAGTCGCCATTACCAAATATAGCCGCCCAGCGCCCTTCCTTAGTTGGCAATATATACAACTGCCCCATGACATAGCCCATACTCGCGTTCGTGTACTCAAACAAGATCTGAGGCTTAGGGTTAGCATTAGTTGGATCATTAAATTCTGTTAAATCAAGGGCGTAAATACCTTTACCACCTGCACCTAGCGCTCCTACCACTATAGTCTTCCAATTGCCATTGATATATACATCGCCTACAGCAAGGTTTCCATCAACCGAATATTGATGAGGGTTAGCAGAAGTACCGTAATTTGGTTTACTCAAAGCGGCTAATTTATCAATAACAAAAGACGGAATATAAGCAAACACTTCTTTAAGAGCATCAGGTTGTGAGGCAGACGTATCCTTGGCTTTGAAGGCATGAAGCATACCGTCATTAGCCCCCACCAACACAAGAGGCATACGCGCACGTTTTTGTGCCAGGAAGGTTTTATAACCTGCGCCTATAGTTGGCAAATTTGAATATCTGAAATCATAAACACCTTCATATACGGGGCTAGAGTTAACAATGTCCCCCAAGATATTACGGTACTCAATTCCGTTAGGATGTTTATTTTTTCTCTCTCTAAACCCGGTCGTGTTATTTTCGTTGGTACCACTACCTCTTATCCAGTCAACCCTATCTGACGGTGTTGACGTCCCATCGCCACTTAGGGTTAAACTTGTTTGCATGGTCGCAGTTAAATTTGCCCAGGTAAACTCAGTGATAGTGCCGTTTACATTAGTATAAATCTTACGATTGGCGTCCGTAGTTTGCATATTATAAGGGCTTGGTGTTGCCGTTATACTGGTAGTCGTTTTTGTTGGTGTTGCTGGCAAAGTACCATATTGGTCAGGCTGGTAACCACGCAGCTCACCATTCCAGGTTTTACTATTAAATGCCGCCTGATACACAAATCCATCGGTACTTAGTCTGGTTGATGCGGTTGCCACCGCAGATGCAGAACCACTTGTTTCGATAATTTTAACGATAATATCGTTCAAACTATCCTCAAGATTTGCAGGGTTTTTTACACTGAAGAAATTATCAGGCTCACCATCGGGTGCCGAATTAGCCGCCTTGCCGTGTAAATCCCACGTATCACCTGAGTCAAACACCCCATTGTTATTGGTATCGTTAAAACCACCAAACTTTGCAGCCAACCAAAGCGGTTTTTCCAAGGTTTTGGTTGTCGAAGCCGCAGCCACATAAACAAGCTTAGTGCTTTCAACCCCTGCACCAGAACCACTTAGGCTGGTGTAGTTTTGCCCTCCCGGACGAACTGCCCAAGGTGTCACTAAACCACCGGTAAAACTTGCGTCTGCCTTGGTTGCCGAGGCCGTCAACAAAGTAGCACTTCGATAAAAATCGCCACCGGCTGTTACGCTCGTAGCACCCTGATAATAACTACCCCATACTCCCGCAACCCCGTATATATTGTAGCTAAGATGCATGGTATTCCCTGCAGCAGCGTATGGAGTCGTACTAATAATTTGGATTCGATCTGCTGCGATAGCAGGTGAACATGCGGCACCCACACAAAAACTTAAACGTTGCGCAGCATCCAAGTCATAGTCATTACCCCAGGTAGAATCCTCCCAACTCAAATAGATCTGACCGGAAACTAATTTGCCATTGGAATAATTTAGAGCTTCTATGGTGGCATTAGTCAACGTACAACTTTGATAGTTAGTG
This sequence comes from Cellvibrio zantedeschiae, assembly GCF_014652535.1. Lineage (NCBI taxonomy): Bacteria > Pseudomonadati > Pseudomonadota > Gammaproteobacteria > Cellvibrionales > Cellvibrionaceae > Cellvibrio > Cellvibrio zantedeschiae. The sequence continues at coordinate 656,950 of NZ_BMYZ01000002.1, read as the reverse complement.
CCAGGGGACGCTTCACAAGCTGGGGAAAAGGTCACTGTTTTACCATCCACGGGAATACGAAATACCGGCATACTCTCAGCCAAATCCACAGCATAGGTATTTAATTTTTGATCGCCGGGAAGGTTGGTTCGAAGATCAGTAGTGTGTGCATGATAAGCCAGACCAGCGATGTTGTAAGAACCCTCTAGCGCAGGCAATTCAGGGCAAATCCCCAAAACATCCGATAATCTACTAACGGTGGTTGAAACACAGTTTCGTGAGGCTGGGCGAGCAACCGTGGTAGTAGGAGCGTAAGCTGAAGCGTTTAATCCCATGTAATAATCGCCCGCAAAAGCACCGCCATATTGCTTTTCACCAACGTCATCAGTTTTAGCTTTTACGGCGGAAGCACCAGAGCTCAAACCAACAATATCGCTGGCCGAACTTAAGTCATCACTGTCAAATGAGTTGCTACCAGTGGAAATCACAATAGCAGCACATTTTGCACACCAATCCGCCCAAGGATCAGTCCAGGTAGATACACGAGTAAGACCTGTTACACCGTTAAAGCCATAAGAAGATGAAGTGGTATCATCAACATCAAACCCGGTCGTAGGCTGATTTTGAACTGTACCTGCACCAGATACGTGATTACCTGATATATATCGGAGCATTTCCAAATAGGTTTCTGCGATTGGATTACCCCAATCGGTACATGTTTGTCCGCTCGTTGTTCCGCCGACTACAGTCGCAATGGAAATACTGTGAGTATTGCAATCTGAATAATTTTTGGCACTTGAACTGTAGCCCGCAACCCTAAAGCTATTAATATTTTGAATAATGCCCGCTACTATCGTATTGAAAGTACCGTCATCTAAATTAATCTCATCGTTCGGATCACTATGTTTGATACCATCAGTATCGACCAATGGGCTCGCTGCTTTACGCAAGACCCCGCCTTTTATATGTGCCTTATAGGTACCTGATGTAAGACTGAAATCAATAGTTCCGCTCTCCCCGTGCTTTTGCAGCAAACCAATGGGCTTTTTAACAGTTGTGCTGCTGTACTCCTTACACCGGTTTGAATCTTTGCCTGTCTCGCAAACACTTACCTTGGCAGTGTATTCATCTCCTGAGCCTGGAGCGCTCGCAGCTCCAAATTGACATTGCGCCCCCTCAGTAGAGGCCCAATAATAATATCCATCAGTATTGGGAGCAGACGTCCGTATTACAGGATAACCGTTGGTAGTTGAGTCTGTGGACACGTTACAGAAACTTCTCTTGGTTCCAGCTGTGTAAGTGTATGGGGTGTAATAAGCAATATCAGAACCTCCATAAACCTTAACGTACGCATGGACATCCGAAGGTATGTAAGCACGCTCAAGTACCGTTTGGGTGGTCGAATCCACAGACCTCTTACCACCAAACAATACCTTGCGCAAAATATCCATACGAGTCATGGATATCCAATTCAAAAAGTTGCCACTCCACGCTGTTCCTGAGGCACATTGGTGATTGCTTGCAGCAACACTTGGAGCAAAATAACGAAGGCTTACAGTAGTGATAGTGGAGTTGTATGTGTAACACCAGTCGGGATCAAAATAGCCGTAATAAGAAAAGTTATTTCTGTAGGTAGTATCGTCCATTGAAAGATCGTTGCCATCAAGATTACTGTAATCCGTATAAGCCTTCTTACTTAGCTCTTGATCCATTGACATTACTAAAGCAATGTGTGGCTTGACTGCTGCTGCCAAAAACAAAGGTGATTGTGCAGGCCCTGTGGACGAGCTCGAGGACGATGAACTAGAAGATGACGAGCTTGAAGACGATGAACTAGAAGATGACGAGCTCGAAGACGATGATGACCTTGAAGATGATGAACTTGAAGACGATGATGATCTTGAAGAAGATGACGATGAACTAGAAGATGATGAGCTTGAAGACGATGATGATCTTGAAGAAGATGACGATGAACTAGAAGATGATGAGCTTGAAGACGATGACGAGCTTGAAGCCACACTACAAGCACCAACATCATTCCACACACCAAATCTATCAGTGCCATTCAAAGGATTGTATTTACCCTGATTACTGCTCTTACATTTTGCAGCATCAGCACATTGATAAGCCCTGCCTTGATATTGCACAAAAGCATTTTGTGCATAATTTGTCCCCGCAACCCATGTCGGATATGCGGAACAATTGACTCCAGATTGAGCTTGAGCCTCCATTACAAGAAAACACAACGCAGTGGTCAATAAAATATCTCTTAATCCGAGATTTATTTTTGAACTCGACAGCGCCATAAATGCATGAGAATCAAACCATGCCTTCACAGATTCTTTTTGAAAATGATTAAAAAAATTCATGGCAATCTCCGCTAATTAGGTGCGCTGCGATGATAATAAGATTGAACAATAGCCGTAGACTCAGCAGTTAAGCCGACGCCTTTGGACGTAATACGATAAGGTACAATTTGAGTCACTCCACCTATGCCATCCACACTGGAACCATCATCTGGACGGTACATGGCGAGCTCTTCTACTATATAAATAGGCTGGCTTTTGGTTGGTAAATTTAAAGCCGTTGTAGTTACGCCTTCAGATGTCCATAGCGCATCAGTGAAATACATAACAGAGTTCGCAGGGGTAGCTTCTCTATCGCCAGAACATACACCCGCAGTAGGACATGCAGGAGCAATAGCAACAAGATCCTCATCTACTATAGATTCTCCAGCAGACAAACCGGCTTCTGCCGATTGGAATGCAATATTCCGATCTCGCGTATTACCGAGCATAGCCTCTTGCATCCCGCTCCCTCTAATCGCAGCCAGCGCGATTATTGAAATAAGCAGAACCATCACTAAACCTACAATCAATACCACACCTTTTTGGGCATTGAGCGGAGGCAATTTAACAACGGAAACAGTCATAACAACTCCAAAAACTAGGGATTTCTAGACCTAAGTGAAAAAGTGGCTTTAAAGACTTTTCTCATATAACGATCTGTAGGTGTAATAGTTCCTGTGCGAAATGGATAGCTTTGGGGGCTATCCAGCTCAAATGGTTTATCGCCACGGACAACAATCTCAGCCTGAACCGAGCTAATTAAATCCCACGTATCAACGTCCGCGGCAACTTCATAAGGAGGATTAGGTTTGGAAGCTGTAGGCTTAACCATGTAAAGCAACCCTAACCTTTCCACACCCTGGAGTATTTCTACGGCGGGTTCATTATCAATTTTTTGCCACAAGCTAGGTGTTGTGTTGCCAAGAGGTGTAGCAGATGTTGCTACAAAATAAGCAATGGTATGTATGGGAGTAATACTACCTTGCGTATATATATCATTAGAGGGGTCGGTAACTATCCATGAATCAGCGTGTGTAAGCGTAACTTCACCGCTAGTAATAGTTGGAGATGTACTTAATTTAAAAACGCGCCCATTTCTGCAGTTAGATACAACCGCAATGCTATTGTTACACAAGCCCTCAATGCAATTATTTGTATCCAAACTTTGATCTGAATATCCGTAAACTTCGGTAGCGGTATTAACTTTTTTAACCAACATACCGCGCTCATTACCACCGCGAATCACAATAATGTCGCTATCTCTTGCCACAGTAAAACTTGATCCTAAATCGGTACTTATGCCAGTAGGTAAATCATGTCCACCGCTCGAATCGATTGAATAGCCGTGTAAACCTTCAGTAAAGTTTCTATGCAGCCCAACCAAGCCAAGCGAGTTACCCGGGGGGTTAGTCAGAGGATCTGCTATGCGAGATGTTCCTTGCTCTATCACGGTATTTCTACACCCAGAAAAGGATGCCATCCGCAAATCACGACCAATAAACTCTACACCCAAACGGCCTGTTTCTTGAATCCGAGACAAGTCTTGTTGCGTCCCAAATACTCTATTACTCGAAATAAACATTTGAACAACACCCGCCATTAGCAGAAGACCCAATGTGACAGAGATCATCAATTCCACTAAAGACAAACCAAACTGATTACGCATTTTCTTGAGCTCCTACAGTCTGGTCGTATATGAAAATGAAACTAAAGTATCGCGCGAGGACAAACTATTAATATTATTAACCTCATTCCAGGTAATAGTTATGGTGCACAGCATCGTTGAATTACTGCAACTAATGCCGCCTGTTCCTCCAGGCATGTATGATTCAATATTTTGACGCCAGATATATATATCGGCTGCGGCTCGGGATGAAGTGGGCACCGAGCTGGCTGTGAATACAGCAGCGGTGGTGTTGTAGCTAGCAATTTGAACTGCATGTGCCGGGCTTCTTTTATTGGCCCTTATGCGATCCAAAATATCTGCAGCAAGGATGTTAGCTTGTGAACCCAGGTAGGTTCCGTGATTATATTGCAAAGAACGAGTTTGCAACGCCGCCAATGTAATTAGCGTGGTCGATAAAATAAGCATTGTAATCAGCACTTCGATCAGCCCAACGCCTTGCGATTTTTTTAGTGTTGTCCCGTTCATGGATACCTCAAAGGGATCAAATTGTTAAAAGAGCTGCAGTTAGCAACCCTTTTTCGCCATTGAAACCAAACCCGACAAGTTGATCGTAATTGTTCTCGCTTTCTCGCCTGAACAACCTTGAACTTTACTTTCTATAGTTGTGCTTGCAGTACTGTTCGAAATACGAGCCAAGCTGCCTAATGCGGTGTAACGAATAAAAGTGATTGCAGTTGAACCATTTTTTACCACGACAGACGCACCGGTTGCGGACTTACCGTATGCCTTGATAATCACAGGAGTAGTACCCAACACAGGTGCCGTAGCACCATCCGAAGTGGCTTCATCGACAAAGATAATAAAACCATCTTCCCATGCCCCGGTACATGTCGGTGTAGAAGTAGTACTATCCGAGCTAGCGCATAGGCTTACGCGGTTTGCACGCTTCACAGCTTCATAGCGCGCCAAATTAAGAGCACTTATTAGATCCTCTCCCAGGGTAATTGATCTGCTACCTAAAACTTGCTTGTTGTAACTAGGGACAAATAATGCAAGTCCCACGGCAACAACACTCACGGTTACCAACAACTCGATTAAGGTAAACGCCTTCTGGTTCTTTAACATGATTATCGCTCTTTGAATTCTGGTTAAGGCCTAGACGAACGTATATCTAGCGATTATATTAACCACACCTTAACACAGGTGATTTAGGACTGCGGCTATCGCCAGATACGCGGTCAACAAGGATGAATGAGCGGCTCATTGGCGCCAAGCTCAACAGAAAATATCCCAGGGAGGGATTATTATGCGATCTTTCGGTTTTACCCTTATTGAACTTGTTATCACACTCTCGATTGTTTCCATTCTCTTAGGCTTTGGGCTTCCCAACTTATTTGGCCATATTCAAAACTCCCGAGTTAAAGTCGCCACTCAAAATTTATTTGAATCGCTTGAATTAACCCGCAGCCAAGCAGTCTTTTCCAACAAAAGAATTACCATTCGTAAACAAGTGCAATGGGAAGAAGGCTGGGAGGTTTTTATTGATGCGAATAATGATGGCCTGCCCAATAACAATGAACAAACTGTTAAGAAATACGAAAAACTGAAAGGGATTCGGATTATCGCAAATAGACCAGTGAGCAATTACGTGTCTTTTGTTGGCTCAGGCGAAGGAAGATATGCCAACGGAACAAGCAACGCAGGAGCTTTTCAAGCGGGTGCATTTACCGTTTGCCCTCAGACAAAAGGAAAAGGATACGAATTAATTCTGGCAAGGGGAGGTAGAGTAAGGACGCACGAAATAAGTGCCCAAGATTGCGCAGCTATTTAATCAAAAGGCTTGTTATACATCAGCCTTTTGATTTTGACGCAATGCTTTCGGTAACGAAAAACTAATCGTTTCTGGAGTGCCATCCATTTCTTGCGGAATAGTCGCGCCACATGCTTGCAATTTTTCAATCACTTGTTTTACTAATACCTCGGGCGCGGATGCGCCTGCGGTGATTCCAATTGAATTTTTTGCTTTAATCCAATCCGGATTAATATCATCTGGGCCATCAATTAAATAAGCCTCTGTACCACAGCGCTCGGCCAGTTCGCGCAAGCGATTTGAGTTGGATGAGTTTGGTGAGCCCACAACTAAAACTAAATCGCATTCGAGAGCTAATTGGCGCACGGCGTCCTGGCGATTGGTGGTTGCGTAGCAGATATCGTCTTTGCGCGGTCCCTGGATATTGGGGAATTTTTTGCGCAAGGCATCAATGACTTTTGCAGTGTCATCCATGGATAAAGTCGTTTGGGTTACGTAAGCGAGCTCATTTGGATTTTTCACCACCAAAGCATCCACATCAGCTTCATCTTCAACCAAATAAATTTCACCACCTTTGGCATTATTGTATTGACCCATGGTCCCTTCAACTTCGGGGTGACCTTCGTGACCAATTAAAATACATTCGCGACCTTGGCGACTGTAGCGAGTCACTTCAATATGAACTTTGGTTACCAAGGGACAAGTGGCATCGAAAATTTGCAGACCGCGATTTTCAGCCTCTTTGCGTACCGCTTGGGACACACCGTGTGCGCTGAAAATTAAAATAACGTCGTCGGGAACCTGGTCAACTTCTTCAACAAAAATAGCTCCGCGCTCGCGCAGGGAGTCCACAACAAATTTATTATGTACAACTTCGTGACGCACATAGATAGGCGCACCAAAAACATCTAACGCGCGATTCACAATATCAATAGCGCGATCAACTCCAGCACAAAATCCACGGGGATTGGCGAGTTTAATTTCTGTCATGCGGATACCTATTTTTACCCCTCCCCTTTTTAAGGGGGAGGCTGAGAGGGAATTAGTGAACTTGAGCGGGTTCGATTTTTAAGATGGCAACTTCAAAAACAATATCGCGCCCTGCAAGTGGGTGATTAAAATCGATCGTCACCACATCGTCATTAAAACGCTTTACCACTCCAGGCAACTCAGTTTTTTGTGCGTCCGCAAATGACAACACCAAGCCCTCTTCCAACTGTAAGCCGGCATCAAACTGGCCGCGCGGAATCTCCTGGATATTGTTGGGATTGCGTTGACCAAAACCATGCTCGGGTTTAATCACTACTGTTTTGCGGTCACCTTCTTGCAAACCGAAAATTGCCTGTTCAAAACCTTGCAATAAATTTCCATCACCTACCGTAAAAGTAGCGGGGTCACGCTCAAAATTGGAATCGATTAATTCGCCATCGGGTAAACGCAGGGAAAAATGCAAAGTAACGCGTGTACCAGGGCCAAGAGCTAAATTACGCATGAACTTGTTTCTCTTTCTTAAACAACATATCGGCAATCAAAACTAAAGCACCTAATGTGATAGCTGAATCTGCAAGATTGAATGCAGGCCAATAATGCTCTTGATAATGAACCACAATAAAATCGACTACATAACCTAATTGGATGCGGTCGTATAAATTTCCAAGGGCGCCGCCTAAAATAAATGCCAACGCAAAGCTTTCACGCTTATTAACGCTAGCAACTCGTGCAATCCAAATCACGAGAGCAATACTTACAATCAATGCAAGTGCAGCAAAAAACCATCGCTGCCAACCACCCTGCTGCGCCAAAACACTAAATGCAGCGCCGTGATTGTGCAGCAAGGTAAAATTAAAGAACGAGGTAAAAACAACTGGCTCACCATAAGCAAGGTGGGCAGATACCCAAACCTTACTCAGCAAATCTAACGTAACTACAATGAGCGCAACCAAATACCAAGCACAAGCCTGACGCGAAATCTTAATTGGCATTAAGCAAAACTTCTCGCTTCACCTTTGCCGTCCACGTTTTCTACACAGCGCAAACAAATAGTTGGATGTGCAGCATGTGCACCAACATCTGCGCGGTGATGCCAGCAGCGCTCGCACTTCACGTGCTCAGATTTTTTCACCGCGACAAACAAACCAGCTACATCAGTCGCTTCTGCATCTTTTGCTTCATTAGCAGAGCGAACTTCTGCCGTTGAAGTAATCAACACAAAACGCAATTCGTTAGCGAGTTTTTGAAGTTCAATTTGCAGCTTGTCTTCGCAATACAAAATAACTTCTGCACCTAAAGAACCGCCTACTTCACCGGCAGTGCGCTTGGCCTCCAGCACTTTATTGACGGCTGTTTTTACATCCGCAATTAAATTCCAATACTCATCATCAAATGAACCAGCCGGAATTGCAGGCAATGCATACCACTCCGCAGTAAAGACATGAGTGTCGCGCTCGCCGGCGATTTCTTTCCAGATCTCGTCAGCAGTGAAACTCATAATCGGAGCGATCCAACGTACCATAGCTTCAATTACGTGCTGCAATGCAGTTTGTGCAGAGCGACGCGCAAGTGAATCACCTTTGGTAGTGTATTGGCGATCTTTAATGATATCGAGATAAAAACCACCCAACTCCACTACGCAGAAGTTGTGTAACTTTTGATAAATCAAATGCAGATGGAAATTGTCGTATGCTTCAATAATTTCCTGCTGCAATGCAGCCGTGCGGCCAACAATCCAGCGATCCAACTGCAACATATTTTCCATTGGTACTGCATCTGTTGCCGGATTAAAACCAGTCAGGTTCGACAAAATAAAACGCGCGGTATTGCGGATACGACGATAGGAATCTGCTGTACGTTTTAAAATTTCGTCAGACACACTCATCTCGGTACTGAAATCAGTGGCAGCCACCCACAAGCGCAATACGTCTGCACCCAAGTCATTCATCACTTTTTGTGGTGACATGACATTGCCGATTGATTTCGACATTTTGCGGCCTTGTGCATCCACCACGAAACCGTGAGTCAGCACGGTTTTGTAGGGTGGGACACCGTTCATGGCCATTGAGGTTTTCAATGATGATTGGAACCAACCGCGATGCTGATCTGAACCTTCTAAATACAAATCTGCAGGGAAACGCAAACCGGCACGTTTCTCCAACACAGCGTAATGCGTTACGCCAGAATCAAACCATACATCCAAAGTGTCTGTAACTTTGGTGTAGTTTTCTGCTTCAGCGCCAAGCAACTCAGCTGCATCCAAATCAAACCAGGCATCCATTCCGCTTTGCTCAACTTTTTGTGCAACAGCTTCAATCAATTTTGCAGTTTCTGGATGCAACTCTTGGGTTTCTTTGTGCACAAACAATGCAATAGGAACACCCCATGTGCGCTGACGGGAAATACACCAATCTGGCGATGTTGCGAGCATAGCGTCGATACGCGCTTTGCCCCAATCCGGAACCCAATTAACGCCATCAACTGCTTTCGCAACTTGGTCACGCAAATTGTTTTTGCTCATGCTTACAAACCACTGCGGAGTCGCGCGGAAAATCAGCGGCGTTTTGGTTCTCCAGCAGTGCGGAAAACTGTGCGTAATTTTGCCTTGCGCAAGCAATGCATTTTTTTCGATTAACAAATTGATAACTTTTTCATCAACTTTGTAAACGTGATCACCTGCAAAAATTTCTACGTTAGGACGATAGTAACCATTGTCATCGATGTAATTGAGCGTGCCGATTCCATATTTCACGCCCACATTAAAGTCGTCTGCACCGTGATCAGGTGCGGTATGAACAAAGCCTGTACCCGCATCTGTCGTGACGTGCTCGCCCAACAAAATCGGAACCTGACGATTATAGAAAGGATGCTGTAATAACAAGCCTTCAAGCGCTGCGCCTTTTACACGACCAACAATTGTATGCTCACCAGCTTGCGCACGGCCAAGCACATTAGTAACCAATGCTTCAGCAACCAGCAAACGTGTATCGCCAACCTGTACCAACACATAGTCCACTTCTGCGTTCGCAGAAACAGCTTGGTTTGCAGGCAAAGTCCACGGAGTCGTTGTCCAAATTACTAACGCGATTTGGCCATTGCCATTCAAATTTTCAATTTTGTTGGCAACAGCAGCTTGATCAACAAATGTAAATTTTACGTCGATGGAGAATGAGGTTTTATCTTGATATTCAACTTCAGCTTCCGCCAATGCAGAACCGCCCACTACACTCCAATACACAGGTTTAAAACCTTTGTGAAGGTGGCCGTTATCAACAATTTTTCCAAGCGAACGAATAATGTCGGCTTCAAATTTATAATCCATGGTGAGATAAGGATTATTCCAATCGCCCAAAACACCCATACGCACAAAATCAGTACGCTGGCCGTCAACTTGTTTGGCGGCGTATTCGCGACATTTTTGGCGAAAGGTTTTTACATCGACCTTATCGCCCGCTTTGCCGATTTTTTTCTCAACATTGTGTTCGATAGGCAAGCCGTGACAATCCCAACCGGGAACATAGGGCGAATCGAAACCGCTGAGCGTTTTGCTCTTAACGATAATGTCTTTCAGGATTTTGTTAACCGCGTGACCAATATGAATATCACCGTTTGCGTAAGGTGGGCCATCATGCAAAATATATTGTTCACGGCCAGCACGTGCAGTGCGAATTTTTTGGTAAAGATTATTCGCTTGCCATTGTTTCAGCATTTCCGGCTCGCGCTGGGCGAGGTTCGCTTTCATGGCGAAATCGGTGTTAGGTAAATTCAATGTTGCTTTGTAATCAGTCATCACGGTCAACTTATTAACAATATGTGTTTAAAAATATTAAAAATTTAAGGGTTATCTTTACGGCCAATTAAACTTGCAAGGTGCGGAATAATGATCAGCACCATCAAGGCCAACAAGGTACAGAGTATGGCGGATGATTCGCGCCCTAATCCTGCTGCCACACCTATAGCGGCTGTTAACCAAATTCCTGCTGCTGTGGTTAATCCTTTAAGGTCTTTTTCGTCATCACCTTTTTTCAAGATGGCGCCCGCACCTAAAAAACCTATACCAGAAATTATGCCTTGCATCACGCGGCTTAAATCTGCTTCTGAAACAAGCCCTGCTTGCTGCGGAATCAACACAAACAATGCTGCACCTATGCAGACCAACATGTGAGTTTTAATTCCTGCTGATTTACCACGCTGCTCGCGCTCAAAACCTAAAAGGCCACCAAGCAGTGCTGCAATTAGCAATCGCACACTAACGCGCGTTAATTCTGTCACGTCGTTTAAATCAGAAAACTCGGCGACAATTGTCGAACTGACTTGCTCCCAAATTCGGCCCATACAAAACCTTCAGGTAAAACTGGAATCGGGTTAGATATTAAAAAAAGCTTTTGCTTCGCTAATATCAGTTTGCAGTTGTGCTTTCAATTCATCCAAGGAGGCGAATTTTTTCTCATCGCGCAATTTGTGATGAAACACAACGTCAATTACCTGGCCGTAAATGTCACGCGAAAAATTAAATAAATGAACTTCCAACAGCGGCTTCTTCAAACCGTTGACCGTTGGACGCACACCTATGTTCGCAACACCCTTGACCTGGCTGCCATCAGTAAATACCGCAGTCACGGCAAACACTCCGTGCAGTGGCGAACGATAGCGACGCAATTCAACGTTCGCTGTCGGCACGCCCAATTGGCGACCGAGTTGTTTGCCGTAAACCACACGGCCATAAACGCCGTAAGGCTTGCCTAATAATTTTTCCGCTTCGGCAAAGTCACCTGCTTCTAACAAATTACGAATACGCGTACTGCTAATGCGATCACCATCCATTTCCAAGGTATGGGTATCACTTACTTCAAAACCTAATTCTTTGCCCTTGGCTTGCAACAAATGAAAATCGCCTTTGCGATCGCAACCAAAGCGAAAATCATCGCCAACGACAAGGTGTTTAATCCCCAAACCCTGCACCAACACGCGGTCAATAAATTGTTCTGCAGAAAGACTACGAAGCGTCTGATTGAAATTCAGGCACAGCACTTTATCAATCCCGGCAGCCCACAAGGCTTCCAGTTTTTCACGCATGCGCATTAAGCGCGCGGGGGCTTTATCACCCGCAAAGAACTCAGTGGGCTGGGGTTCAAAGACGATGGCAACGGCGGGTAAACCCAACGCCTGCGCAACCTTTTTCAATTGCTGCAGAATTGCCTGGTGGCCAAGGTGGACACCGTCAAACGAACCAATCGTAGCCACGCAGCCTTTGTGCTCGGGGCCAAGATTGTGTAATCCGCGGATAAATTCGTGTTTCGCTAACTGCACGGGTTGCCGATACCTGATTTGCCGTTTAAAGGGCGAGAAGTATACAGGAGCTGCGCGCCCTGCTGTTAATGTGGCGCGCGAAAATCTTTGGGGCGGAAGCCGGCAACACTTAAACCGATCAAGTAGACCAAACCACCACCCACACAAAGCACAGCCAGATAGACGATGCGCTCCAGAACTCCCCATACCGCCCAATCGTTCAGGTAATGGGTTCCAATCAGTAAAACCGCCACCATCAAGACGTTTGCTAATCCATAACGCAGCCAGGTTTTTGCCCAGCCTGCAGCGGGCATATAAACCCCACGTTTACGCAGACCGCGATACAGCAAGATGACATTGACGTATGCCGCCAGCGCGGTAGACAGAGCCAAGCCCACATGACCGATCTGCCAATAGATATTTAGCGGAGCCACCATCGCAACTTTAAGTGCGATTCCCACACCTATAGCAATCATCCCGACTTTGACCGGAGTTTTGATGTCCTGACGCGCGAAATAGCCAGGCGCAAGCACTTTGATCAACATAAAGGCCAGCAGCCCCAATGCGTAGGTTTTCAGACTGTAGGACGACATAAGCGCATCTTCAGGATTGAATTTGCCGTGTTGAAACAGGGTAAAAATCACCGGCTTGGCAAGAATCACCAAGGCCAAAGTTGCTGGCAGCGCGATCAGGATAATAAAGCGCACCGCCCAATCCAGGGTTTTACTAAAATCCTCTGAGGATTCAGTGGCATGTAGGCGCGACAAGTTGGGCATGATCACCGTGCTAATAGCCACTGCGAAAATCCCCAAGGGTAGCTCCACCAAACGATCGGAATAGTAAAGCCAGGTAATGCTACCCTCGGGCAACCAGGAGGCGGCGATGGAATCGAAAAGCGTATTAATCTGAGCGATGGAAACCCCAAAAATCGCCGGTGCCATTAGCGCCAAAATGCGGCGCACGCCGGGATCCTTCCAATCCATTTTGGGCGCAGGCAAAAGATGTAAACGTTTGAGGTGCGGGGCTTGGAATGCAATCGACAAAACACCCGCGAGCAACACACTCCAGGCGAGCGCGAAAGTCACTGAACCCATAATGGGCGCGATCACCAACATGGCGAAAATCGACACAATATTGAGCAGAACCGGCGTAAACGCAGAAACGGCAAAACGGTCATAACTGTTGAGAATCGCCCCCATAAATCCGCTCAGGGAAATCAACATCAAGTAGGGGAACATGATGCGAATCAGCGAGATGTAATGGTCAAACTTGGCTTGGTCTTCCATAAAGCCGGAAGCGAAAATCGCCCCCAATACCGGCGCACCAAGCACACCCAACACAGTAACCAGAATCAAGACTGAGCCCAGGCAACCCGCCACGCGATCAATCAAGCTTTTCAGTGCTTCTTGCGAACCTTTTGCGCGATATTCTGAGAGAACCGGAATGAAGGCTTGCGAAAACGCGCCTTCGGAAAAGAGGCGGCGAAAGAAATTGGGGATGCGAAAAGCAGCGTTGAAGGCATCAGCATCAGCACCCGCCCCCAAAAAATAGGCCTGCAATTGATCGCGCGCCAAACCCGTGATGCGGGACATCATTGTCATAGAGCCAGTAATTAAACTGGAGCGCAGCATATTGCGTTTAGGCGCTGGGGCAGGTTCAGACACACGAAATCCTTAACAAAAAATGGCGATCAATTAATAGCAATAAAGAGCGCGCATTATCCATGGTCTGAAGGGGAAGATACAGCGGTGAAGGCAGTCAGTTTATCGACCGCCTATTACCGGTTGATATTACCAGTTTATAAATGACGAACCTCTGCGGGGGAATTCCACCAGTTATTATGCAAACCATCGCAATAATTGATCGGCGCATCTATCAGTTCTTGCGGGTCGACATCATCAAGGCATGCAAGTGCGATCGTATAAAACTCGCCACCCAACTGCTCCAGGCTTCCATGCCCAAATGGGCGCATACCGCAGTGCCTGCAAAACAGGTGATGAATGGAGTGGGAACTGAATTGGTAATCGCTGAGGTCATCTTTACCTGACAGCAAGCGGAACGCATCGGGCTTAACGCTGACACTCCAATTACGCGCTTTAGTACACATTGAGCAATTACATTTGCTCGTTCCCTGTGTCAGATCAATCCGCGCTTCAATTTTAACTGCGCCACAATGGCAACTACCGTGATAAGTCTTTTCCATTTCCAAGCTCCTCTAAAGATGTGGGTATTGATTAACACCCTGCCAGCTTGCACCTACCTACTGACAACTTATGTCAGTAGGCTTTTGCGATTTTGAAGACCAGAAAAGAAAGACCAACGGGTCAATTAAAACGAATACTCAAACCCTAGGCTGGTGGTATCCAGGCTGAAATCACCTACATCATTACGGCGAAGCTCTACGCGCGCAGCGAGGGAGTCGTTGAGGGCATATTTGGCGCCCAAACCGTAAATCAGCCCCTGATCAGAAAAACTACGCTTCTCTAACAGACTGCCGGTAACCGGAGAAAATCCCCCGGACAGGGTATTTTCGTAATCCATGGACGAAACGCCCAGAATACCCAGGAGCGCAAAATCGCTTGTCAGCTTGTAACTGAACACACCGCTCAAAGACACACCTTTCGCCTCAACCGTTTGAGTATCGTTAGGCGCAACAATAAAAGCGATATCAGGCCTGATCTTGAACCCATCAGTCGCACTGCCAAAATCGGTATAACCCAACTCAGCCGCAAACCAATCGTTAAATTGAAAGCCAACATGCAAGCCATAACTGGTATCGGAATCTTTAAACTTTTGACCCGGTACGAATACCGAATCTTTGGCGGGGCCATCGCCCGAAAATTGTGTCGAGCCCACATCTGCCCCCACATAAAACTTACCTGCATCGGCCGCTAGCGTTTGCTGGGATGCAAGCGCAACACCGGCACATAAACTCAATACTTTTAAGGATTTCATTTTGCTCATAGGGTTATCCCTGATTACTGGTTGAAAGTTCATCCCACTGAATGCTTGGGAATGATTGCAGTATAGAAACCCCAACCTATTGAAAAATAGGCGATATTTGCACGCAATTGTTAAAGACTGTAACCCGCCACACTAAAACTCATTGACAAACGGGGCTCCCACCATTACTGTATAAAAAAACAGTATAACCACGAGGTAATTTTATGTCGGTAGTCGCCGTATGGCTCTGTGATCGGGATGGCAGTATGTTTGAAGACAGAAAACTTGCAGAAGAACACGACAAGTATTTAGAACTTGCCGCCAACATCACTCAACTCATTGAAGAAAATATTCCCGGCATTGATGAGCAACAGAGCGAAGCCATTGGCCTGTTGCTAGCCCAACGCCGCGAACTCTTAGCTAAAGCCTGCAAAGGCAAACCTGATGAATTGCTACAGCCTTTCACCTACGAAAAGCCTGTAACACTCAATGCTAGCGTAGCTGCCAAAACCTAAAGCCAAAAAGCTTAAAGACAGTCTTAAGGATAAGTAGGGAGCATTTAGGCAGCTTCGCATGTATAAATCAGGTGTCCACACGCCTGATACAAAATGCAGAACCTAAAACACCACATTAGCGACTGCATTCGGGGGTATATCCACAATACCCCTTCTGTTTTCACCACTGTACTTGCCTCAACGGGTGCGGTGGTTTTTTTCTATTGTGACCCTCGCAGACAAGAATTTAAATAAACCGTTCTTCGTGATCTGGATTCGCCAGAACACAAACATCATATCGGCCAAATAAGCTGTAGCGATTTAATGCAATACGGTCATAGCACCAATCGCGCAAACCCTTAGGAAAAATTTTTACCACTCGAATTAACGACCATGGAAAAGGCAACTGTCCTATCACCGCAATAAATGAATCTGATTTTTCCAGCGCTCGACTCCCCTGTACCAACAGCATGGTTTCATAATAATCCATTGGGTAGCCAAACCACTGCAAAATCGCACGCCCTTCATCTGACTGCACTGCGCAAAGTTTAAATTTTTTGTGCGTATCGAAGCGGATAATAAAGCGGCTCCAGGCATTACAGAGTTTGCACACACCATCAAACATAATAATTTGATCGCCGGGTTTAACGTGTGGAGGAAAAGAAGTGCTCACTATTGCTACACCAAACTACGCAAAGCACTTTGCGCATCGGGGTAAGTAAATTCAAAACCACTGGCTAATAAATTTTTCGGCACCACCCTCTGTCCTTCCAGCAACAAATCCGCTTGCTCACCTAAACCTAAACGCATTGGCCATGCCGGCGTCGGAAAAAAGCACGGGCGATGCAAAACCTTGGCAGCGACTTTACTAAAATCCAATTGCGTTAAAGTTTCCGGTGCCGTGAAATTGTATTCAGGTTTTAGTTGTTCTTTTGTTTCTGGATTTTCTGCCAATTGCCAAATATGCGCCAAGGCTCGCAGCAAATCATCTACATGTATCCACGACATCCATTGCTTGCCACTGCCCAGTTTTCCGCCCAAACCTAATTTAATCGGCAAGAGCAACATAGGCAATGGACCTTGATGCCCCAGCACCATACCAAATCGCATAGCCGATACCTGCACACCATATTGTCGCGCAGACTGCGCCACTACCTCCCAATCGTGACAGAGTTTTGCCATAAAAATATTTTGGGTGGGGCTATCTTCGGTTAATTCAGTATTATCGCCAATTGCTTGAATTCCGTAATAACCTATAGCTGACGCATTCAATAAAAGTGCGGGTTTAACTTCTGCTTTAGCGATCCAATCAATTAGCGATTGCGTCAAACCAATACGGCTTTTTCTCAACGCAACTTGGCGCGACGAAGTCCACCACCAACCTAACACGCGCGCGCCAGCTAAATTAATAATGGTATCGATAGGATAATTCGCAGGCAGCTCGTTCATAGACTCAACGCAAGTAACTTTTCCATCAAACGTCCAGGCCGCTTTTTTTGCATTGCGCGTCAACACAGTTACACGTTGGCCATCGGCAATCAATGCATTCACTAACAATTGGCCAATAAAACCTGTAGCACCCGTTACTAAAACACTTTCACTTTTATCACTAAAATGTAAAGGCATCTTCAGTTCCTCACGATTTTTTACTTTACCTAAAGCATAAGCTGCAAATCCATCGCGTATACCCGACAAACCCACTCCAATTCCACACGCAAATAGAAATACACTTAGCCAGCCTTGCGGCGCCCATTGTAATTCTGTTGACTGCGAGAACCATGCGGGAAACGTCAATGCAAGCAAGGTGATAAATGCGCCGCCATTTATTGCAAGAACTGTATGAGTGACTCGCTCCGTTGCAGGCAATAATCGAGTTCGATCCTCAATAATAAAATCCCAAAGCGTTAACACAATTTCGACTGTGAAAATAAACATCAATACAAGAGCCCAAATACCATGCCACTGCCATGCAGACAAACCAATAAATAAGAGGCTATAAAAACTGGCACGGGTTGCGTGAATCCACAACTCCTTGCGCGCACTTGGGCGACTTGGCAAAGCCTCTGTAAGTTCGTGATGGTATAAAGTGTCGAAAGCGCCCAGCAAACCCTGCGCAGCCATTAACTGCAATGCAAGCAGATGAGTATTCATGCTAACTCCATTTCTTCTACTGCTTTTTCCTCAATTTTTTTAGCAGGCAGCTCGTGAAAAACACCCACTTGCGTGAAAGTCGTACCAAATAAACAATGCTTAATTTCAATGCGAATATTAAATTGTTCAGGGCTGTCATTGCGGTGACACAAAAAGGTTTTCCCCGGCGTTAAAATTCCCGGCAAAGGAATGCGGAAGCCAAATACATCCCAAAAGTAACCATCACTCGTGAAGTACAAATTACCTTCATGAACATGAAGCACCAACTTCATTCCCAAACCAGCACCTACATACTCCAGGACTTCACCCTTTTCACTTTCACGCATATAGGAGGTAAATTGAATAGGTTTGCGATTGCGCAATCGGTAAATACGTTGCTTAAAAATAAACGGACAGTTTTCTTTTGAGTAAACTTGAATATCGACAGGGAAATTTTTGTCGCTATAAGGAATCAATGCACCTTTAATAAAAGGCATAGTAATTAACCCTAAAAACTTACCCAAGCGAGAGCAACTCAGCTCGCTTAAAAAACCTGTGTAATACAAAGGCGCACCTACACCAGGATTCTTAGCAAAACGAGCTTGAATATCCATGTGCAGTTTTTTCCATTCATCACCAAGAATCTTTCTAAACAGTTCACCTTCAGAAGGAGTTATTTCCAGCATAGATTCATCCTTTTATTGGAACGTTTTGATTGCGATCTAACCACGACAACATCATCAAAGGTGGAAGCATTACCGCAAGTACTATTGCATCCACCCAAACATGCAGCCACATATCTACTTGTAGCGAAATTAAAATATCTTGCGGCGCCCACACAATTAATCCAATGACCATCGAATTCCATACTAATGAAATTCGATACTTACTCGCCACATAGGTTAATACCCCCATAAAAATTGCAAGATTCTGCACAGTCGCACCAAACAAACTTATCCACCAGATTTGTAACTGATAAGCCTGCGCTGACAAATCACCAAATCGCTCCAAAATAGAATGATGATAAGCATAAAACGTACTGAGATTTGAAAACCAAGCCACCAAAAAACCAACAGCAAAATGCCCAAAACTAACGAAGTAGATCCAATAAATTAACCAAGATCTAAAAGTTTTCTTATTCACTGCGGCATCCTTAATTCCAATAAACCACCATAGGAAAGAACCTCCCCCAGAACTGGAAGGTTGAATCCAACATAGAAACTGTATTTCTCATTTTCAATTTTTTTGTAGGCATTAACGCGAGGAAACAACCAGAGAGGAAAAGTAATCCCTTTATATTTCACACTCAAACAACGCCAGTACCAGCCGCCATCTTTAACATCAACAGTCAGATATAGCTGAACATCACCTGTAGTTTCTAACCAATATCCACCAGGTTTATTGCCAACAGGTAAAAACACCGACTTCATTTGCCTTGCATTAAATGTTCTATCCCAATGCAGGCCATCTGACTGATGAGTAATGGTGACTGAAAACAACTGTTGCTGAGCATCGATTGGAATCGAAAATTTTTTTGCTATAGCTCGCCCAAAATATCCAGCGAAACCACGAGCACTTTTCACATGCACTTTACCCGCCAGGATTCCGCCAATTTTATGAAGCTGCTGCAATTGCGGGTGCAACTCACCAAAGGACTCGCAAAACCAATCACTTACCAAACTACTGCTCATAGTCCATTTCCAAAAACGTAGTTGCTCAAATTAAAGTGCTTTTACGCTAAAACCCATATACGAAATAGCAAGGCTTTTACTTTCTTGTAACCTTATATTCTCACCCAGCTCAGCAAAACTGATTTGTCCGAACTTGCGTCGAGCAAATGCAACCAATGCAGGAAATGGATTGCTACGCGGAGCCAAACCTACAAAAGAAGATTGAGGAAAACTGAATTGACGCAAGGTGCTTGCTAATTCGTGGGGTTTAATAAACTTTTCCCATACATGCACATTGCGCGGAACAAAACGTGTTAAAACGCAATCCTGTGCAAGCTTTACAACAAATAACCTGCTGGCGAGAGTGCGATTAATAGTATCGAAGAAAAACAAACCACCGGGTTTGAGTACACGTGACAATTCTTGAATGACAGTATCAACAGAATCGAGATGTTCAAGTACATCGCAACAGCACACCACATCGAAAGACTGATCAGGAAAAGGAAGTCGCTCTGCATTGCCTTGCAAATATTCAATCTGCAAATCCATTGCGCTCGCATGTGCTTTTGCTGCATCCAAACTGGGAACAGATTGATCTATGCCTGTAACCTGGCAACCCAAGGCTGCAAATTGTTCTGAAAGTAAGCCACCACCACAACCCACATCAAGCACCCGTAATTGCTTAGGGTTAAGCTGCAACTCATTCAATATTTTTTGAAAATAATTAAATCGTGGTGGGTTTACCGCAGTTCGCAGGATCGCCATAAATCCATCTTCATTCCACCAAGTATTACTGACCTTATCGTAAATTTGATTATCAACGACTTCCATGGTGCCTCCTGATAACTAATCGTTTTTAATTTCTTTAGCCTTTGCCTTACTTTCTTTTTTCAACTTGCTACCCACAGGACAAAAGGTAGCCAGCAGGTTGTGGAGTTTTGCAGTGAGATTGTCATCGGCAATGCTGTAGTGAACAAACTGCCCTTTTTTTTCATTCACAACCAAACCTGCGTTCTCCAGGATTTTTAAATGCTTGGACAACGCAGGTTTGCTCATATCAAAGCGGTCGGCAATTTCACCGGCAGTCATGGATGTTTCAGATAAGTACGCCAGAATCTGCCGGCGGGGGGTAGAAGCCAGGGCTTCAAAGACGCGATCTATATTCATAAGCCAGACATACCGTAAAAACATTTAGCTAATTAGTTAATTAATGTATAGACTAGCATTAAGCGGTTAGCAAGAAAAGCACCCCATCAGAAATCTACGAGGAGCAGGTCATGAACAACCCCACGCGAGCAGATGCCTGGCTGGTCTATGACGGCGAATGCCCGGTTTGTAAAACCTATTGCAAGTACATCCGCATCCGCGAAGCCGTTGGAGACTTACAACTCGTTGACGCCCGCCAGCCAAGCCCATTAATGGACGAGATTACCGCAGCAGGACTCGATATTGATCAGGGAATGGTTTTGAAATTTAAAGATGTGATCTATTACGGGCCAGACGCCATTCACATGCTCACCCTACTGAGCACACCCTCTGGCATTTTCAATCGCATTAATTATTACGTGTTCAGCACAAAAATTGGCGCGAATATTTTTTATCCAATCGGCAAAGCCTTCCGCACACTCTTACTTAAAATTTTGGGAATTAGCTACATTGAAAATCTGAAAGCTTAACACCGGAACGCGAGTAGAATCCTAAGTTGCCTATAACAGAGAGTGTGCGAACGCACATACTCTAAATACTTCTCGTGGTAATAGATAAGTTCATATTTCTATTTCCGCAAGAAGGAAAAATCAGATGACACTGATTAAAAATATTCGCGATTTTGTATTAATCTTTCGCGATACCTTTATCCAATGGCTAGATAGAGACCCCTTCCGTAGCACCGCAGTTATCGCGTTCTACACCATATTTTCGCTGCCGGGCTTGCTTGTCATTATTATTAATCTGGCAGGTTATTTTTACGGGCAAGAAGCGGTCACGCGTCGCATAAGTTCAGAAATTGAAGGCATGATTGGCGGCAATACTGCTAAAGATATTGAAGCGATTATCGCTAACGCCAGTGTGAACCAGGATTTTACTTTTGCGTCTGTCGTGGGTATTGCTACTTTAATTTTTGGTGCTACCGGGGTTTTTTATCAATTACAACAAACCTTAAATTTAATTTGGGAAGTAAAACCAGAACCAAAGCGTAAAATAATAAAAATGATTTTGGACCGTATATTTTCCTTTGGGTTAATACTCGCTGTAGGTTTTTTATTGTTAGTTTCTCTCGTCCTCTCTGCCCTATTAAGCTTACTCAGCGAATGGGTATCATTCTATTTTTCTGAAACCTTTAATATTCTTTTCCGCATCCTTGATTTTTCCTTGTCACTCAGCGTGGTGACATTTTTATTTGCTGCTATTTTTAAATTTCTCCCCGATGCTAAAGTACCCTGGAGAGATGTTTGGATTGGCGCGTTTGTCACTGCTTTATTATTCGTGGTTGCAAAATTCGCATTGGGATTTTATTTTGGCCACAGCAACCCCGCCTCGGCTTATGGTGCAGCGGGCACGGTAATATTGATTATGCTCTGGGTTTCCTACGCCGGATCTATAGTTCTTTTTGGAGCAGAATTCACCCGCATTCATGCAGATCGCCATGGCACCCACGTTAAGCCGCTTGAATTTGCCATATCGACTTCCGACTCAACGACCTCCAACATCCCTAACGTCGAAAAGACTAATCATCAATAGCCACCCACCTCTAATAAGCTTAAAACTTGACCAAAATCAATATTTCCTGTAATTTCAGAAAATACTGAAATTACAGGAAATTGAGATGACTAAAAGCCTCACCCCTATGATCCAGTCCTGCGTGATTCATTTTGGCGAGATGGGAAGCCGCTGGGGAATCAACCGCACTGTTGGGCAAATGTATGCTCTTATCGTTCTGAATAAAACGCCCATGTGTGCAGATGACATTACTGAAGCGTTGGGGTTTTCACGCTCCAATGTGAGCATGGGGATCAAAGAATTACTATCGTGGGAGCTAATTAAACTCCAGCACTTACCTGGTGACCGCCGCGAATTTTATTCCGCACCCGGCGATATTTGGGATATCGCCAAAACCTTGATTGAACAGCGCAGCAAGCGCGAGATCGGCCCTACTCTTACAACCCTACGCAACCTTTTGATAGAAAGCCCCGCCAATAGCGAAGAAGAATACGCACAGGAACGCATGCGCGAAATGCATGACTTGATGGAAATGCTCACGCTTTGGACGACAGAAATCCAACGCTTGGATTCTGCGAAATTAGGCAAGCTACTCAAGTTGGGCAGCAGCATCGGCAAGGTTTTGGATTTAAAAGATAAATTGTTAAATCGTTAGAAAAGTTAGTTAACCAAAACAGGAGCGCGAAGGAATGAATAAAATTTTGGCAACCGCAGCTGGCTTGGCAGCTTTCACCGCCGCGTTACACACATTTGGCGGCACACCTGAAATTGAAGCGCCATTGCTGCAAGCACCGCTGCCGCAAGAGATTAGTTTGTTGCTCTACACCTGTTGGCATTTAGTAACAGCAGCCTTAACGCTCTCGGCGATTGGGCTTTTTATTTCAGCAAAACCAAAACACACTGTGCAGTCACATTATATGGCTCTTTTTATTTCGTTTATGTGGATAGCGTTTGGTTTGGTTTTTATCGTGGTCGATATCACCTACTCAGGCTTGCCCATGTTATTGAAATTACCGCAATGGATTTTACTCATCCCTATTGGTGTTTTGGGATTGTGGGGCTGTGCACGCCTGCGAATGTCAGAAAGTTGATTTATTTTTTACCGATGAGGTAACTCACATGCTCATGGATACACTGGTTCTCTCCCGTATTCAATTTGCCGCAAACATTTCGTTTCATATTTTATTTCCCACCATCACTATTGCGCTCTGTTGGTTTTTATTATTCTTTAAAGTGCAATACAACCGCACCAACGACGAAGTTTGGATGCGCATCTATCGTTTCTGGGTAAAAATCTTTGCGCTGACTTTTGCACTGGGTGTTGTCAGCGGCATCACCATGAGTTTTCAATTTGGTACCAACTGGCCTGGCTATATGAAAACGGTTGGCAATATCGCAGGGCCATTGTTGGGTTACGAAGTGCTCACTGCATTTTTTCTGGAAGCGACTTTTTTAGGGATTATGCTGTTCGGTATCAACCGTGTTTCAAATCGCATACATACACTGGCGACTTTTTTAGTGGCATTCGGCACCAGCATGTCGGCCTTTTGGATTATTGCACTTAATTCATGGATGCAAACTCCAACAGGTTATGAAATGCGCGATGGTGTTGCGCACCCTGTCGATTGGCTAGCCATTATTTTTAATCCATCCATGCCCTATCGTTTGGCACATATGCTGACGGCATCCGGCATTACTGCAGGCTTTTTAATTGCTGGTATTTCCGCCTATCGAATTTTAAATGACGACCATAAGCCAGCGCCGCGCCGCGCATTAAAAGCATCGGTTTTTGCATTGGCATTTTTGGTTCCCTTGCAAGCATTGCTGGGTGATATGCATGGATTAAATACCTTGCATCATCAACCCGCCAAAATTGCCGCCATGGAAAGCGTGTGGCACACCGAAAAAGGCGCGCCTTTAATTTTATTTGCAATCCCTGACGAAAAAACCAAAAGCAACTTGTATTCAATTGAAATTCCACGCGGCGCCAGTTTAATTTTGGGCCACGATATGGATGCGGAAATTAAAGGATTAAATGAATTTAAAGATGCCCATCCACCCGTAAAACCACTTTTCTATGGTTTCAGGATTATGGTGGGCATGGGCTTATTAATGTTGTTGGTTGCTTGGGCTGCCGCTTGGCAATACTGGCACCAAAAAGAGTTATCGCTTTTTATGCTGAAAGTTTTTTTAGCCATGACTTTCTCAGGCTGGATTGCAACTTTAGCGGGATGGTACGTTACAGAAATTGGTCGCCAACCTTATTTGGTCACCGGCATCTTAAAAACTGCAGATGCGGTAACCCAACTGCCTGCACACAATGTAGGCACATCATTAACGCTGTATTTATTACTCTACGCGTTTTTATTGATCGCCTATATCCGCACTTTATTCGTGATTGCGCGCAAAGCGATTCTGGTTGACCGACCAGAAGAAATCAAAAGCTTGCAAGAAAAAATTCACGACGCAGAAGACGCACCTTTATAACCCGGAGGATTTTTCGATGACATCAACTATGTTAACTGGAGAAGCCTACTGGTTGCCAGTAATTTTTATTGGGCTTATGGGCTTGGCATTTTTTCTTTATGCAATCCTGGATGGCTACGATTTAGGCGTAGGTATTTTATTACCTGCAGATTCTGATCCACAGCGCGATATGATGATTGCATCCATAGGCCCATTTTGGGATGCGAATGAAACCTGGTTGGTTCTCGGCGCCGGCATTTTATTAATTGCCTTCCCGCAAGCGCACAGTTTGGTTTTATACAATTTATATTTGCCGATTGCTGCCATGCTGATTGGATTAATTTTGCGCGGTGTTTCTTTCGACTTTCGCGCAAAAGCGCCGGAAGACCATAAAGCTGTTTGGGACCACACTTTTAAAGCCGGATCAATTATCGCCACGCTCGCACAGGGCTACATGCTCGGCAGTTATGTAATGGGCTTTGAACAGAGCTTGCCTGCTTATTTGTTTTCTGCGTTAAGCGCAGTGTGCGTCACTGCAGGTTACAGCTTTATCGGCGCCGCATGGTTAGTATTTAAAACCGAAGGTGAATTACAACTGCGCGCTGCGCGTTGGGCGCGTAAATGCGGCTGGCTGACTGCATTGGGGATTGCAGCTGTCTCTATTGTGAACCCGCTAATTAGCCATGCTATTTTCGATAAATGGTTTGGCAGCGCCATGGTTATTTTATTGTTGTTTATTCCGGTGTTTTGCGCGGTATTATTTTTTATCGTGGATCGCTACCTCGCGCATTTTCCACACGACAAAGATTTTGGCTCGTGGATTCCTATTGTGTGCATCGCCATGATTTTCTTATTGTGCTTTATCGGCTTGGCTTACAGCTTTTTTCCCTATGTCGTCCCTAACACTATGGATATTTGGCAATCAGCTAGTGCGCCTGAATCACTGCGCTTTATTTTGTATGGCGTTGCTATTGTGCTGCCAACCATTATTGCCTACACCATTTATTCCTATTCGGTTTTTTCTGGCAAGGCAACACAACTGCGTTACTACTAAGTTTTATCTCAGTATTAAGTTTCATTTTTATTTCAACACCTATTCGCTCAAACCTTACGTATTCGTTCAAACCTTGCGCCCGGTATTTACCGGGCTTTTTTTCGGGTTATTTTTTGACGCGCAAATGTGTTCGTAACAAAAGCATCATCAAATCGTCTAATTCCCGCCACTTTTTAGTAACAACCGCTACCTAAGATGCTCCCGACTTAAACCATAACCGGGAGATTCACATGGAATTTTTAGGCTTTAAAAAATCAGCGCTAGCACTCGCCTGCCTCGCCACCAGTGTTGGTGCATCTGCAGATCTGTATTTTTCTGAATATGTTGAAGGCTCAAGTAACAACAAAGCGCTGGAAATTTATAACAGTAGCAATAGCCCTGTGAATCTCAGCGGTTACAAAGTAGAAATGTATTTCAACGGCAGCAACAGTGCTGGCTTAACGATTAATTTAAGCGGATCTGTGCCTGCGCAAGGCACATTCGTACTCGCGCACGCCAGCGCCACTGGCACAATTATAACGAGTGCCAATCAAACCAACGCCGCAGGTTGGTACAACGGTGACGATGCAATCCTATTAAAAAATGGCTCCATAATTATCGACTCCATTGGCCAAGTAGGTGTAGACCCAGGTATTGAATGGGGCACTGGATTAACCAGCACTGCAGATAATACTTTGCGCCGTAAAGCTTCTGTCACTAGTGGAAAAACATCTGCCAATTTGGCCTTTGATCCAAGTGTTGAGTGGGATGGTTTTGCAACAGATACTTTCGATAATCTGGGCACTTATCAAGGCAGCAGCAACAACGGTAATGGAAATGGAAACGGCGGCAATCAATCCAGCAGTTGCGGCGCAGCCAGCACATTAATTTCTGCCATTCAGGGCAGCGGCAGTGCAAGCCCATTAGTAGGTAGCGGTGTTAGTGTTGAAGCTATTGTTGTAGCGAGTTTTCAAGGCAGCGGTCAAATCGGTGGATTTTTTTTACAAGAGCCAGACAATCTTGACGACAATAATCCCGCAACATCGGAAGGCATTTACGTAACAAGCACCACGCCAGTATCCGTAGGAGATAAAGTACGCGTAAGTGGCAGCGTGGCAGAAACATTTAACCTGACCCAAATTACTCCGACGAGTGTTAGCGTTTGCGCCAGCAATCAAACCTTACCCATTGTTACAGGTATTGCCCTGCCTTTAGCTACGCTTACTGATTTTGAAGCGGTAGAAGGCATGCTGGTCACCGCACCGCAAACCTTAACCGTAAACGAAACCTACGGCCTTGGTCGCTACGGACAAGTATTGTTGGCCGATGGTCGCTTGTCACAACCAACGAATCTAGTGAGCCCAGGCGCTGCAGCTATTGCGCAACAAACACAAAATAATTTAAATAAATTAATGTTGGATGACAGCAGTAATTTGCAAAATCCTGATCCCGTTATATTCCCTGCTCCTGGTTTATCTGCAGCTAATCCATTGCGCAGCGGCGATACAGTAACCGGCTTAACAGGAGTTATGACTTATGATTTCGGTGCCTATCGTTTGCTCCCCACAGTCACACCCAATTTTGTAAAAACTAACGCACGCCCAACTGCGCCAAAAATGGCTGCAAATGCAAATTTAAAAGTGGCCAGCTTTAACGTGCTTAATTTCTTTAATGGCAACGGCCTTGGTGGTGGTTTCCCAACAGCACGCGGTGCAAACACAGCGACAGAATTTGCTCGCCAAAAAGCAAAGATTGTTAACGCATTAGTGGGATTAAATGCTGACGTTATTGGTTTACTGGAATTGGAAAACGATGGTTACGATACTTATTCTGCCATCGCTGAATTAACCGCTGCACTCAACACTGCAACAAGCACTAATCAATGGACTTACATTAATCCGGGTTTGAGCAAAGTGGGTACAGACGAAATTGCCGTTGGCATTATTTATCGCAAAGATCGCGCGACAGCAATTGGACAAACTGCAATTTTAGATTCGTCTGTAGAACCATTATTTATCGACAATAAAAATCGCCCAACACTTGCGCAAAGTTTCCGCGCAACCCAAGGTCGCGGCGTAATTACTATTGCGATCAACCATTTGAAATCAAAAGGTTCAGATTGTAATGACCTTGGTGATTTGGATACCGGCGATGGCCAAGGCAATTGCAACATCACCCGCACTAATGCAGCACAAGCCCTGGTGAATTGGCTTTCACGCAAACCCACTGGTGTTAACGATGGTGATTTCCTGATCATCGGTGACCTCAACTCTTACGCAAAAGAGGAACCGATTACCAAAATTATTAACGCAGGCTACACAGATTTAATTAACAAATTCGGCAGCGCTAACGCGTACTCTTATGTGTTTGATGGGCAAGCAGGCTATCTCGATCATGGCCTCGCCACCAAATCACTTACCGCGCAAGTATTGGAAGCGGCGGATTGGCATATTAACGCCGATGAACCCATTAGCCTTGATTACAACACTGAATTTAAATCAGCGGCGCAGATCAACAGTTTCTATGCTAACGATGCTTATCGTTCATCCGACCACGATCCTTTAGTGATTTCGCTGAAATTAATTATTGATCTGGACGGTGACGGCGATGTTGACAGCGACGATATCAAAATTGTCACAAATGCACTGAATACTACTGCATCACCATTGGATCAACGCGATGTAAACGGCGATGGAATCATCAACGCTAACGATGCCCGCGCACTAACCTTGCAATGCACTCGCACTGCCTGCGCAACCAAATAAGGAGTTTAGAATGAAAAAGTTTTTATTTATATTCGCATTGGGGCTGAGCTTTTCGCTCAACTCACATGCATTGACGATTGACTTGGTACCTGCCGCCTCACAAATAAGCGCTGGCAACACAGTACAAATTGACGCAAAAATTTCTGGACTCAAGACTTCAGGTGCAACATCGCTGGGAGTTTATGATGTGAATGTCAATTTCGATAGCAGCCGCTTTGCTTTTAATAGCATTAACTGGGGCGACAGTGTTAAAGGCAACCAACTGGATTTAAATCATTTTGGTAGCCTGCAGATAAGCGATAGCAGCAATTCCGGCTGGATAAATTTATTCGAATTATCTTTTGATGACGTATGGAGCCTGGAAAACTTACAAGCAAATAGTTTTATTTTATTTAGCTTGGTATTTTCCAGCATTGCGCCGGGTACAGGTGTGTTTCATCTTGATGCTAATGCTTTAGGTGATGCTTACGGCAATAACCTTGCACTTACCTCAACAACCGATGCACGCGTAACTGTAAAAGCGGCTTCAGTTCCAGAACCGGCAACCAATATGCTGATGTTAATTGGCTTGATTGCCTTGGGATTAGCGCGAGTTAAACCATCAGACAAATAAGCGCTCATCGGAAATAAAAAAAGCCCACGTAAATAGGTGGGCTTTTTTTATTATGGGAAGTAATTTTATTACATCCAGCGGCCGCGATAACCCGCAACTCTCTTTAAAATACTTTCATGGCAGGTTTTAGATTCAGTAATATCTATGTAATCCAGAGCTTCACGCGTAGCACCGCTCCACAAGCTCAATTTTCCATATTGACTTAATCGCCCTAAAGGACCTTGTTGAAGGCTAAGCTTTTGCACTTTAATTTGTGGGATATAAGTTATGCTATGCCCCAAGAAACCGCGCCTGATAGCAAAACCATTCTCAGTCAACGAATAAAATGTTGAATACCAGTACTTCCAAAACAATATACCCATCAGCGGTATGGGCAGTAACATCCACGCAGATGATACATTCTGATTCACGGCAGCAATCAACGCGACTATAAATGTTAAAACGCCGCCAACCCAAAAAGTACGCCAGAAAATTTGAATCGCCAACGTGCGTTGCCATTGTGGATCATCTATGCCTAGCAACTTCATTACACCTTCCAGTTGTATCTGATCCAGCACGGGGATCATAAAGCCCTGCATAGGAACACCTTGTTTTACTGCCGCTTCGTTGGTTTGTTTTATTTCCAGCGAATAACGTTTCAACAAACCAGCCATAAAACTTTGTCGAATAATCACAGTTTGCAATTTATGTTTCCGAAAGCCGCAGGCAACACGATTAAACAAACCCGCTTCGTACTGAAAACGCTCACCTTGGACGCGCAAGGTGTAATTCCAATATTTAATAATCGCAAGCACAATTGAAAGGCTGTAAATCACAATAAAGCTGGACAACAGTAGCAACACTAATAACGCTACATCTACCCAAATACTATGGGACGACAAATAATTCATTGCCCATTGCCGCAATCCCATATTTTCCACAAAATTGCCTATAGCTCGCCAAAGCGAATCATTTTGTGTGAGTAGCGGCGCAAGAATGGCAACCAAATACACCAGGGTATTGTGCATAAGGCCGTAACGAATTAAATCAGTAACCGAGAGCTTAACAGTAAAATCAGCAGAAGATTCAGGCTCAGCTGTTTTTTCAGAACTGGAAGAAGTTTGTTTGTTAAACAATACTCGCTGTTTAATCTCGGTCGCCAAAGCTTCTCTAATACCTGGCAAGGCAATTTCTTCTTTTGAACTGCCCGCGCTTTCAAGTCTTAGTGTCCACAATTCAAACGGACGAAAATAAATGGCTTGCTCCAAATTTGCTTCTTGCACCCGCTCAAAATTTAATGTCAACCGACGCTTTTTGAAAATGCCACTGCGAATCTGTATTTTATCTGCATCGAATTGATAACGGAAAAACCAATAACTCAGAAAAGCGAAACTCAGAACCAGTAACGCCAACACGGGAATGCCCACACCGAATAACCACACACGAGCATTCTGGTTAGCAAGCGCACCTACTAACATCGGCCAAAAATTCAGGGCGTGCTGGATGTTTTGAATCAGAAAATAAAATACGGCTATAGGCGAAACGCGATGCCATTCAGCTTTATTGATAGTGGATGAATTTTCTTGCTCAATATCCATATTAGAGCGACTCTTCAAGGTCAGCTTCTTCAGCGTTGATGCTATTCAACAATTGCGATTTGAGTTGTTGAGCCTTAACGATATTCAAACCTGGAATTTTTAAATCTGACCCTTGGGTGCCCGCAGTGTAAATAACCAAAGTCGCCAAACCATATGAGCGTTCAACTGGTCCCTGGCTAACTTCTAAATGCTGGATGCGATTGGTAGAAACAGAGACGAGTTTCCAAAACAGAAAGCCGCGTTGCAAATTAATATCTTGTTCACGCAATAAATAAAACATACGTCGACTCGTACGCGGAGCCCATACAAAAAACAAGAAGAGAAAACTGCACGCAAGAATTGCGGCCACTATGGAAGGAACTATATGCGCAGGTTTTGGCAGCAGTACAATAAACAATGTAGCGACTGCCAAACCAATACCATGAATAATCGCAAACCGAATACGCAAAGCGGTAAGGTAAGCTTTATCGACTGGAATCCAATCGCTTGATGATGTATCCAATGACAAACTTTCCACTACGCATCCTCGCCTTCATTATTGATTTATTGTTATAGCGATAAATTAACTCAACACTAAATTATCGCGATGGATTAATTCGTTATCGTCCTGGTAACCCAAAATGCTTACGATTTGACTGCTGGGTTTGCCAATAATTTTACGCGCTTCATCTGCATGGTAATTCACTAGACCACGCGCAATTTCGCGGCCGTCTGCATCAGCGCAAATCACCATATCGCCGCGCGTAAAATCGCCGCGTACTTCTTTTACACCAACAGGCAATAAACTTTTGCCGAGTTCGCGCACAACACGCACAGCACCGTCATCCAGAACAAGCGTTCCGCGCGTTTGTAATTGACCGGATAGCCAACGCTTGCGCGCCGCTTGTGGCTGTTGGTCTGCCCACAAAAATGTTCCGATATTTTCACCGGCAGCAATTTTTAACAATGCATCTTCAATCCGACCACCGACGATAACCGTATCTGCACCTGAGCGCGCTGCCACGCGTGAGGCGCGCACTTTGGTAATCATTCCACCGCGACCCAATGCACCGCCGGTACCACCCGCCATTTGTTCAAGTCGAGTGTCATCTGCTGCAATTTCGCTGAGTAATTTTGCATCGGGATTTGAGCGTGGGTCACTGTCGTACATGCCTTTTTGGTCGGTGAGAATCACCAACAAATCAGCTTCAATCAAATTGGCGACCAATGCACCCAGAGTATCGTTATCGCCAAAGCGGATTTCGTCGGTAACTACAGTATCGTTTTCATTAATGACGGGAACAACATTCAAACCGATCAAGGCTTTTAAGGTTGAACGCGCATTTAAATAACGCTGGCGGGAAGAGAGATCATCGTGATCGAGCAAGACTTGCGCGGTAAGCAAACCGTAGCGCTGGAATTCCACTTCATAAGTCTGGATCAAACTCATTTGGCCAACGGCTGCGGCGGCTTGCAGTTGATGAATTTCTGTGGGGCGCGAATCCCAGCCCAAACGACGCATACCCGCAGCAACTGCACCGGAAGATACCAGCACCAACTCAATACCTTGCAAACGCAACTTGGCCATTTGCGCCACCCAGCCCGCGATGGCTTTAGCGTCCAGCCCACGCCCGTCATTGGTCAGCAAAGCGCTGCCGATTTTGACAACCCAACGCCTGGCTTGGGGAATGATGTCTCTTTTACTCATAAATTCTGCACTTACTCAAACAGCGGCTTCTAGCGAGCCATGATCCGGTAAACATACCTACTTAGTTAGCCGCGAATTATTACATATCCCCCAAGTTAATAGCCAAATAAAGGTTGTTACAGCGCAATTCGCACCAGTTAAGTGCATACAAATCGATACAGAAAAAAGATTTCTTTTCTATAGACTGTCGCCCGCTTCCACATTTTTTGCACATTCTGTAAACTCATTTACACAGAAAAATACAAAAAATGACTTCGGCAACATCATTAACTCCTTACAGACATTTACATCCATGGATTCTTATAAGATCAACAGCGACGCAACAAAAAATCAGGCCGTTCCCCACTCAAAACTCCCTAAAGGACTCTGGCATAACTTAAGACAATCGCTCTATTGGCGGCTTAAAGTTCAAACATCGCTTAGCGTGGCGAACGTATTTAGCCATTACGCCGTGTTGCAGCGCGATATGCCGGTGCCGCTATGGGGAACTACAGACCCCGGGGAATTTGTGGAAGTCTCTTTTGGCTCACAGACCGTGACCACCCGTGCAGATCGCAAGGGCAATTGGAAACTGACGCTCGCACCCATGGCTGCTAATGCCGAGGGACAAAAGCTTTATATCAAAACTTTTTTCAAGATGATCACCCTGCACTATGTAGTGGTTGGCGAAGTCTGGGTTTGTTCCGGCCAGTCCAATATGGGGTGGACGATTGATCTATCTGCAGATAAAGAAAAGCATTTGGCCGAAGCCAAGAATCCCCTCATTCGTATGCTCCCTGTGCCCTCGGCCCGTGCAAGCGAACCACAAACTGCCCTGCCGGATTGTCGCTGGGCAGCGAGCCATCCTGAGCACACCCAGCACTGGTCAGCGGTTGGTTATCATTTTGCACAAGAACTTTACGAAGAGCTTAAAGTACCTATCGGGATCATTTGGTCCGCATTGGGCGCCACTAAAATTCAGGAGTGGACGAGCCAGGAGGTGAATAATCATCACGCCTATGAAATTCCGGAAGAGTGGAATGAGAACGAACCGTCCAGCCTGTTCAACACCATGATTGCACCCTTAATTCCCTATGCCATTCGCGGCGTAGCCTGGTATCAAGGAGAGGAAAATCATTGGGGCGCAGGCCTTTATCAAACCCAGCAATCGGCCATGATTGAAGATTGGCGCGAACGTTGGGGTCAAGGCAGCTTTCCTTTTATTTATGTTCAACTCGCCAACTTTGGCAAAACCCATGCAGAGCCCTGGAGCGCTTGGGCAGAACTACAAGAGGCACAGCTCAATAGTTTGCAACATCCTAATACCGCCATGGCAGTCGCCATTGATGTTGGAGAAGCAGATGACATTCATCCACGCCGCAAAGAACCGGTAGGCCGTCGTTTGGGAATTGCAGCGCTGGGGAAATTTTATAAACGTCGTGAAATTTATTCGGGTCCGCTGTATCGCGAATTTAAAATAGAAGACGATAAAATCCGAATTTTCTTTGACCATGTTGGCAAAGGTTTGCAAACCAGTGATGGTCAAGAATTGAAATGGTTTGAAATTGCCGAAACAAATCCTATTCCAGGTAAAAACGCGAAATTTTTTCCGGCAACAGCGGTTATTGATGGCGACACTATTCTCGTATCCAACCCAAACATCACCAAACCCATAGCAGCGCGCTACGCGTTCAATGGCAATCCGGAAGGTTGCAACTTGTGCAATTCCGAATTGCTTCCAGCATCGCCTTTTCGCACTTCTATGGATTGGAGCGCAACATTAGGTAACAACCCCAAGCGTCCTATTCAGCAATTACCCGTTGCAACTCACCAACGTATTACAGTAACCACTCATAACGAGCTGGCCATTAATTTAGGTGTTCAATGGGCAAAAAATACTATTCCACAGAATGCTATTTATGACATTTTAGAAAAGCCTAAACACGGAACCCTAACCGGAACACCACCCAATTTAATCTATCGCGCCGATAAAACATGTATTGATAAGATTGTGTTTAAAGTAAAAATTAACGAATTGCAAAGCAATAGTGCCAGCATCATTATCGATGTAAGGGAAAGCGAATATGAGCAGGTGACTCCCGATTTCGATAGCGCCGATTCTTTACTTGCGAGCTGAAAATAAAAAATCCCGCTGAAATAAATTTCAGCGGGATTTTTAGAAATTAAATTATAACCACCTGCTAATTTTATTTAGTTATTTTGCTTTTAATACTAGTTACTATTTTATAAATAGTATACATAGCACAAAGATACATTTCGGGCCGCATGGGTACCGAGTAGCGCGCATCCGCATGCAAAACAACATATACTGCACTAATTGATATAAGCCCCATATAAAGAAGCAATATTGATTCCTTTTTTAAAAAACTTGATTCTCTCAACGCAAAAACAAAACCTGCCAGAGCCAATCCAAACAACCAATAATGCATAGACTTCATTACAACTAAAGATGTAGATGCAACGCTAGATTTATCGTAGAGAGTTGAATTCGGAGCAGATACAAAAATCCCACCTCTCCCCACAAAAATTTGCCAACCCCACAAATCAAGAGGTTTCTGATAAAAATACCATATCGCATAATGAAGTGGATCTGATAAGAGTCTCCCACCAAAAGCTTGATAAAACCCCGCATGATCCTGTTTGTATTGCCGCAAATCCATATCTGCGGGGTTATTAGGGTCTCTGGGGTTTTCTCTCCACATTTTGTGGTATTGGCTATGCGAGCCAATCACCAAATTTTCAAAAGCCCTATCAGTAGTTGTGGATTGGTTCGCAGGAACATTTACCCAGTCCCGAACCATCCAAGCCAAAACGATGGACACAAAGAATATCGCAAGTACAGCTATGGCTTTTGCAGACAACAAACTAATATTTGAACTGTATAACAACCATAATTGGCGCAGCAAAAATAAAACGGGGAAAAACAACACTGTAGGATTGGTAAGATAGGCAAAGCCAAAAACCACGCCCGTAACCGACCAACATATGAAAGAATGCTTCCGTTCAAAACATGCAAGACAACAATAAATTCCTAACATGATAAGAAACCCTAACAGGGTTTCGGATAATATTTCACCGCCTAGTGTCATAAGATGAGGACTAAAAGCTGTTATCAATGCAGCTGCAAGAGCATAAAAGGCAGGCAAAAAAAATCTACCCGCAAGAAAAGTTAAAGCTACAGTTGCCCCACTTAACACTGCCTGAGCTAATAACGTAAAGGGATAAAAATAAATATGCAGAAAATTTGCAGCCTTCAAACAGATGGCTAGAAAGAAAGGATAGCCCGGCGCCCAATAAGAGTCCGGTACAGGTGAACCAGATAAATCTTTTGAAAAAACACCATGTTCAATTAGATTATCTGCATAGTGTATGTAATAGAACGAATCACCTGGATATGGTGTTGGATTATCTAACGCCATAA
The DNA here is from genome assembly GCF_014652535.1 of Cellvibrio zantedeschiae. NCBI lineage: Bacteria > Pseudomonadati > Pseudomonadota > Gammaproteobacteria > Cellvibrionales > Cellvibrionaceae > Cellvibrio > Cellvibrio zantedeschiae. The sequence continues at coordinate 621,390 of NZ_BMYZ01000002.1, read as the reverse complement.
AGTAAAAAAGCTTAAGCGTAAAGCTAGCAAAAAAAATAATGAATGAAACATAAAAAGAGTTATGTTCAATCGAAGAAAATTCTCCCCTCATTAACGCTTACTCCATTTAATTTATTATATTCAGTCAGCTTTTTCTTAATACCGCACATACTCCACTTCAACATCGTAATCGTCATCGTTGAAATCGTCGTCTTCGCCGGCGGCCAAGCGGGCTTCGCGCATTGCCAAGCGTAATTCTTCGATGCGTTCACGCGCCTCAGTAGCCATTTGGTTTTGTAATTCTAATTCACGCTCACGTGATTCCGGATTTTCTTTTTCGTCTTCCCATATTGCTTCAAGATGATCCATGATACGGCCAGACAAGGCAGCGGTGCCATCGCGATGTAATGCGGAAATACGGAACACCGGACCCTTCCATTGCAACTCATCTACAACAGCTTGGCAGCGAGCATCGGCTTCATCTGGATCTAGCAAATCAACTTTGTTCAATAATAACCAACGGTCGCGGGTTGCGAGCGTTGGGCTGAATTTTTGTAATTCGTTGGCAATTACGCGTACGTTTTCGGCAGGATTAGAACCATCTGGCGGAGACATGTCAACGGCATGCAACAACAAACGGCAGCGAGTCAAATGCTTGAGGAAACGCACTCCCAGACCGGCACCTTCAGATGCACCTTCAATCAAACCGGGAATATCTGCGATCACGAAGCTGCGGTATTGCTGGACTTTTACGACACCAAGGTTCGGGATAAGTGTAGTAAATGGATAGTCCGCCACTTTCGGTTTGGCCGAACTTACCGCACGGATAAAGCTGGATTTTCCAGCATTTGGCAGGCCTAACATACCAACGTCGGCGAGAACTTTAAGCTCAAGCTTAAGATTGCGCGATTCGCCCTCAGTACCAGGCGATGTTTTACGTGGCGTGCGGTTGGTACTGGATTTAAAACGGGTATTACCCAAACCGTGGAAACCACCTTGGGCAACTTTTAATTTTTGGCCGTGTTCGGTGAGGTCGCCGAAGACTTCTTCGGTATCCGTATCAATAACAGTTGTACCTACAGGTACGGGCAAGAACAAATCAGCACCTTTGGCACCGGTACAATCTTTACTACCGCCCTTCTCGCCATTTTCAGCACGATATTTTGGCTGGAAACGGTAATCAATCAAAGTGTTCAGGTTTTCATCGGCAACCAGATAAACGCAGCCGCCATCGCCGCCGTCACCACCGTCTGGGCCGCCTTTAGAGATAAACTTTTCCCGGCGGAAACTCATCATGCCGTTGCCGCCATTGCCAGCTTCAACGTGGATTGGGGCTTCATCAACAAACTTCACAGTACTCTCCGGGAAAAATAAACTAAAACTAAAAGTATCTCAAACTGCGAGACGCCGCTCCTGCGCATCCATGCGCTCGCGGCATACCATTCATCCTGAATGTAAAAAGCCCTATCGTTTGAAGGATAGGGCTTTTCTTATTCTTGATGCCCACTGCAAGCAGTAAGCTTGGCTAACTTAGGTCGTCGTATTACTGAGCAACAGGAACGATGCTTACGTATTGACGGCCAAAAGCGCCTTTAACTTCAAATTTAACATGACCATCAGCCTTGGCGAACAAGGTGTGATCTTTGCCGAGACCAACGTTCACGCCAGCGTGAAATTTGGTGCCGCGTTGACGAACGATAATGCTACCTGCTGGAATCAATTCGCCACCAAAAACTTTAACGCCAAGGCGTTTCGCTTCTGAATCGCGACCGTTGCGGGTACTACCGCCAGCTTTCTTGTGAGCCATTTTCTAAACTCCTAATAAATTGATGGGGGTATTAACCGTTGATACCAGTGATTTTAACTTCGGTGAACCATTGACGGTGACCTTGACGCTTCATGTGGTGCTTACGACGACGGAATTTAATGATCTTCACTTTGTCAGCACGGCCATGAGCAACCACTTCGGCAGTAACAGTAGCGCCAGCTACTACGGGAGCACCAATCTTGATGTCTTCGCCATTTGCAACAAGGTATACCTTGTCAAAACTTACAGTGCCGCCAGTGGCGAATTCGATTTTTTCGAGTTTTAGGGTTTCGCCTACTACTACGCGATGTTGTTTGCCACCGCTTTCAAAAATTGCATAAACACTCATTACTTTGCTCCAATGAACACTTCGGACGACGCGAAGTAGCTTAGCGATATGCTTGAGCGTTTGTGACTAGCGTCGTATACCTGTTTTCAGGGACGCGGATTGTACGCCAGATAGCTATTTTTAAGCAAGATATAATATACAACTAAGCGCGTATATGTCGTTTTACCATTCGTTCCTTATCAACCCTCGCCAACGTACGTCTACCAAGTCATTTTTGTTCAAAAGGGACGCGTGATTAACGCCTCACGACTTCAATAGCGGCTCCTTTAACCCTAACAGAGTCGAAAGCTATGTATACCTTTTTAACGATAGTTCCCGTTAGTAAACTTGCCTGTGCATTGAGCATAAGTCTCGCGCTCATTAGCATTCCCAGCTTTGCTCATGATTTGAAAGCTGGCGAGCGCCTCACTTTTGTGCTGAGCGAAAATAAACCCGGTGGCGAAGAGGTTGCCAAAACTTACTTCAGCAAGGCATTTCCTTTGGCGCAAGAAGCTGGCATGCGCGAAATTACCACTTTTAAGGTGCTAAAAACGGTGCTGGGCGATGGCAAACCGGAAGGCTCCGGTCTTTATCTTTGGCCAAACAAAGAGGCAGCAAACAAAACCCGCAATAACCCCGACTATCTTAAAAACTTTAAACCTTTAAGGCCGCAAGCTTGGAACCAGTTGCAAGCAGTGGATATGGAAATCACCAAACCTATGACTATCAATCTGGACAAAACCAAAACCTATACCGCCGGATTAATATGGATAAAAGACAAAGCCGCTTATGAACGCTACTTTGAAGGAGCCAAAGCTGCGCGCGAGCGTTTGGGGTCCAAGACTATTCTGAAGCTGCCTGGAGTTCGTTACGACAAGCTAACCGAAGGGGAAATCACACCGCCAGATTTGGTTGTCATTCAGGAGTGGCCAACCGCCAAAGACGCTGAAGCTTACAGCCAAACCCCGGAGTTTCAGTCCCAGCTCGCCAACTATCAACAAGGGGTTAGTAAGCTGGAATTATTTCAATTGGGGTTTTGGAATTAATCTGTATTTAATGGTCCTGGCAATACAGTTATCTACCATTTACCGGATATCTGCCAGTTACAGGACCTCTAGGGACCACATGCCAAGGACCGCCCAAACGGCGGATTGGAACTGAATATAAGGACCGCCCAAAGGGCGGATTGGAACTGAATGTCAGGAGGACCGGCTAAAAGCCGGTCACTCTTTTTTGTGTTTTAAGAAACGTCCACAAAACATCCTCTGCGTTTATATCCTGATTTTTAAATCCATTATGAGCTTCGCTCGCATGCTCAAAAGAGGTTGGTGATAGATTTGGCCAGGCATGACCAGCGGCCTTATCAATTTTCAATACCGCAAATTTTACCCCCGCACGACCAGGCTTATAGTCAAAGCGTGTAACGGATGAATTAATAGAAGCCGTTGCAGCCGGAGCCGTGCCAGTGTAGCCCTGCCCCTCGATAACACTATTTGGAAGCTGGCGTACTTTTTCAGTGGTAGGGTCTATGCCCAGAGCATTGCGCCAAGAGGTCATAGATTCGTCCATAAGCTTGCCGTAGTCGGCGTTGAACTTGGGGTAAATCCAATCCAGCAAGGTGTCTTTCGGGCTGTAGATAAACATCATAGAGACAGGTTTTTGCTCAGCTTTTTTGCAGAAAAGTAAGTCTTCAGTGGCAGGCAATCCGTTCACTGGCATGACGGCACCTACGCCTGCAAGTTCAGTTGGCATTTCACGCGCAGCGCGTTGCGCCATCTCGCCGCCGTTAGACATACCCATTAAATAAACGCGTTCTGCATCTATGGGCAAGCCTTCACGTTTCACCTCTTGAATAAGCTTGCGTAGATAATCCACATCATCCACATTAAAGAAGCCTTCATTGTTGCCCTGATGCCCTGAACAAGCGCGCCAGTAACCCGCATTCGCCCAAAAGGGTTCACCAGGATGTTGTTCTGTAGTCGTTCCAGAAGCCGCGTGGGCATTGGCGTAAACGACAATAAACTTTTCTTTCACTGCAAGGCGCTCCAGGCGATCTGCCAAATCCCATTCGCGAAAAACCTCAGCACTAAGGTCCGCACCGGGAAGCGCTATCACCAAGGGGTACTTGCCCGTCTTTAGATTAAGGTTTGATGGAATATATTGCAGGTAACGACGCTTCAACTTTTGATCAGTCTCCAACAAATTTTGCTGCTCAAATGTCCGAACTTGAACACCTAATTTAACCAATCCATCCCAGGTTTTGGTCGGGTCGCCATTGTAGCTGCCAACCTCCGTGGCATGAGCCAGCACGGACCAACCAAGCAAACCAGCTAGCGATAACTTTAGCGTTAAAGAGGATAATGAAGAAGGTAAGAAAACAATTCGTGGGGGTAACGTGCGCATGGAGAACTCCTTTAGTTGGAAATCTCCAAAATAGCGAGTCTTTGCTAAAAAATGTCCGCTCCGATCAACAATGACCTAAAACCGCAAAAATCCACCAGCCCCGGCAAGTCAACTCACTACTTTTAAAGCCGCGCCCACATGACGATTGCGGTATTCAACGGGTGTCATTTGGTAGGTATCGCGGAAGTACCGGTAGAACGAATTTTTGTTGCTAAAGCCAGACTCAAAAGCGATATCTAAAATACGCCACTGGCAATTGGCATCTCGCAATAACTGACACGCATAAACAACGCGATAGCGATTCAGGTAATCATAAAAATTTGAATTTAAAAACACGTTCAACAACTCAGACGCTTGATGCACGCTTACCCCCAAACGCGTTGCCAACTCACCCAGCGATAAATCATTTTTGCGGTAGAGCTGCTCCTCTTGCATAAGCTTATCCAACTCAACGGCTAACTCCTGTGCGACAGATTCCTGCAACTCACGCCAGGCTTTACCAGAGGAGCATGATTCAGACGCTGGCAGTGTTTCACCATCAAGCCCAATTTCCGCCATTACAACAGCTTCCGGCTCCTTTCGGTCCTGATGAAAAAACACGTTGGGACGATAAATACTAAAAAAGGCAATCACCAACAAATAGGCAGATATAAACCAGTTGATAATTTCTATGGCTTCCATCCAGAAAGCTCGTTGTACATACGCCAAGGCCATAATGAAAAGATCGGCACAGACCAACATCAGTAACCCAAGCACCACAAACAACAACCAGTAATACGCGGAGTTGGGGTAACCTTTATAGATTAAGGTTAAACGTGTTTTTGCAGCCTGAAGGTTCACTAAAGAAATTCCCAAATACGCAATAAGCGCCACAAAGCCCGCCATATTCCATTCCAGCGCCCATTGTGGCGACCAAGCCATTAAGGGGAGCACCGCTGAAAAAGGAACAAAATGCCAGGCGTAAGCGCGCAACGGCTGCCCAATCACTAGCCTGACGATGATGAGTAAAAGAGGTCCCTTAAGCCAAATAACAGCTTGCGCTGCCAGGCCCAGGTAATGATTGCCATCGGGAGGAAAAATAAGGCGCGAATAAAAATAACTTTGGGGAATACAAAAACATAACAGCAAAACCGCAAAACCGCAAAACCGCGATTGAGTTTGGCGTGGCCGCGCTTGTCCATAATGAGCGCAAAAGCACTCCAGGCACTCAGACTAAGCACAATCAATAAAAAGGCTTTTTCAAATTCCAAAGCTCTACCTTATAAGGTGTAAAGGGGATACCGAATATTAGGCAACCCGCTTCATAAACCGTCCTTTTTTATCGAAAATGACCGAGGATAACACTCATTTATCCAGCTATTGTGTTGCATCCTCAACTCTCGGCGTGAAACAACTCTCTAAGTGAAACTAGGGCTGGCCAACCCGCTCATCCAATTGATCAGCCAACCATTTACTGCTTGCCGCTAAATCAATCGGCTTGGAGAAGAAATAACCCTGGATATAATCAACCCCTAACCCCAACAGCAGATCTTTTTGCTGCCTCGTCTCTACGCCTTCGGCAACTATGTAAAAACCAAGCCCGCGAGCCATTGTAACGATTGAAAACAAAAACTTTTGCGATTCCAGATCCAGCTCGTTGATGAAGCTTCTGTCTATTTTGACCGTATCAACCGGAAGCCGGCGAAGGTATGCCAGGGATGAATAGCCAGTCCCAAAGTCATCAATAGCTACTCGCACCCCCAAATCACGCACCGCACGCAGGACTGAGCTAAGGTAATCAATATCCTGCGCAAAAACGCTTTCTGTAATTTCTATTTCTAGCCGCGAGGGAGCTAATCCCGAATGCTCGAGCGCGGATTGGATGTCCGCCAAAAGACTGCCCGACAATATCTGGTGAATAGAGACATTTACGCAGATCACACACTTGTTCGGCCAATCCAGCGCAGTCACGCAAGCCGAATGTAATACCCAGCGCCCGAGCGGCACGATCAATCCACTTTCTTCCGCAATAGGAATAAAAACCGTGGGCGAGACTTGGCCGAATTCATCATCACGCCAGCGCAAAAGAGCTTCCATTTTGTAAGGTTGCGACCGCAAGCTGGGCACAACCGGCTGGAAAACCAGCGATAAAGAGCTGTGCTCAATTGCCTTATGCAACGCTTGTCGCAAATGATGACGCTCCTTGAGGAAGGAATCTAAATGGGGGTCGAATACCTTGATACCGCCGACACCCAGTTTGCGTAGGTTATGTTTCGCAGCGGCAGATTGGTAGAGCATAAGCTCATTGTTGATGGCTAAGTCGGGATAACGCGTTACGCCTATGAGCACATCAATGCAGATTGGGCCAACATCAGTGTCGATAGGTTGCTGCAACACATCTTGCACCAAAGCCGCGTAGCGATTCCAAAACGGAGTTTCACTGGCATCAATATCTTCTTGCGCGCTAGCGACAAAAAATTCAGCCCCGCCCCAACTGGCAATGAGCGAGCGCTGTGGCATAAAGTGTTTTAGGCGATCCGCCAAGGCAAGTAAAACCTGATCACTGACTAGCGACCCTTGTAGCTCCACCACATCGAAATGAAGCACTTCAATGGCCATCATGCCCACCACCTCTTGGTGATCCCGAGCAGTGGATAGAAATCGTTTTAATCCTTCATCAAAACCGGCGCGATTAAGTAATCCTGTGACCTGGTCGCAATTGGCAATCTTATCCAGCTCTTGCGCGTAACGTTCTTTCAAATCCATCTCCGCTTGCAAAGCGGCGATTTGGCGCATCACACGCGCCTCTAATTCATCTTTGGCCTTTATTAGCTCATCGCGCTGCGCAAAGACCGATGCCATCTTTTTATGCTGGCGCTGCACAGCCATCACCGAGCTTAGAAAATTCTCACCCGTTACGCGGGAAAATCCGGTGAGACCGATAAACAAGACCACACCCAATCCTGCGACAACTAAGTCATCCGACTTGCCCGCCTGCGCAAAGAGCAACACTAAGGGCCCAACAAGCAAAACGATAAAAACACGATTAACCCAGGGTACTAGAGCCAATACGCTTACACTACCTGCCGCTACCGTAGACATAACTAGCGAGATGACCATGCGTTGGGAAGCGCTGGCAGATGAAAAATAAGCCACGGTAAAACTCGCCCACAGGACACCCACCAAGAGGGCGAATGCACTGAACACATGAAGTACGTGCTGCCAATTTACATCTGTGCGCGTATTAGCCTTTCGCCACCACACCAAGCTGCCCAAGCGGAGCAAACTTACCAGTTGCATGGCGCCCCACCAAGTCCATAAACCTAGTTCGCGACTGTGATCATAGAAATAAAAAGCGAGTGCAGAGGTGGCGGCAAAGGTAAAAATCAGAACATTCGGCAGCTGACGAAACATGGCAACCAGTTTCTGGTGAACCAGCGATTCGTCTTGCTCAGCCAATTGCTGTGCGCTTGCGCGAATATCGTTCGTCATAGGGTTTCTCGTTGGTGTGCTTTAGAGCTTGTGCTTTAACAATTTATTTAATCCAACCGTTTTGTTTCATCCAGTGTTCCAAAGCCTGGGTCCAGGTGGAAATACTGCCCTGCCCCTGAACCATACCCACGCCGTGAATGCTGCTTTGGTACAGGTGCAACTCGGATTGTTTGTTGTACTTAATCACTTCGTTGAAAAACATAAGGCTGTTAGCAACGGGCACCGCTTGATCCGCGACGCCATGAAACATAAAAACAGGTGGTGAATCAGCCTTTACCTGATACTGCAGTGAATTCTCATGAACCAACTCGGGTTTGGGGTTATCGCCCAAGAGCGCTTTGCGGGAACCGGCATGGGCACTCTCACCCTCCAAAGTAATAACAGGATAGCCCAAGACCGCGAAATCGGGACGGGCGCTGATGGATGACAAAGGATCGTCCTTATCGACAGAAAAATCGGCACGAGTGACCAGGCTTGCCGCTAAATGCCCGCCCGCTGAAAAACCGACCACCCCGATTTTGTTAGGGTCCAAACCCCATTCTTTTGCGTTTTTTCGTACCAGCCGCACTGCGCGCTGCCCATCCAGCAAAGGCGCAGGAAAACCGTATTCCTGCATACGGTACTTAACCACAAAAGCCGTCACGCCGCGCAAGCTCATCCAATGGGCCAGCTCATAACCCTCTTTATCAATCGCCAAACGTACGTAACCACCGCCTGCAAAAATTACTACTGCGGAGCCGTTGGCAACTGCAGCATCCGGCCAAAAGGCTTTAATGCTGGGGTTATCAACATAATAGAGACGCTGGTCTTTAAACGTTTCGCGATCTGGGCTAACTAAAGGTTTTTCCGTCCACAGATAAATAGGATCGACATTATTCACAGCAGCAGAAACTCCAGAGGCACAAAAGATAAAGGCAAAGCTAGTGGCAATCACGCCAATAAGCCGATAATGGGAAGGGTTAAACATAGGGCTCTCGTAACCAATATTGTTATACATTATATAAACGACACCCCGGAGTGACCGGGGCGGCTACAGCATAATACTTATAATGAAAAATACTATAAGATAAATGTACGCACTCCAAAACATTAGTGCTGGGCAGAGTCCTCACCATCCCACCAATGATGTTGTAACCATTCAACTTGTGTGGGATCAGCCGCCTGCAATAGGAGCTGCCCTGCCGCCAGTTCATAGGGCAAGAGGTTTTTCTTAACGGCATCCCACATCTGGCGTGCATCATTAGCGGCATACGCGGTCACACTATCCAGCCTGTCACCAAGCATTTGCTCGGCGGTCAACTCAAGTGCAACCCAATCTTCAACTTGATGATATAGCCCCTTGGTGAGCGCTGAACCGCTCCTGTCATCTTCCAATTCAAACAGGTATTCCTGCGGTTTGTGTTGATAGCTTTGGGAAGTAGATAGATAGGAATCAGATGTATTTTTCATAGCAGCCTCTCTAAAGATATTTATACCCAGCAAGCAGTACAGCCTCTATAATCGCCACCTTATTTCTATTTCAGCCTATTAATTATAGGCCGCCCAATCCAAATGCAAGAGCGTTAACACGAGAATCAAATGCAAGAACAATACACTCCCGCGCAAGTCGAAGCCGATGCCCAAGAATATTGGGAAACACACCAAAGCTTCAAAGTGGTAGAAGACCGCAGCAAAGAAAAGTTCTACTGCCTCGCCATGTTCCCCTACCCAAGCGGCAAGCTGCATATGGGCCACGTGCGCAACTACACCATCACCGATGTGATTGCCCGCTACCAACGCATGCAGGGCAAAAATGTATTGCACCCAATGGGTTGGGATGCTTTTGGTCTTCCCGCTGAAAACGCCGCGCTCAAGCACAACACCGCACCCGCGGCATGGACCTACTCCAACACCGACCATATGCGTGGCCAGCTAAAGCAGCTCGGTTTCGGTTTCGATTGGTCGCGCGAAGTGACAACCTGTAAGCCTGAATACTACAAATGGGAACAATGGTTCTTCACTCGTTTGTACGAAAAAGGTTTGGTTTACAAGAAAATGGCGACCGTGAACTGGGATCCGGTTGACCACACGGTATTGGCTAACGAGCAAGTAATTGATGGCCGCGGCTGGCGTTCAGGCGCTTTGGTTGAGCGCAAAGAAATCCCGCAATGGTTTATCAAAATCACCGATTACGCCGAAGAGCTGATCGACGATTTGGACAAGCTTCCAAACTGGCCAGAACAAGTAAAAACCATGCAGCGCAACTGGATCGGCAAAAGCCGTGGTCTGGATATGCGTTTTGATTTGGCCAATCCGGTCGGCGAATTTACCGGTTTTGACGTTTATACCACCCGCCCTGACACCATTATGGGCGTGACTTACGTAAGCCTTGCGGCTGAACACCCCATCGCCAAAATCCTTGCAGAAAAGAATACCGCTCTCGCGCAATTTATTGCGGATTGCAAAGTGCAATCTGTAGCGGAAGCCGATATGGCGACCATGGAAAAAGCAGGCATGGATACCGGCATTAAAGCGCTTCACCCTATTACCGGCGAGCCAGTTGCCGTGTGGGTCGCCAACTATGTGTTGATGGATTACGGCTCAGGCGCGGTGATGGCCGTACCGGCGCACGACCAACGCGATTATGAATTTGCCAAAAAATATAACATTGGTTTGGTGCAAGTAATTGCTCCAGCCAATGGCGAAGAAATCGATTTAACTAAAGCCGCTTTCACCGAAAAAGGTGTGCTGGTTAATTCCGGTGAATACGATGGTTTGGATTTCAACGCTGCCTTCGATGCTATCGCCAGCACATTGGAAATGGCCGAAAAAGGCCAAGTGAAAACCAATTACCGTTTGCGCGACTGGGGGGTTTCCCGTCAGCGTTATTGGGGTGCTCCAATCCCCATGTTTAACTTGCCCGAAGGTGGCGAGATTCCTGTTCCGGCGCACAAGCTTCCAGTGCTCCTACCTGAAGATGTGGTGATGAACGGCGTTCACTCGCCAATCAAAGCAGACCTGGAATGGAAAAAAGATACGCTGGACGGCAAAGCCGTTGAACGCGAGACAGATACCTTCGATACCTTTATGGAATCCAGCTGGTACTACGCGCGCTACACCTGCCCGAACTTTGAAGGCGGCATGCTCGACAAAGAAGCTGCCGATTACTGGTTGCCAGTAGATCAATATGTTGGCGGTATTGAACACGCGATTTTGCATTTGCTTTATGCACGCTTCTTCCACAAATTGATGCGCGACGAAGGCTTGGTTTCTTGCGATGAACCTTTCGAGCGTTTGCTCTGCCAAGGCATGGTGTTGAAGGACGGCACCAAGATGAGTAAATCCAAAGGCAACACTGTTGACCCGGAAGAACTCATCAATCAATACGGCGCAGATACCGTTCGCTTGTTCTCTATGTTTGCCGCACCGCCAGAGCAAAGTATGGAATGGAGCGACTCCGGCGTTGATGGTGCTAACCGTTTCTTACGCCGTTTGTGGCGCGCGGTTGAAGGCCATTTGAACGCAGGCACACCGGGCAAACTGGATGTTGCAAATTTGCCGCAAGCACAAAAAGATTTGCGCCGTAAAACGCACGAGACAATTCAAAAAGTGAGCGATGACTTCGGGCGTCGCCAAACCTTCAACACTGCAATTGCGGCCACAATGGAATTGCTGAATGAAGTGAGCAAACTTTCTGACCGCGCTAATCCGCAAGGCTTGGCGGTTGAGCGCGAAGCTTTGGAAACTGCGATTCTGCTGCTTGCACCCATCGTTCCGCACATCACGCACGCTTTGTGGAAAGAGTTGGGTAACCAGGGCATTCCATTAAATGCGGCTTGGCCAAAACTGGATGAAAGCGCCTTGACTCGTTCAACTATTGAAGTGGTTGTGCAAGTAAATGGCAAAGTGCGCGGTAAGTTGGACGCCCCCATCGATGCACCGAAAGAAGTGCTTGAGCCGCTGGCTTTAGCGCAAGAAAACGTGCAGAAATTTTTGGAAGGCGTCACAGTGCGTAAAGTTATTGTGGTGCCCAACAAACTGGTCAGTATCGTAGCGAACTAACTTTATTTTTCGCGGTAGCTCAGCTGCTGCGAGAAATAACAAAAAGGTTTTTATGAAAAAAATTATCGCTCTGGCATTAATTACATTGGGTCTCACTGCTTGTGGCTGGCACATTCGCGGCTCCGTTGAGTTACCCAAACAATTATCCAACTTGTATGTTTCTGCCACCGATAGCAAAGGCGCACTCATCACCGATGTGCGTCAACTGTTAAAAACCAATCGCGTCAAACTGGCTGAAAAATCCGCAGACGCGAATTATTCGCTTAACATTTTAGAAGAAACCAAAGATCGCCACACTGCCGGTGTGGGCGGCGATGAACTGAGTAGCGCTTACGAAATCACGCTCAAGGCGAACTACGAAATTCATTTAAAAAACACTAACCAAACGATTAAAGGCTCCGCAATTAGCGTGCGTAACTTTAACTACAACACCGCAGCCATCAACAGTGCTACGCAAGAAGAGTTATTGCTAGAGCAGGAAATGCGCCGCGATTTGGCACAACAAATTTTGCGCCGCTTAAGCTCAGTCGTTGCCAATCCACCGAGCGAAAAAAGCAAACCTAATAAATCACCCAAACCTACCGAATCCTCGTCCAGCGAGACCAGCAATGGCAAAACTGCGCCCTGAACAACTGGGCAGCGCGCTCACTAAAAGTTTAGCGCCCATTTATATTGTTACGGGCGAAGAACCGCTGCTTATTCAAGAGACCTGCGATGCCATTCGCGCCGCAGCGCGCAAAGCCGGTTTTGTTGAGCGCGATTTGTATCATGCCGATAATCATTTTGATTGGAGCCAGGTTTTAGCCTCAGCGAATAGCATGTCGTTATTTGCCGACAAAAAGATTATTGAAGTGCGCGTTCCCAACGGCAAGCCCGGCGATAAGGGCGGCAAGGTTTTACAGGAATATGCGCAATCGCCCTCTTCCGATAATTTGCTTTTGGTCATCACCGAAAAAGTTGACAGTGCCACACAAAAATCCAAATGGTTTAGCGCACTGGAAAATCAGGGTGTACATATTCAACACTGGCCGGTCACTGCAGAAAACTTATCCCACTGGATCGGCGTGCGTTTAAAGCAAGCCGGCCTGCAGGCCGATAGCAATGCTATTGATTTACTCGCCTCACGCATTGAAGGCAACCTGCTCGCCGCGGTACAAGAAATTGAAAAACTGAAATTACTCGCACCCGGCAATGTCATTAACATGGAACTTATGGCGAGTGTTGTGGCAGATAGTGCACGTTACGATGTTTTCGGACTGTCTGATAAAGCCTTACACGGTGACGCACGCGGCGCAGTAAAAACCTTGCACGGATTAAAATCTGAAGGCACCGAGGCTATTGCGGTGCTTTGGGCACTCACGCGCGATATCCGCAGCCTGGTGCAAATCTCGCAGATGACCAGCCAAGGCAAAAACTTTGACTGGGCCGCAAAACAATCTGGCGTTTGGGATAAAAAACAACCCCTCTTTCGCAGCGCACTACAACGTTTGAAACCAGCACATCTACAGCAATTACTCCGCAAAGCTAATGGTATTGATAAAGCGGTTAAAGGTATGCGCGATGCAGAACCTTGGGATGAGCTGCTCGATTTAGTGCTCAACCTCGCAGGCGTGCAAAGCTTGCATCCCGCCAATGAAAAGCTAAGCTTAAAAATATAAAAATTTTCGCCTCACGAAATAAATATCGAAACAAGATTATAAAAATTCCACGGACGGAGAAAACACCAAAAACAACAGCCCGCTAAAATCCTCAGCTAATTTGATTAGCCTGATATTCATTACAAAAATTTTTGAGGAATAAATATGAGACGGCAACAACTCCTATCCGCTATTGCAGCAAGTGCTGCATTGATTATTGCAAGTGCATGTAGCTTCGCCGGCGAAGACCGCACTCCATCTGGCACCAACCCTACGCCACGCACCCAGGAGTTTTCCTGGATGTCCGTAGATACCTGGAACAAAATGTACGCCGAAGATATTGCCGTTGCAAAACAAGGCGGTGTAGATCTGTTATTTGTGGGCGACTCTATTACCGCTGGTTGGAATTGGGATATTTGGCAAAAGAATTTTTCACAATATCACCCCGCTAATTTTGGAATAGGTGGTGACCACACTGGCAACTTGCTCTGGCGATTAAAATACGGTCAGGCAGAAAAATTAAAACCTAAAGTAGTCGTTATGCTTATTGGGGTAAATAACTTCGGGCATTTGAACGAAACCCCACAACAAGTAGCCGACGGCATTACCGCCAACATCAAATTACTTCGTAAAATTTACCCCAACGCAAAAATTCTAGTCAATGGCGTATTTCCCTTCGAAGAGCAAGCAACAAGCCCCAAACGTGCAATGGTAAAAGAAGCTAATGCGCTCGTAGCCAAACTCGATGACAACAAACATATTTTTGTTAAAGATTACGGACCACTACTGTTGCAGGCAGACGGAAACATTTCGAAAGAAGTTATGGGAGATTTTCTGCACCCCACTGCAAAAGGCTACCAAATTTGGGCAGATGCCATGCTACCCGACATTCAGCAGCTGATGAAATAAGGAGCACTTATGCGTAAACTTTTTTCATTCTCCGCAAGCTGTCTGGCAATTTATTTCAGTTTGGCTTGTGTAGTTACTCAAGCGCAGGAGCTTACAGTGAACTCTATTTCCGCAACTGATCGCAGCATCGCAACTATGGGACGCATTGTCAAAAATGCCGATGGTAGCGCGCAATTTGCATTTCCTGGAGTTAGTTTTTTTATCAACTTTGAAGGAAAAAAATTATCACTCGACGCAATGAGTAGCGGCGGCCAGAATTATATCGAAGCCATTGTTGACGGCGGCCAACCCAAGATCATTAAGTTATCGGCAAAAGAAGAACATATTGATCTGGTAGAAAGTGCAGTTGCGCAAAAGCACAGAGTTCAAATTATCCATCGCTCGGAAACCTGGCACGGCGTGGTAAGTTTTAAAAAATTCACAACCGATGGAAAATTTTCAGAAGCACCAGCATTACCAAAACTTAAAATAATGGTACTGGGCGACTCGGTAACTTGTAGCGAAGCTATTGATCGTGTTGACGGAGGCAAGAAAGATACAAGCTGGTGGAATCCGCGCTTATCCTACGGCATGCTCACCGCCAACGCTTTCAATGCTCAAGTGAATCTGGTGTGCATGGGTGGACGTGGTTTAATTCGCAGCTGGAATGGTAAAACCGATGAAAACAATTTACCGGACTTTTATCAATTTGCACTTGCCACCGATAAAGATCCGATTAAATGGGATCACTCCCAATATGACCCGGATTTAATTATCAGTGCTATAGGCACAAATGATTTCAGCTCTGGCATTCCCGACCGCGAAACCTACGTCAACACCTACGTTAAATTATTGCTAAGCTTACTGACCAATCATAAACACGCACAAATTGTTTTAATGGAAGGTTCTATTTTAGATGGCGATAAAAAAGCAGCATTAATTGGTTATCTTAACGAAGCCAAAAAACGTGTAGACGACAAACGTGTGCACATAGTGAAGGCAAACCACTATCCCGGCGACAAAACTGACGGGCACCCCACCAAAGAACAACATGCATTAATGGCAAAAGATTTGATCCCGCAAGTTAAAGCTATAATGAAGTGGTAATTTTCATCAAAAAAAAGGGGCTTTATAAGCCCCTTTTTTTATTTCAAATGTTATGGGTTACACCTTTTCTGCACCCAAAGGCTTAAACATCAGAATTAATTTCGGCAACAAAGTTAAAGTGCCGATAATCGCAGTGAACATGGCGAATGAAGTTAGGACACCAAAATATATTGAAGGGATAAATTGTGAAAGCGCAAGAATCGAAAAACCAATCACAATAGTCGCCGACGAATAGAACATGGCGCGACCAATTGATGCATGTGAGCGATGCATAGACTCAATGTAATTTCCGCATTGTGCAAACTCTTCTTTAAAGCGGTAAATATATTGAATCGCCTGATCCACACCTACACCCACTACAATTGCTGCAATTGTAGTCGTCATCATATCCATAGGGATTTTTGCCAAGCCCATTCCGCCCAACACAATACCCGCCGCCAAAATATTCGGGAATATTGCAATCAAGGCAATACTCAATGAACGGAACAACAAGAGCATCATCAACACAATAGAAATAAATACCACAAAGATGGTTTTGATTTGCGATTCAAACAAGCTCGCCAACATATTGTTATACAGTGTCAACATGCCGGTGAAGTGAACTTGTTCAGGCTGCAACTTGGCTTCATCGATGGCGTAATGACGAATCCGCTCCACCAGTTCAGCGCGACGCAAATTTGGTGTAGTTTCTTTTACACGTAGAGTAATGCGCGCTTGTTGCTTTTCATCGGACAAGTAAGGTGCAATCAAAATATTCTGGATGTCTTTGGACAAGGCACTACGCATAACGCCCAATTCAAAATCATTTAATTTGCCCCCGTTAATATCCTGCGCAACCTGATAGCTAATTGCCAAAGATTGCACCTTGCCGACTTCTGGCAAGCTTTCTAAATAATCATGTAGTTGTTTGATTTGATCCAACCCACTAACGCTAAACCAGTAACTATTAACTTTTGGCTTTGTTTCGCCTGCACTACTTACATCAGCAAAAGGATCATCAGATTCCGCCGCATCTGCTTGTGGTTTAGCTGCAGGTTCTGCAAATGGATCTTCCTCTGCTTCACCCGCTACCGGAGCTTCAGATGCTGCCACTTTTGGCGCATCGATAATAATTTCCAGCGTTGCTGTGCCGCCCAACTGTTTATCAATTACCGAGAGGCCACGATAAATTTCACTGTCAGAATGGAAGTAATCAATAAAACGGTTTTCCACTTCCAGCTTGCTTAATCCCCAAATAGAAACCAGCGAAAGCAAAACCGTTACTGCTATAACCGTACCACCGTGAAACTCTGCAATACGTGAAAATGGCAGGGTTAATTTTGCAGATTTATCGCCACTATCTTTAGGTTCACCTTTTGGCAACAACATCAAACCTGCAGGCACAACTACAAAAGACAAAATAAATGCAACCGTTAAACCGATTGTCATCATCCAACCAAAATCGATTACCGGACGAATGCCGCTCATCACTAGCGACATAAATGCAACAATTGTTGTTAATGCGGAAAATAAACAGGGCTCAACCATTGCTCTCGCAGTTGCCATGACTAAATCTGCTTGCTCCCAATCTGGATGCTGCGCGTGAATTTCGCGATAGCGCACCACCACATAAATGGTAAACGCAAACGCCATAATCAAAAGCAGCGCCACAAAGTTGGAAGAGATCACAGTTAAACGCCAGTCAATCCAGCTCAACCATCCCAACATCAAGGCAACTGAAATTAAACAAGTACCCAGTGGCAAAATAATAAAACGCCATTGACGAAAAATAACGGCGAGCACAAGAATAATGAACGCAACCAACACCGCACCAAAGACAACCAAATCACTTTTAATGTAGGTGAGCATATCCGAGGTAATCATGGTCACACCGCCCAAAAATATTTCCGCGTGATCGCGATATTTTTGGGCAATCTGGCGCACCACTTCAACACGCGCGCTGTCAGTTGCAGCTGCTTCGGTACGTAACACCAAATATTCTGCGGCTACTTGTTTCAGTTCTTCCTGTTCAGCGGGAGTCAATGATTCTGCATCGCGTTTTGCACGCAGGGCATCGCGTTTGCGCACCAACTCAATGGCGTGGTTGTTTACATCAAGATTGATTAGGAGCGCAGTGGTTTTGCCATCAGGGCTCAACAGCATATTGCGATAAATCGGACTGCTTAAAAATTCTTGTTTAGCTTGTGCACGATCAATGTCGGGTGTTAACAGCGTACGCGTTGATTCTTTTTGTTCAGCCAGTGAACGCATAGGGCTGTAAATGAGCGGAACATCAATCATGGAATTGACGCTTTGCACACCTTCAACTTTCGCTAAATCATCGCGCAGGCTTTTAAGCGTATTAATTGATTCATCAGAAAACATGTCTGCTTTGGGTGAATAGGTCACCACCAAAAAATCGCCGCGCTGGTAGCGCTGGTTAATTTCGCGGAAGTAATCAATCGTGGTGTCATGCTCAAGCGTAAGCGAATCGGCAGAGGCATCCAATTTAAAATTGGGCAAGCCAATAATTGCCAGGACAGTTAAAGCGAACAGCCCCGCTAACACGGCGAAGGGACGCTTAATGATGGTGGATTGATAAAAAGAAGATACTTTATTTTGCACACTGGCGAACATGTTAGACATGAAGGGACAAACCTTTTTCGATTCTATTGAGGTCATTCATTTGAAGCCAACTCACTTGAAGAATTGATTTCAAACCTGATGAACCATCAGAAAACTCAAAGCCAGCCGAGACTGGAGGACAGGAAAAACTGATGGCTATTATGAGGGAGCAGGCAGCTGATGAACACCTTTAATTCCCTGCGCGAACGCAATGGGTGACAATTATCAGTTCGCTAGCTGAACGCCAGATTAACAAGCTGGCAGCTCAACTAAACGCATGGCTAATCTGCGTTTTTCTTGTGACCGTCGATATGACCCAAAGGTTTCTCCGGCCAAAGTAAATCGCGCACGCGAACTTTCAACTCCTTGGCTTCGGGGAAACCATCGTCGCGCTTGCGCTCCCAAATCAGTACTCCATTAAGCCATACCTCAAATACACCACCGGTACCCGGCTTGAGGGTAACTTCGTGTAAATCACCGTCAAAGGTGGAAAGCAGTTCCTGGGCTAACCACGCTGAACGAAGCATCCAGCGACATTGATTGCAGTAGTGAATAATCACTTTATTCACAGAATTAGTTGATTCAGGCGACAAGTCATTCGAAATGGTCATAAACAAACCTAATTTGAGTTGTTACAATCGCGGTATTATAAAACCTAACGCTTATTAAAAAGCCATTTGTGACCAACGGAACTCATCAATGCTCAAACTCCACTTCAAGGATAACCGCCAACCCGCGTTTTGGGTGACGGAGAAGTTATATTGCATTGGCTCCGCAAATGACAACCAACTGGTAATCCCCGACCCAAGTGTTGACGCATTACACGCCAAACTTTTTGTTGAGGATAATAAGTACGTACTTAAAGACAATAACAGTACCAGCGGCTGCTTTATTAATGGCCAGCGTGTTACCCAAAAAGAAATCCTGCCCGGCGATATAGTTCGCTTTGGTAATGCCGAACTCATAGTGCTGGACCCCCGCAAACTTCACGACGATGAACCCTTGCAGGCCGCGCCCTGGCGACTAGTTTCCGACAGCAGTTGGCTGCCGGGTAAAACCTTTATCATCATGCCCGAGAAGTCCGTTATTATCGGCCGCACCGAAAAGTGCGACATCACCATTCCCGGCACCCATCTCTCCCGTCGCCACACTGAGTTGCGCATTCAAGGTTCAACCCTTTTGGTTAAGGACCTGGGTTCATCTAATGGGACTTTTTTAAACGACCGACAAATTACCGAGGCAACCGCCCAAAATGGCGATCGTTTGCGCCTTGATGTATACACATTCCGCTTGGTCGCACCGGATGTTGATGGCCACAAAACCCGCATTCGTGCCTCTATAGATACTATAAGCAAACCGGTTGAGCGCAAACAAACCAGCAGCGAGCCCAAGCGCTGGAAAACCCGGCCTACTTCCCCAGGCAATCGCACAGAGCCAACCTACGAGGAATCTTCGTCGCGCTATTGGAAATGGGTGTTAATCGGTGTAGCCGTGGTTGTTTTAGCCATGATTGCAATCAAACTCTTGTGGTAGAATCCGCACCGAATATTTATACGATAACCTCTACCAGGAACCGCAATATGAGTTTTGAAAAAGTACCGGCGGGCAAAAGCCTCCCAGACGACTTCTATGTAGTTATTGAAATCCCTTTGAATAGCTCAATCAAATACGAAATCGACAAAGATGCCGACGCGTTGTTTGTAGATCGTTTAGTAAGCACACCAATGCACTACCCAGCTAACTACGGCTATATCCCACAAACATTGTGTGGCGATGGCGACGCAGCTGACGTATTGGTACTTTTCCCGGAACCAGTGCAGGCAGGTTCAGTAATTCGCTGCCGCCCAATCGCGGTATTGAAAATGACCGATGAAGCGGGTGAAGATGCAAAAATCCTCGCCGTACCGCACGACAAATTGACCAAGCTTTACAGCAACGTTAAATCCCTGAGCGACTTGCCGGAAATCGTTCCACAACAAATTGCACACTTCTTTGAACACTACAAAGATTTGGAAAAAGGTAAGTGGGTAAAAGTTGAAGGCTGGGGCGACCTGGAAGCGGCACGCACAGAAATTCTGAATGCCGAAGCAGCCTATAAAGCAGCACAAAAATAATACGCAATAAATAACGGCCGCCTTGAGCGGTCGTTATGTTTTTAAGTTTCGGGTGAGAGCGAAACCAATACGATAAGTTAAAGCAAATAAAAGAGCGCATGGAACACAGCGTTCGATAAAAAAACCAGCAGGCAGCGTGAGTAACTGCAGTTACCACCAAAACAAATCAGTACAATAATAGGTATTCTCATGGCCTCAGCCCCTAACGTGAAACACCCCTTGTTATGGGTGCCAACTGGTTACTTCACCATGGCACTCGCGTACATGACACTTACCAGTGTCAGCGCCATCATGTTTAAAAACCTCGGACTTGATAACGGAACTGCCGCAGAATATGCGAGCTACCTGATTCTTGCTTACACTATCAAACCTTTATTTGCCCCCTTTGTTGAAATGTACAAAACCAAAAAGTTCTTTGTGTTGTGTGCACAGATAATTGTTGGCGCGGGTTTTTTAGGCGTAGCACTTGCCATGAGTTTGCCTAACTACATGCTTATTCTTATGACTCTATTTTTTATATTGTCATTTGTGGGCGCAACCCAGGACATAGCCTCAGATGGTGTATATGTCACCTCACTAGACAGCAAAGCTCAATCGCTCTACTGCGGTGTACAAAGCTTGAGTTGGAATATAGGTCCGATTGTAGCGATGGGTGGCCTTGTCTACCTCAGCGGCAAATTACACACCGAGTATTTTCACCATGACGCAGCTGTTTTTGGGTCTGATTGGATTGATTCATGGCGCATTATTTTCTTCATAGTGGCAGGCATTACAATTCTCATGGCCTTTTGGCACATGCGTTTTATGCCAGAGGGTGCCAGAGCAGAAAACACGCCGAAATCTACCAAAGAAGCAGCACTGATTTTGTGGGACTCATTCGTTACCTTGCTCCAAAAGAAAGATATTTGGATCATGTTGGCATTTGCCTTCCTGTTTCGTTTGAGTATCGGTTTTCTGGAAAAAATTGGTCCCTTCTTTATGGTGGACCCCATCGAAAAAGGTGGGTTGGGTTTAACTAATGAAGCCTTGGGTATTGTCTATGGAACCTATGGTCTTGCGGCAGTGGTTCTTGGCTCATTGCTGGGTGGTATGTTTGTGGCAAAAAGAGGCTTAAAACCTACCCTCTTCTTACTTTGCTGTGCCATTAACATCCCCAACGTCACTTTTCTTATTATGAGCATCTACCAACCCAGTGATCTTGTAGTAATCACCGCTGGCGTCGCCATTGAGAAGTTCTTTTTCGGCTTTGGATCTGTAGGCTTTATGATTTACTTGATGCAGCAATTGGCTCCGGGTAAATACACTACGACCCATTATGCATTTGGCACTGGCTTGATGGGTCTGTGCATGATGGTGACAGGAGCAATAAGCGGCCATCTGCAGGAATACATGGGCTACATCAACTATTTTGTTTTTGTAATGATTGCAACCATCCCCTCGTTTATTGTTTGTTGGCTTGCGCCTTTCCATCAAAAGGACAACGCTTAATCATCAGCATCTCCTTTAAAACGGCCGCATCTGCGGCCGTTTTTATTTCTACCGTCCCAACTCCCACACCACTTTAAGCTCCAAAAAAGTGATGCCTTTACCGAAAGTAACGTTCCAGCACCTCTAAATCACCAGCTTAAGCAGCGTGCGCAAACTGGTGCGCAAAAACCTGTGAAAGATACAACTATGAGTTGGCGAACTTCTCCGTGGTTCGTTTAAACGAGTCTTCTAATAACCAATAAAGGTACTCAAGATGTTAAAACTTTCAGGTGTTATACGTTGGTCCGCATTACTTGCTGCAAGTCTTTTCGCGGCAAGCCTTCAGGCAAAACCTTACAAAGCTGCAGAAATCTATTCAAAGCAAACCTACAAATACGGACGTTATGAAGTGCGCATGAAAGTCGCCAAGGGCAGCGGTGTGCTCTCCACCTTCTTCACTTATAAAAATGGCTCCGAGATTGGCAACACGTTCTGGGAAGAAATAGACATAGAAGTCTTCGGCAAAAACAACGCAACCCAATGGCAAAGCAACGTCATTATTGGGTCAAGCCGACCAACGACTAAAACCGAAGGCCTGCACACTGCATCCGCTTCTTTAGGGGACGGCTACCACACCTATGTACTTGAATGGACACCTAGCTACGTTGCCTGGTACGTGGACGGCGGTCAGGTTCGTCGAATCACCGGGGGGCAGTTTGTGACCAGCCTGACCAGCAATCAGGATATTCGCTTTAACGTGTGGGCCGCGAACATCGCCGAATGGGTGGGCGCTTTTGATCCCAATATTCTGCCGGTGTACCAATTCGTGAATTACATTGAATACAAGCCTTACAGTGCATCAACCAACAGTTTCACCACCAACGGTAGCTGGCGCGACGATTTCAACAGCTTTGACACTAACCGCTGGAATAAAGCCAATTGGACATTCACTGAAAATTACGCCGATTTCGATACCAACAACGTAGTGGTGAAAGACGGGACTTTAGTGCTCGCTTTAACCAGAGAAGGCGCGACCGGGTTTAACGGCACCGTACCTTCAGATGGCGGAACGACTCCGGCACCGAGTGTGTTTATAGAAGCCGAAAGCTTTAACGAAGTGGGCGGCAGCGTAACCGTATCTGGCGGTGCTGTAGGCTATATAGATGCTGGCGAATGGATGAAATACAACAACATAAACATCCCTGCGACAGGAACCTACAAAGTGGAATATCGCGTTGCATCGGCTTTGACTACCGCGCAATTTACGTTGGATAAAAACGGCGTTGGCTTGGGCACTATCAGCGTACCTAACACTGGCGGCTGGGGAACCTACGCGACTATTTCACATGATGTTTCATTAACAGCGGGCGTACAAAGCCTGGCGATTTACGCCAACTCCGGTGGTTTCAATATCGATTGGATTAAATTGACTAAAATCTAAGTACAAGCAACTGTTTCAACTCGGGTGGCAATTTATTTGCCACCTTCTTTTTTTCTAGAGGCTCTACCATGTTTACACCATTGCGTTTATCAACGCTGCTGTTGGCGCTAGCAAGCTGTTTAACCGTTAACCTGAGTTACGCAAAAGCCTACAAAGGTGCAGAAATTTACTCCAACCAAAGTTACCAATACGGGCGCTACGAAATGCGCATGCGTGTTGCAAAAGCCAGCGGAACTTTGTCCACCTTTTTCACTTACAAAAACGGTTCAGAAATTGGTAATACTTTTTGGGAAGAAATTGATATAGAAATTTTCGGAAAAAATAATGCTACCCAATGGCAAAGCAATATTATTTTGGGCACACAGCGCCCAACGATCAAAACAGAAATGACGCACACCTCTGCTACATCATTAGCAGATGCTTATCACACTTATGTATTGGAATGGACGTCCGATTATGTTGCCTGGTATTTAGATGGAATTGAGATTCGCCGCGTTACCGGCACCAGCACAGTTACCAGCTTGGTGAATTCACAATCCATTAGATTTAATTTGTGGTCATCCACCGCCGAGTCCTGGGTGGGGCCGTTTGATGATAGCCAACTCCCGGTTTACCAATTTGTTAGCTACCTGGATTACAAAGCTTACAACAGCACGACCAAAACATTTGAAGGTGGATGGCGCGATGAATTTACCAGTTTCGACACTGGGCGCTGGAGTAAAGCGAATTGGAGTTTTGATGAAAACCGTGTGGATTTTGCACCGGAAAACGCCTTGGTTAAAGATGGCGTACTGGTACTAGCGTTAACGCGTGAAAACGCAACAGGATTTACTGGAAGCGTACCTGCCGACGAGAATTCTAGTAGTTCATCAAGCAACTCAAGCAAAAGCCCAAGCTCGGCAGCGACCAGCAGCTCCTTTTCTAGCTCTTCAGCGGCAAGCTCGTCTTCCTCGGTAGCCTCATCCGCAGAAGCTTCTTCCACACCCACAACCACGTCTGATGGCGGAGGTTCATCTAGTGGGGGCGGCGCTATAGGTTGGCTTGAGTTAGCAATCTTCGGAAGTTTATTGTTGATTCGTCGACGCGCTTGATGAAGATTCAGCGGCGTGCTGTTTACGAAAATCCGCCGCTGACATTCCCGTGTAGCGTTTAAAAAAACGATGGAAGGATGATTTACTGTTAAAACCC
This sequence comes from Cellvibrio zantedeschiae, assembly GCF_014652535.1. Lineage (NCBI taxonomy): Bacteria > Pseudomonadati > Pseudomonadota > Gammaproteobacteria > Cellvibrionales > Cellvibrionaceae > Cellvibrio > Cellvibrio zantedeschiae. The sequence continues at coordinate 596,915 of NZ_BMYZ01000002.1, read as the reverse complement.
GATTCCAACAAAATATCCAAAATAGTTCGGTCCGCAAATTTGGGATCAACCAACATATCTTTTGCTTTATCCACACGATAAGAATTCACAAACTCAAAAAAATTGGTATTGAAATCCTGGTTAATAATAGCCGACACCTCGCGATAATGAATGCCCACATGCTTGGCAAACTCCTCAATATTCAACGTATGTTTTAAATAAAGCTGTTGAACTTCCATTCCTTCGCGAATACGCGCAATAAAATCCGGAGAGTGCTCTGGAGTCAGGACAGGCGGTTTTTCTTTGGGTGCATTCTTGGTTTCTATAAGCTGATGCGCGTAGAGCAAGCTGTAAATAAACAATGCATTGACCAGAAAAAACGTAATGTAGTTATCTAAAATACCAAAGGTATCTGCACGACTTATTCCTACCGACTCCCCTAAAACATGAACCACCAAAGACCAGCACCAATTGAGCGCAAAACCTAATGTCAGCAACATCAACCACTGCGGACCTTCCAAACTCAGGCTTGAATAAAAAGCTTTTAATTGCTGTTTGTAATGCCACACCACCCAAACTGCGCTTACTGCATAAATGACGGTTAAAAATTTAAGGTAATGCCATAACAAATTGGTCACGTAAACGCTAAAGGCAGTTTGCGTACTAGATACAAATCGCAGTTGATCACTGTCGATTCCACCTACAAATAACAAACCCACTACTATCACGACATTAATCAGGTGCAGGGCTTCTCGCCAACCAAAACGGAAATTTTCGCGCGTAATAGCAACCACATATAAAAAAAGACTCGTGCTCTTGCCTACTACGGTTAACCCCAAACCCAACGCAAGCGCCCATTTTGCAAATGTTGATTCGATATGCAAATAGTTATTCCACAGCAGCAGATTACACAGCGCGTTCACACCCACACAAATGAAAAACAAGGTAAGCAAACGCGACGCAATTTCTTTTTGCTTGGACAATAGCAATTGAAAGATAACCAGCAGCAAACACACTGCAAGTGTAAGCACTAAAATTAAATCGTGGACATTAAAAATTGGTGTTTGCATTGCACGGCTCTTACAGCAAGAAAAGCAGAGGAACTAACTCGGGTGCAGGATATTATTATTGAATGACTACACCCGGATTTTTTAATCAGCCAACCGAATTCCGCTAGTATCGGGAACCACGGCTTTTATTTGTGGTTTTAATTGTCCCAAGTCCGCACCGACTGGCGCAAGACCCACCTCGGGAATATGTATTACCGGAATTTCTACCGCAGGTTTTTCAGATGCCGCAATTAAATCCTCACCCAAATCTGCTATTCCCCAATCTTCAAGTTCAATTTCAAGCAAGGGCAAATCCATTTTTTCATCTGCACGAACTAAATCAGCTCCCGCCTCTGCCACTTCAAAATTTGGTGCAACTACGCTGGCAATCGGCTCAGGAGCTTGCTCATTTGCGTCCAAAATATTGCCCCCCTCCGGACGCAAACTAATCGCACTTATATCAACCACTACCGGATCAAGTACAACTTTTTCTGCAGGTTGCAACAAGTCAGAGCCGACTGGTGCCAAACTCCAACTTGGTTGTACCGCACCTGGATTCTGCGCTGCCTCGCGCGCCGCTTGCTCACGCTTGATCGCTTCCTTCGCAGCTGCCGCCTCAGCCTCTGCTTTTGCCGCTTCTTCTTGCAGTGCAAGTCGCTGAGCCAAGTTTAAGGGAGCTGCGCTGGGTGCAGGTGCAGGTGCAGGTGCAGGTGCAGGTGCAGGTGCAGGTGCAGGAGATGATGATGCGGTAACAGAAGCGGGTTTGGTTTCACCCATGGGAACAACATCAACTTGCGCACCGGCTTTTACTAAAGCGTCTTTATATTTTTGAGCGCTGGCGAAATCCAAGCCCCGTTTGAGTGGTACGGGGCGGCCACTGAACAGCGCATCAACTTTTGCAGCATCGGCTTTGAACAATTGTTGCAAACGCAATTTCACGTCGGCTAATTGATGACCAAATACAATGTCGCCGCGGAAGATAATGTCGAATTGTTGATCGCTCATAATTTTGTTAACTCGTTCACAATTTTTTTGAAGCAACACCAAAATACATCTGAAGATCGCTGTTTTGCGATATGAACCCAAATATATGTTCCAAAAAGGTATCAATACGACGTGGCATGCGCCAAATATCAAACCATACTGTAACCATAGTTGAGTTTAGAACCATAGTCGAAACTTGCCGCTTAGGTATTTATTCTTGGTTGAGCATTTTATAAAGGAGCAGTTGCAGATGAATGCTTTGTATCAACGTAAAATCGTCGTAAACGGCGAACTCAAAGAAGCATCCAGCGTACAAACCAAAGTGGAACAGGATATAGCTTTTTTACAACATCGAATCAATTTGATGAAGAAACAAAAAGTACCCAATAGCGTTGTAATCGAAACCTATGAAAACATGTTAAAAAGCCGACAATCTGTTTTAGCCTGGCTGCGCGATGGCAACAGCGAACAGGAAATACGACTTATCTAGACTTATTATTTTCAGCGCCCGCTTTTAATCATCAACCAGGCGATGATCCATATTTAACGCAGGCTCGGCAACTACGGGCCGCCCCACTACTTTTGCAGGCACACCCGCTACAGTGGTGTGCGGTGCAACCGGCTCCAACACTAAACTCCCCGCGCCAATTTTCGCACCCTCGCCTACTTCAATATGCCCCAATATTTTTGCACCCACGCCAATTAAGACACCGCGGCGAATAATGGGATGACGCAAACCTTTCGTGCAACCGCTGCCACCAAGCGTTACGCCGTGCAAAAGCGACACGTTATCCTCCATTACCACAGTCTCACCCATAACTACGCCAGTAGCGTGATCCACCATAATACCTTTGCCAATTTTTGCACCGGGGTGAATATCTACATCAAACTGCTGAGAGATCTGGTTTTGTAAAAACAGTGCGAGGCACTCTCGCCCTTGCAGCCACAACCAATGTGAAATACGTTGAGTTTGCAAAGCCTGATAACCTTTGAAAAAAAGCAAAGGCATACTGTAAGTACTGCAAGCAGGATCACGTTCGCGATGTGCGCAAATATCCGCACGCATTGCAATTTCAATTGTCGGATCTGCATTCATGGCTTCTACAAAAATCTCGCGAATCATTAACGCAGGCATTGCCTGAGAATCGAGTTTATTTGCAAGATGAAAACTAATGGCCGCCTGAAAATTGGAATGATTCAAAATAGCGGCGTGATAAAAGCTCGCCAATACCGGTTCTTGTTGACTGGCAGATTCTGCTTCAGTACGAATAATGTTCCAAACATCAATATTTGATGTAGTGGAATTTGAAGCGGTTGAATTTGCCACAGATGCTATGTTCAATTTTTAATCCAGAAATGATGGTGATAAAAACTATTTGGCTTTAAAAAGTCATTTGCTTTTAAAAATAAGCTCGACAAGTTCATCCATATGGAAAAAACACTCTGCGCCTAACTCAGTCATTTTGCCAATCAAATTATTAGGTTTACCCTCTTCGTCCGGTGGGCAATAGGCTAAGGCGCGCATACCCGCTGCCTTAGCGGCAATAACGCCCGTCAACGAATCTTCAACCACTATAGCTTCAGCCGCGGGAACATTCATGGTTTTAGCAGCATGCAAAAACAAGTCAGGGGCGGGCTTGCCACGTGCCACATCTTCAAAGCTAAAAATATTCCCATCCACGTAAGACATTAAATTAGTTTTCACCAAGGTAACAGCCATCTTTTCATGCTTACCGTTTGAAGCCACACAAAACGGAATGCTTTTAGCTTTCAAATTTTTTAAAACAGCTTCAACACCTTCTACTGCAAACAAACGATCATCGCACGCCGCCAATGTTTGCAATTGCACGTGACGCCAAAAAGCACGACCGCGCTCATCGCGTTCTGCTTGCGGAACATCTTGCCAATTTAATTTTTCAGTTAACTCCGCAGTAATCATGCTAATGCAATCGGGCACAGATTTTCCGCGATAAGATTCCAGGGAATAATAGGGGCTCACATGAATTCCGTAGCGCTCCGCCAGGGATTCTGAAAAAACCTGGGCCGATAAAATTTCACTGTCAACCAACACACCATCACAATCAAAAATAACTAACATAGATTTACTCAAACTATTCAACAGAAGGTTTCGCGCGATTATCAACCGCAGGGTAAGGCGCGATTAATAACAATAAAAATCCAACAACCAAAAACACAATCAAAGCGCACATGCCTATTCTGGCGGAATTAGTTAAGACTGTAATTGTTGCAACCGATAGCGGTGCGAAAAATGAAGTCGCGCGCCCTGCAAATGCGTATAAACCAAAATAGCGGCCCGCTTCGTCAACATTAACGCTACGCGCCAAATACGAGCGCGATGACGCTTGCACAGGGCCAAACACCAAACCAATCAACAAACCAAACAGTATGTATGCTTTTTCTGCTGCTGTACCAAACAATCCGCCAGTATCCGTCGTAGATAATTGCAATAAACCAAATAATGTATAGCCCGGCCCGGTTGAAACAATGCCCAGCGTTGCGATGATTAAACCAACCAAACTGGCAGACACAACTTTTTTGGATCCTAAACGCACATCAATTTTACCAGCGAAGTAACAACCAAATATCGCAGCAAACAATAACAAAATTCCGTACACGCCCATCTCTACGGTTTTCCAACCGAACATACCTGCAGCAAAAGTTCCGCCCAATGCAAGCAAACCGTTTACGCCGTCTTGATACAACATGCGTGCCGCTAAAAATTTTAAAATCGCCGTGCGATGTTTTAATTCCACCAAGGTATTTTTTAGTTCGCGTAAGCCTGTTTTTACTGCAACGCCCAAGGGCAAACCTGTACTGGTATCTGGCGTAAACAAAAACATGGGAATGATAAAAATAAAATACCAGCAAGCGGCAAGCGGCCCTGTTATGCGTGCATCTTCGCCAGCAGTAGGATCCAAACCAAATAAAGGTGTTAAACCTATCAGCGTCTTGCCCGTTGCAGGGCTACCGGCTAAAAGCAACAATACAATAAACAAAGCGACCAAACCGCCTAAATAACCCAAGCCCCAAGCGCTGTTGGATAGCCGACCCACTTCTGTTTTATTAACCAAACGCGGCATCATGGAATCGTTAAACACAATGGAAAATTCAGCAGCTATAGTGGCAAAAATAATACAGGCCATTGGCAACCAAAGCGCTGAACCCGGTGCAGCAAACCATAACAATGCCAAAGCCGATATTTTTATAAAGGCAAAAAATCCAATCCATTTTTTTCGCGAACCAGATGCATCTGCAATTGCTCCCATCACTGGCGACAGAAGTGCTATAACAATTCCAGAAATAGTCACCGTGTAACCCCAAGCTGCTTGACCTGCTGTTGGATCATCAATCAAACGCGAAGCAAAATAAGGCCCAAAAATAAAGGTAAGCACTACCGTAAAAAACGGCTGCGCAGCCCAATCGTAAAACATCCAACTGATAATGCCGCGCTTGGTCGCGGGCTGAGTCGTAACGGAGTTGCTCAACATAAGCTCCAAATTATTATTGATAAGGTTTTATATAGTTTTGATAAATTGTGTGGAGATTTTTTAGCACGCTGTCTTTCAAGGCAATATCTGTTGCTTGCAATTCATCCCGCAAAAGAGTTTCCGTAAGTTGTGTTGCAAAAATACGCGCGAGTGGCGCATAGCTTAAATGCCAGGGCTCGGGAGAAATACTGCCCGCACCGGCAATATAAGGGCGGTAAAACTCGTTGGGATTTTGTGCCAGTTCTTGCGTCAACCAATCATGAAATTCTGCGAAAGGCCCATCGCCCTCGGTCTCTTCCAAGGTGAGTTGAAGCGGGTAATCCTCTGCAACGCGCGATGCATCATACACATCTATATCTGTGCCCCAGTGATGCCGGGACGCACCGGGTAAGGCCGACCAACGCAAAATGGCGAAGACTTTTTCATCATCACTTAATTGGCTTATATCTATGGGCTGCCCAACCTCATCCAACACCAGGCGTAAACCATTGGCTTTGTTATTCCAAATCATCAACTGCCGGTCAAAACTGCGGAAACCACTGGCAACTCGCAGGTCAAAACCAGCCAAAGTGGCTTTATCTGTTAACTTCAACAAGGAATCCAGGACTTGAAGGTGGATTTTGGCCCTCTGATTGGGGCAACTGACTAAATCTTGATCAGATCTGCCCATTACGTCAAAATTTGGTAACAAAGGTGCATTAGCCTCCCCATCAGCCGAATTTTGGACACCAACTTTCATATTTACACCTTTTTTAAACCATAAACTGGCGCTTTACTGCACAAAGTAATTGCAGAGTCTTATGAACAGGTTACTATAAGGGCTTACTATAAATGGAAATTTATAGGTAGCGGGGACAATAATCATAACTTAATTGTACGGAGCGGGATCTTCATGACTGCAAGTCACAGTGAATTACTCCAGTTAAAAAACCTCGGTATGGCATCAGTTAACATTCTGCATGCTGTTGGCATCAATACTTACGCTGATCTTCGCCGCATAGGCGCTGTAGAAGCTTACCTTCGCATCAAAGCACGCGACATCAATGTTTCCAAAGTCATGCTTTACGCCTTGCAAGGCGCATTGTTGAATGTTCATTGGAATGATCTCGCCCCCGAAATGAAATTGCAGTTGGTCGCCGAGGCAGAGCAAGGCTTTCGCAACGACGAGCAACAGGCTTTCGCTTAATTAGCCAAGCTTCGCTTAAATTTATAAGTCTGCGCCATCGTGCGCAGATTTTCCTTGGTAACCAGCTACACTTAGCAAATAATCTGTGTACTGTTTACCGAGGGTGCCATGCATTTACCGACCAAGCAATCCGATTCCATTTCTGATATTGCGATCAAATCCCGCAGTTTGACCGAGCTATTTCTACAAAACCTCTTGCCTGCAGCCAACCCTATTGAAATTAGCGTTAGTAACGATATTTTCGCTGATCAACCCAACACCCGTTTGCTGCTGATTACCGAAGGCCAGGTTTATTATCGAGTGCGCGGTAAATTGGTCGCGATTCTGGAAGAAGGAGATTTGATTGGCCTTACTCGCTCACTCAATCTAAACGAAGGTGTTTTCAGCTGTATTGAAACTGTGCAACTCGTGCCTTACGAGCGCGACGAACTTATTGCTCACGTCAACTCAGACCTTAAATTGCAGAAGAACTGGGCCCACTATCTCGTGTGTAACATAGCCTTTTACCAACAGGCTTTGGCGCAAGAGATTCGTGCGGAATTCCAGCCACAGGCAGGTTTTATCCATTTCCATAAAGGCGAAATCATCATCCAGCAAGGCGACGAGGCCGATAAGGTTTACACCTTATTAGATGGCAGCGCAGATGCAATTTGCGATGGAGTCAAGGTTGGCGAAGTCAACACCAATGAAATCTTTGGCGCGCTCGCCGTATTTACTCGCCAGCCGCGTATAGCCTCCGTGATTGCCACCAGCGATTGCACAGTGCTGGCCGTAAGAAAAGAAGAGTTTGTTGATTTAATCGATCATCAACCCCAAATTTGTCTTGGCTTGATTGAGGAAATGGCTTCCAAAATTAATCAGCTCAACAACCAGCTATTGGCAAAGCAATAATCTCCAAGGCAATTCCTGCTAGCTGGCAACGGTAATTCTCTGGATTATTTACCGACGCTGGCACATTGAATTTCATCCAAATGAACCTATATAGGTGGTAGATTGTCCCGGCGCTTTAATGCCGGGAGCAATCCACCTATTTCATTTGAGGAGATTCATCGTGTTACGTATAGGCTTATTTCTGTTAACTAACCTGGCAATCATGATTGTTGCAGGTGTTGTTATTAACCTATTGGGTGTGGGCAAATTCATTAGCCACGGCCAATTGAACCTGCAAAGCCTGTTTATTTTCTGTGCCGTGTTCGGTTTTACCGGCTCGTTTATCTCCCTGTTTATTTCCAAGTGGATGGCAAAACGCTCCATGGGCGTTGAGCTAATTGAAAATCCACGCAATGCTGACGAGCGCTGGTTGGTCGATACAGTTGCAGAGCTCGCCCAAAAAGCGGGGATTAAAATGCCGGAAGTCGGTGTGTTCCCAGCGGAAGAGTCAAACGCGTTTGCGACTGGTTGGAACCGCAACGATGCATTAGTTGCCGTTAGCCTTGGCTTGCTACAACGTTTTGAGCGCGACGAAGTCCGCGCTGTTCTCGCTCACGAAATTGGCCACGTTGCCAACGGTGATATGGTTACCTTGAGCTTGATCCAAGGCATTGTGAATACCTTCGTAATGTTCTTTGCACGCATCGTGGGATTTGCTATCGATAAAGCCTTACAAGGAGGCCGTGATAACGAAAGTAGCGGTCCAGGCATCGGCTATTACGTTGGATCATTCGTAGCAGAAATTATTTTCGGCATACTCGCTTCGATGATCGTTGCCGCCTTCTCACGTTACCGCGAATACCGCGCTGATGAAGCCGGTGCACATTTGGCTGATCGCAACGCTATGATCCGTGCGTTGCAACGCCTGCAACTGGAAAGCGGCCAGACCTCAATGCCTGCCAGCATGCAAGCCTTTGGTATTGCTGGTGGCATGGGCCGTTTGTTTGCAAGCCATCCGCCCTTGGAAGAGCGCATTCAGGCGTTGCGTAATGGCCACAACAATCCTGACTCATTGCGTCAAAGCTTGTCTTAATCGACTCACATAAACCTGAAACGCCGCTACTAAACAGCGGCGTTTTTTTTGAAGCCAATAAAAGTTTCGCCGGATCTTTTTGCCCAAAAGATGAATTAAAAGTCGCTCTTGAAATAGACGCGCTTGCCCATAAATCAGCACACACGACGCTAAAAGCGAAACTGATTTTTAGAAATGATTTGCTTAATCTCCAGAATCTTCCATGCAAACAAAACCCAACATGTTAAGGAGTAATCCATGAGCAAGACTTGGTTGAGCCGCCTCTCGGGGTTGGCCTTGGGAATGACAGTGGCGCTGGCAGAGGCCGCCGCTCCAGAGTTTGCGACTGACGATGAACGTAACAGCATGCAAATTTTCGAGCATGCTCGCCCCAGTGTAGTTTTTGTTACCAATGAACAACTCGCACGCGACCCACGCTCATGGGACATCATGAGTGTACCGGCCGGTTCAGGCACAGGTTTTGTGTGGAGCAAAGACGGTTACATAGTCACTAACTACCACGTAGTAGAAGGTGCAAATAAAGTGATGATCACCCTGCAGGACCAAAGTACCTGGCCCGCAAAAGTCGTCGGCCTCGCACCTGAGCGGGATTTGGCAGTACTGAAAATTACTGCACCTAACGAAAAACTGATTGCGCTCAATTTAGGCGATTCCAGCCAGCTCACTGTAGGCCGTAAAGTTCTCGCCATAGGCAACCCTTTTGGATTGGACGCAACACTCACCACCGGTGTTGTCAGCGCGCTAGGTCGTGAAATCGAATCGCCCAATCAACGTAAAATCGCTAACGTCATTCAAACCGATGCCGCCATCAACCCCGGCAACTCCGGCGGCCCGTTGCTCAACTCACAGGGTCAATTGATTGGTGTTAACACCATGATCTATAGCCCAAGCGGCGCAAGCGCCGGTATTGGCTTCGCCATTCCCGTCAACACAGTTAAAGATGTGGTTCCCCAACTTATTAAAAACGGCCGAATCATTCGCCCCGTTATGGGTTTTGAATCAGCACCAGAACAATGGGCTTTGCAGAGCGGAATTGAAGGTTTGCCAATTTTACGTGTATTCAACAATTCACCCGCACAACAGGCCGGCCTGCGCGGCGTATCGCGTAATAATTGGGGACAATTGGTATTAGGCGACGTGGTGGTGGCTATTGATGGAAAACTTACGCCCAACAACGATGCCTACATGAGCATCCTGGAAACTCATAAACCCGGTGATCAGGTGGAGATTCAGCTAGTACGCGATGGCCAAGTCATCAAACGTACGCTCACATTAGCAGCTCCACCAAAATAATTTCGGGAACCAGAGTTTACATGCAAGTAACTGACTTACTTACAACTGACATTCCCGAAAATGGCAGTAAAGGTTTTGAATGCAACGGCGAAAAATACTTCGCTGTTAAAAAGCAGAATCAAATTTATATTTACAAAAATTCTTGCCCGCACATAGGGATCGCGTTGGAATGGGTTGAAGATCAATTTCTCGATTCCAGCTGCACCATGATTCAATGTGCTAACCACGGCGCATTGTTTGTCATTGAAAATGGTGCTTGCGTAGCAGGCCCTTGCAGCGGACAGAAATTAAAAGCCATCAGATTTAATGTTGAAAATGATGCTATCTACCTAGCGATTTGAAATTATTATCTAAACCAGATTCTCCAGCACGACAAGGTTCATAAAAATATGACTCATCGCAGAACCCAAAGCCTTGGTAAACATCCGTAAATTCGCTCACATTACCTATGCAGTTGTTTTAAATTTTACACTTTATTCGACAACAGGATTTCATCATGAACAATTTCAGCTTTCACAACCCAACTAAAATTGTGTTCGGCGAAGGTCAAATCAGCGCCATCGCTGATTTAATTCCAGCTAACGCACGCATTTTATTAACTTACGGCGGCGGCTCCATTAAAAAGAACGGTGTTTACGATCAGGTGATTAAAGCGCTGGAAGGTAAAACTTTTTTTGAATTCTCTGGCATTGAACCCAACCCACATTATGAAACTTGCGAAAAAGCCATCGCATTGATTAAAGAAAAAAATCTCGATTATTTATTAGCGGTAGGCGGCGGTAGTGTAGTGGATGCCACTAAACTCATTGCTGCCGGTGTTAACTTTGATGGCGAGCCGTGGGATATTTTGGAAAAGCACGCGCCCTTTACCAGCGCATTACCAATCGGATGCGTGTTGACGTTGCCCGCAACCGGAACTGAAAGTAATGGCAACTCGGTTGTAACCAAAGCAGCGACACAAGAAAAACTTTCGTTCGGCAGCCCGCTCGTCTATCCACAGTTTGCGATTCTTGATCCAACTACAACTTATTCACTACCACCTCGCCAAATTTCAAACGGGGTTGTGGATGCCTTCGTACATATCATGGAGCAATATTTAACTTATCCCGTGAATGCAAAAGTGCAAGATCGTTTTGCGGAAGGCCTGCTGTTGACCTTGATTGAAGAAGGCCCAAAAGTTTTGGCGAGCCCAAACGATTACGCCATTCGCGCCAACGTTATGTGGGCGGCAACCATGGCACTGAATGGCTTAATTGGTGTCGGTGTTCCGCAAGATTGGGCAACACACATGATCGGCCACGAACTCACCGCTATGCACGCTTTAGATCACGCGCAAACCTTAGCGATTGTTCTGCCATCGGTAATGAATCAACAGCGCGAACAAAAACGCGGCAAATTAATTCAATACGGCAAGCGTGTGTGGAATTTAAATAATGCAAATGAAGATGAATTAATTGATGCAGCAATCGCAGCTACTAAAAACTTCTTCGAAGAAATGGGCGTACCTACATCCTTCAAAGGTTACGGTTTGGATGGCAGCTCAATTCCAGCATTGGTTGATAATGTGATTCGCCACAATCCAAACCCGTTGGGGGAAAAAGCGGATATTACGGCAGAAGTTACACGTAAGATTTTGCAAGCGGCGGCGTGATTTTAAAAACATAGCCCTCACCCTACTTGCTACAGAGTGCAGTTAGCTCTCCCCCTTTTCAAGGGGGGGAGACAGGGGCGACTGTATAGATACAGGAGGTAGAGCAACGCAGGAGCAGTTGCCGAGGGGACTTAACTCTTTAAATTTTCACTGCCAATTTTTTCGCTAATACAATTTTATTTTTCTCAGGTTCTATCTCCGCTCTATAAGCAATAACCTCAACGCCCGCCGCAATCGCTTCACGCAAGGTTTTTCCATAAAGCGGATCAATCGCATCTGCAGGCTCAACCCATTCAATACCCGTATGTTGCACGCAATAAAGTAAAACCGCGCGATGACCTTCGCGAACCATTTGCATCAATTCACGCAAATGTTTAGTACCTCGCTCGCTAACAGCATCCGGAAATAAACCATGGCCTTTTGCTTCCATCAAGGTGACATTTTTAACTTCGACATAACATTTTTTGTTTTCGTGCGTTAACAAAAAATCAATTCGCGATTTTTCATTGCCATACACTACTTCACGACGAATGTCGGAATAACCTTGCAACTCAGCAATTACACCAGAACAAATTGCAGCCGCCACCAAACCATTTGAACGCGCGGTATTAATTCCCGCCAAGTCGCCATCAGGCGTAGTCACAATTTCCAATGTATGAGGATACTTGCGCGCAGCACTAGCCGATGTGGAATACCAGCATGGACTCATAGGCTGAATACAATTTTTCATGGAGCCGGTGTTCGGGCAATGCACAGTGATAGCTTCACCATCGGCTAAAATAACGTCTGCCAAAAATCTTTTGTAACGCAAAACAAGTGTTGCAGGATATAAAAGTAAATCCATAATCAAAGTCTATTAAAATAAAAACCCCCATTATGGATACATAACAGGGGTTTTAAAACTGCGTCTAAAACAGTAGATTATTTAGCAGCTACTTTTTTGCGAATACCAACCAAACCTAACAAACCAAGACCCAGCATCAACAAGCTTGAAGGTTCTGGAACGCTACGTACCGGTGGTTTAGCGCCAAAACCATCAAGGTATGCGTAACCAGCATGACCATTGTAAGGACAATCAGCAGCCAATAATGCCAAAGTAAAATCGTGACCTACCGCGTTCAACGCAACCAAATCAATATTTTCTACTACCCACCCGCTTGAGAACCAGCTGCCAAACTGGCTCCAAGTTACACCTGAAGTACCAGCACCGATTGAACCTGCTGAACTATAAGATCTATTAACTAGAATTGTGTTGGTAGTGTTATCAACGAGCTGCAAAGAAAAATAATCGGAATCGTACGTGAAATGAGAATCTTCAAGCACAGCGTTCCATGCAAAGAATATATTATTGTCGGTGTAATTATTTACACTTTGGTAAATTGTAGATAGCGAACGATTGTTGTAATCATCGTTAACACGTACTGCATAGTTGCCTGAATACACAGTGCTAGCACCTGTAATTGCATCTGTACCAACGCCGACAACGGTATTATTAGACACCCCACCGTTGTATGTCGATATAGCAGGCTTAACAACGTTGGTATCATAATTCGATCCGCCGCCTTGCGACCAACCTGACAGATTACCTGATTCAAAACCACCGTTAGCAAATAAACCAGCTTGAGCACTGCTAGCAGCCAAAAAAGTCAATCCAATTACTAATGCCTTGTTTTTCATAATCATCTCCTAGTATTGAGAGCCATTAAATAAGGTAATGTATCCTTAACATTACTGGAGCCTCCCAAAGCACAAACCAAACCAACTTTAAATTATTAATATTTTTCAATAAGTTAATTATTTATCCAGTTTTCGCAACATATACATGTTGTGAAAAATCTCGACACTATTAATTCACCCAAATTTACAAAGGTGGGTGAAATTTGTACCCTTGGAACAGCTAGTATAATGAGGGTTAAAAAATCGCTGGCACCCTGTTTTATTATCTGGTAGCTTGCCTCCCCTTCAAATTCTCTGTGGTTGCACGATGCAGCCGTATCCCGCGCAGGCCCGCCGCTTGCCGGTTTTTCAAGAACGAGATAACTAGCTCTACGAGGCGCTAACGATATGGCGAAAAAAACTCCTTCAACTGAAACCTTTGCTTTGCGTCCATTTACTCCTTACGTGGAGAAAAAAGGCGAAGAATATATGAATGACGACCAGAAACTGCACTTTCGCGGTTTGCTGTTGAACTGGCGGTCTGAGTTGATGGAAGAGGTGGATCGCACTGTGACTCATATGAAGGATGAGGCCGCGAACTTCCCTGATCCAGCCGACCGCGCCAGCCAGGAAGAAGAATTCAGCCTGGAACTGCGCACCCGCGACCGCGAGCGCAAACTCATCAAGAAAATCGACAGCACTTTAGAGTTGATTGAGAACGATGACTACGGCTACTGCAATGCTTGCGGTGTTGAGATTGGGATTCGTCGCCTTGAAGCGCGCCCAACTGCAACTCTCTGCGTTGACTGCAAAACCCTTGCAGAAATCAAAGAAAAGCAAATCGGCGGCTAAGCCCGCAGGTTTTAGTAACACATCAGGCGGCGAGGGAAACCTCGCCGTTTTTGTATGAGCGAATCCTCAACCCAATCCGGCTATATCGGCCGCTTCGCCCCCTCGCCTACCGGCCCTTTACATTTCGGCTCGCTCGTTAGCGCCCTCGCCAGCTATTTGGATGCTCACCATAATGGCGGTAAATGGCTGGTGCGCATGGAAGACCTGGACCCGCCACGCGAACAAGCTGGCGCAGCCGATGCCATTTTGCGCTGTCTGGAAGACTATGGATTGGGGTGGGATGACTCCGTAATTTACCAAAGCCAACGCTGGGATCTGTATGAGGCGTACCTCAGCAGACTTCGCCAACAAAATCTGCTCTACCCTTGCGACTGTACCCGTCAGGATTTGCAGGCCATGGGCGGAATCTATAATGGCCGATGCCGTTCGCGGCACCCAGATATCAATCAGCCTCATGCCCAACGTTTGAAGCTCTATGATTTGCCTACAGGATTCTTTCAAAGCGATGAACTGCGCTTTACCGATTTAATCCAGGGCGAACAAACTCAAAACCTGCGCACCCAAGCAGGCGACCAAATACTGAAACGCAAAGACGGCCTTTATGCCTACCAACTCGCCGTAGTTGTCGATGATATCGAGCAAGGCATCACCCATATCATTCGCGGCAGTGATTTACTGGACGTCACCGCCCGCCAGATTTTCCTGTTCCAATTATTAAGCGCGCCCGTTCCCAAGTTTGGCCACGTCACCCTCGCCAGCCAATCCAACGGCCAAAAACTCAGCAAGCAAAACCTTGCTCCTGCATTGGAATTAAAAGATGCAGGAACCAATCTTTGGCTAGCTCTTGCGTTTTTGGGGCAAAAACCACCGCAGGAACTTTACGGCGCAACATCTAAAGAATTGTTGAGCTGGGGAAAAAATAACTGGCAATTACCAGCCATTAAAGGGTTGAGTGCAATCTACTCACCGCTAGCCCCCAGCATTAGAAATAGCGACGAATAAATCCTAAAAGCGCTATAGTTAGCCCAACAAAAGTTAGCTCCATAAACCTAAACAACGAACCGACCATGAACCATCAACGTCTCATCATTTTGCTGTTGCTGATTGCGTATTTGTTTTCGCCGTCGTTATTCACCTGGATTATTAGCCCCAGTGGGGTGTGGTATCGACCCTATCTTTTTTGGATGGGCTTGGTATTCGTGACTTTCCTTTTTCAATGGCGCCGCAAGAAACCGCACCATTTTGATTGATCTCAAAGAACAAAAATAATAGAACCAGACTTATGACTTTTGACTTTCTCCAAGTCGCCATTATCGGCATCAGTTACCTGCTTTTACTGTTCGGGATTGCTTACATTACCGAGCGCGGGTGGGTGCCCGAACGCATTACCAATCACCCGGTAACCTATATTTTCTCGCTCGGGATCTTTGCCAGCGCCTGGGCGTTTTACGGTGTGGTGGATTTAGCATTCCAGTTCGGCTATGGCGCTCTGGCTTATTATTTGGGAACGGGAGCCTTATTTCTCTTCGCGCCGGTTGCATTGGCACCACTGGCAGAACTGGCCCGTCGCCATCAAGTGCATTCACTGGCTGACTTACTGGTATTTCGTTACCACAGTAATGCCGTTGGTGCTTTGACGACGCTGTGCATGCTGCTCGGCATCATGCCGTTGATGGCACTCCAAATTCAGGCAATCGCCGACACCATGCATATTTTGGTAGTCAGCGGCAGCGGCATCCCATCGCTAACCGTTGCAGATAATGGCCTTACGTTTAAAGATGTTATGGCGCTTTGCTACTGCGCCATTCTCGCACTATTCACCATTTTATTTGGCTCCAACCGCGACCAACACCGCGGCCTTATCACTGCAATGGCCTTCGAGAGTTTGTTAAAAGTTTGCGCTATGTTTGCCGTGGGCCTAGTTGCAGTGTTCGGCGTTTTTAATGGCCTTGATGGCCTGAATGAATGGCTAGCCGATCACCCGGAAAACCTCGCGCTTTTGCATACACCGATTCAAGATGGCTCTTCGCATACGCTCTTACTTGTGTTCGTTGCCACTGCTGTCACCATGCCCCACATTTTCCATCTCGGTTTGGCAGAAAATCCCTTAATGCGCAACTCGCGCACGGTTACCTGGGCATTTCCACTATTCCTTCTGTTTATGGCGTTGCCGATATTCCCAATCCTGTGGGCAGGTTCGGAATTGGCTGTACCGCTTGATCCACAATATTTCACGCTAGGCGTGCCCATTTTATTTAACTCTCCTTCGCTCACGATTTTCGCCTTTATCGGCGGTTTATCAGCAGCGACCGGAGCCATGATTATCATTACCCTCGCGTTGGCGACTATGGTGATGAACCACTGGCTATTACCCAGCTTGCGCCTCGCCGCCCGCAACGACCTTTACAGCCAATTGATCTGGTTGCGCCGCATTCTGATCGCCACCATCTTCCTTGGCGGTTATTTGTTTTATTGGATTTTGAATAACCGTTACAGCCTGACGGATTTGGCTTTTGCCGCTTTTATCGAAACCTTACAGTTCCTGCCCGGCATCTTCGCCATTATTTTCTGGAGCCCCGGCAATCGTCGCGGCATGCTGGCTGGCCTGTCGGTAGGAACCATCATCTGGTTCCTGGGATTGTTGTTGCCAGTTTTCACGGGCATTAAGGTTTTACATATTCCGTTTTCAGAACTGTATATTCCAGTAGGCAACGAGTACTGGAACAGTATTACGCTTTTCTCTCTGGGCCTGAATACGGCGATTTTTATTGGGGTATCGCTGGTCACCGAACAATCTGAAGAAGAGCATTACAGTGCCGATCTCTGTGCCGCTGATGAACTGAGTCATCCAGTGCGCCAGGCTTTGGATGTCCACTCAGCAGCAGAATTTAAAGAGCGCCTCGCCAAACCGCTCGGCAAAGTAATCGCCAGCCGCGAAGTAGATAATGCACTTATCCAATTGGACCTGCGTATTAACGAACGCCGTCCCTACGCCCTGCGCCGCCTGCGCGACCAGCTGGAAGGTAACTTATCAGCGCTTATGGGAATCCATGTCGCCAGTGAAATTATGGATAACCACCTGCCCTTTAAAGTGGCCGATGAACGCGAAACATTAGACATTAACTTGATTGAAAACCGTTTGGCCCAATATCAGAACCATCTGACCGGTATGGCGGCTGAGTTGAATAACCTCCGCCTTTACCATCGTAAAACCTTGCAAGAGCTGCCTATGGCGGTGTGTTCCTTGGGGCCAGATACCGAGATCCTTATGTGGAACCACGCCATGGCCCAATTGACCCACACTCCCAGCGATGAGGTTACGGGTTCGTACCTTGAAGACATAGCTGAACCTTGGCGCAGCCTACTGACCGATTTCAGTAAAAGCCGCGAAATGCATTACTACCGCCGCGAGATTGAGCTTGAAGGCCGACCACACTGGATAAGCTTACACAAAGCCACCATTGAAGGCCCCATTACTGAAGGTGTTTATGATCAGGTGATGATGCTGGAAGACGTGACCGAAACCCAGTTATTGGAGCAGGAGTTGGTACACAGTGAGCGCCTGGCGTCTGTAGGTCGCCTTGCCGCAGGCGTGGCCCATGAGATTGGCAATCCTATTACCGGCATAGCTTGTCTGGCACAGAACTTACGCTACGATTCTGACAACCCGGAAGTACTGGAAACAGCAGATCAAATTCTCAGCCAAACAGATCGTGTGACACGTATTGTGCAGTCGCTAGTGGGTTTCTCGCATACCGGCCACACCGCAAAAAGCGAGTTCCAGGCAGTTATTTTGCGCGATTGCGCGAACGAGGCAATTAGCCTTTTATCCTTGCAAAAAGATAAACAACAAGTGGAATTTATTAACGAAATTGCAGCCACAGCTATTGTCGCCGGCGATACGCAGCGTATGATTCAGGTATTCATTAACCTGCTTTCCAATGCGCGCGACGCCAGCCCTGAAAATGGCCGTGTACTTCTCGCCAGCAATGAAGATGAATACTCCATCGACATTACGGTTACCGATGAAGGCAGCGGCATTCCACCCGACATTCAAGACCGAATTCTGGAACCCTTTTTCACCACCAAGGAACCCGGCGAAGGCACAGGCCTCGGCCTCGCTATGGTATATAGCATCGTGGAAGATCATGGCGGCTTGCTGGATATTGTCAGCCCCGTGGATACGGTGCGAAATCGCGGAGCACAATTCATTGTGAAATTACCGCGACATGTTGATTCTTTAGTGGATATTTAAGGTAGGATTACCAATTACGTTTTTGGGTTAGCAAAGGTTCCTTCCGGACCCTAGCCAACCTGAGTGTACTGATAACTGTTTAGGCAAGTCGATCGCTATGAGCAAGATTCTAATTGTTGAAGATGAGAACATCATTCGCAATGCGTTGCGCAAGCTTTTAGAGCGCAATCAGTATGAGGTAAGTGAAGCGCCCTCGGTAAAGGAGGCGACCAGCAAATTTAATCTCAAGGATTTTGACTTAATCATCAGCGACTTGCGACTGCCCGGCGCACCCGGAACAGACCTCATTAAACTCGCCGGTGAAACTCCCGTATTGATCATGACCAGCTACGCCAGCTTGCGCTCGGCAGTAGATTCCATGCGCATGGGAGCGGTTGACTATGTGGCCAAACCTTTCGACCACGATGAGATGGTCACCGCAGTTAAGCGCGTTATCGGTAAAGCAAAAGCCGCCAACAAAGCTGCTGCTCAAGGCCTAACCGCAAGTAAAGCGATTGCGGGGATGATTGGTAGCAGCGATGTTATGCAAGACCTTTACAACCGCATTCACAAAGTTGCCCCCACCGCCGCCACCGTATTGATTCACGGTGAGACCGGAACCGGTAAAGAATTAGTTGCTCGCGCCCTTCATGAAGAAAGCCAGCGCAACAACCATTTAATGATCTCCGTAAACTGCGCTGCTATTCCAGACACCCTGATTGAATCTGAACTTTTCGGTCACGAAAAAGGCGCGTTTACCGGCGCCGCGAGCAACCGTGAAGGCTTGGTCGCTGCCGCAGATGGCGGAACCTTGTTCCTCGATGAAATCGGCGAATTACCCCTGGAAGCCCAGGCCCGTTTGCTGCGCGTACTGCAAGAAGGTGAAGTTCGCCCTTTGGGCTCGGTTGAATCGCGCAAGGTGGATGTACGCCTGGTTGCTGCAACTCACCGCGACTTGCGCAAACTCGCTAAAGAAGGCAAATTCCGCGAAGACTTATATTTCCGTATCAATGTTGTCCAATTGACCCTGCCGCCCCTGCGTGAGCGCGGTCGCGACATCATTAACATTGCAGAATCACTTTTACAGCGTTACTGCAGCCAGTTTGGCAAATCCCAACTTAGACTCTCGTCCGACGCCGTAGAAGCCATCATGGCTTACTCTTGGCCGGGCAACGTACGCGAGTTGGAAAACGCCATGCAACGCGCCGTCATCCTATGTGAAGACAGTAGCGAAATCGGCTCTCACCTGCTCTCTATAGATGGTGATGCACCGGTTCAGGAGGCCGCTATCAGCGACGGTAACATGCTGTTTGGCCAAGCGCGTACGCTCGGCGGTAATGCAGCACGCCCAACCAAAGAAGTCAGTGAAGACTTATCCTTAGAGGACTACTTTCAGCGCTTCGTTATTGAACATCAGGACTCTATGAGCGAAACCGAGCTGGCGCGTAAACTCGGAGTAAGCCGCAAATGCCTGTGGGAACGCCGTCAACGCCTTGGCATCCCCCGCACCAAAAATAGCGCATCAAGCCTCGCTAAATAAGAGACAGGGAGAGCAATCTCCCTCGATCTATCACATCATATTTCTTATTCAACCTTTTAAACTCAAACCTGAAAAAGGTTTGCACGTTACCCTTTTGCTTATTTTTTAATCTTCCAGTTGAAAAATCCGCCAGTCCGTTACCCCCATGCACGAAACTGTTACCGCACATGAAGTGTTACCGATAATGAGTGAGCGGTAACAAATATCCAGAATTTTGTAACCCATAGAAATAACGAAAAGTTATAAAAACAAGGCGAAAAAACTTAACCCGCTGTTATATATAGTATTTTTTTTATTGGCATAGGAAGTGCTCTATGTCGGACACTAAAAACAATAAACAATAATAAAAAAAACCTTAATGACAATAACAACAACAAATAATAAGAAACTGAAAATTTACAATAACAACAAGAAACAATAAGAAACTGAAATATTTAATAACAACAAAAAACAATAATAAGCAGAAACATAAAAATAACGATACGTGGATTGAGCAAGACCGGCGCTAGAAGAAAAAAGCAATAAGATACTACAATAAAGCGGAAGACAATTAGGCAGAGGATGGGATAGCAAGCGAGTTTGGATTTGTGTACGGAAGCGCCCATTATTGCCATATGAGCACCTCAGTTGTGCTGCCCTCCTGACGGGAAAGCTGTGATGGCTTTCCCGTTTTCATTTGCGCCATCCATGGCGCAAACCCTGCGGGCAGCCTCCGGCTGTGCAAAAATGCTTTCCTGCATTTTTGTTCATTTGCGGATATCTAATCCCCTAGCAGCAACCTAACAGCTGGTTCAAATTAGCTCCACTGCCGTTTAGTCGCTAACCCAATCCCCTTCATCAGCTAAATACTCGCCAAGTAGGGGGTCGTCATCCTCAGCTAGGCGCCCCCGCTTACGGGGATCCATGGCTTTAACGACTTATTGGTTGAAAACATATCCAGAATTTCCTCCACCGCTCTAGGTCGGCATTAGATAACCACTGAAGGCTTTGATTTCCTCTGTAAAGCAGCTTCTGCTAAACTCGCGGCCTTTGCTTGCGCCTCTACAATCATTTGTGGCATGGATATTATGCTGAAACGTTTGATCAACCTTTTCTCTTCGCGACCTGTAGAACCCAAAAGCGGTTCCCTGACGGTAATTCCTCGCGATCAACACAATATTTCACGCAAAAATATCAGTCCGGCTGCGATCAAGATCATCAAGCAGTTAGAGGAAGCGGGCTTTACTGCCTACCTGGTAGGTGGTGGTGTACGCGATCTTTTATTGGGTGGTCATCCTAAGGATTTTGATATTGCCACTGATGCCAAGCCAGAAGAAATCAAACGTGTATTCCGCAGTGCTCGCATTATTGGTCGTCGTTTCCAAATCGTTCACGTACGTTTTGGGCGCGAAGTGTTTGAAGTAACGACTTTCCGGGGGCACCACGAAGACGTTGCCCATGCCAAATCCAAAACCGAAGAAGGCATGCTGCTGCGCGATAATGTTTACGGCACTATTGAGACAGATGCAGCGCGCCGCGATTTCACCGTAAACGCGCTCTATTACACTACCCGCGATTTTTCCGTGCACGACTACTGCAACGGTTTGGAAGACATCAAGAACCGCACCCTGCGTATCATTGGCGACCCTGCGACACGCTATAAAGAAGACCCGGTACGCATGCTGCGCGCCGTCCGCTTTGCGGCTAAATTAGGTTTTAAAATTGAACCCAATACAGCCAAACCTATTCGTGAATTGGGCAGCCTGCTTAACAATGTTCCCGAGGCCCGCCTGTTTGAAGAAGTGCTCAAGTTGTTCTTAAACGGTTCTGCAACCGCGACTTTCACTTTGCTACGTGAATACGATTTGCTGAAGCAACTGTTCCCCGGTGCGGACACCGCCATTAAAGCAGGTGACGAGTTGGGCGCCGCGTTAATCGAACGCTCCATGATCAACACCGATAAACGCATCCGTGCCGAGAAAACCGTAACGCCCGCATTTATCTACGCGGCCTTGCTCTGGCCAGCATTGCAACATGAGCAAAAATTGTTGGAAGGTAAAATGCCTCCGCAAGCGGCTTATCTCGAAGCTTGTCAAAACGTTATTAGCCGTCAATTGGCGCGCACGTCTATTCCCAAGCGCTTCCTGATTCCCATGCGCGAGATTTGGGATTTGCAGGCTCGTTTACCCGGCCGTCAGGGTATGCGCGCGCTGCGCTTATTGGATCATCCACGCTTCCGCGCGGCCTACGATTTTCTGTTGATGCGTGAAGATGCTGGCGAAAAACTTAATGGCTTGGGCAGCTGGTGGACCGCATTTCAAAGTGCCGATGATGAACAGCGCGAGCAAATGGTGAAAGATCTCGGCAAACAAAATACCACCAGCCGTCCACGTCGCCGTCGCCCACGCAAACCGGCAGGCGCGGCCAGCGCTGAATAATCTTCATGCTCGCTTATATTGGTCTCGGCAGTAATCTGGACAATCCACGTGCGCAGGTAGAACAAGCTTTTGCGGAGCTCGCTGCCTTGTCCGGGTGTGAACTCCTGGCTCGTTCACCGCTCTATGGCAGTACTGCCATAGGTCCGGGCGAACAACCCGATTACGTGAACGCAGTAGGCCTGCTGAAAACCGAATTAACGCCACTTGCACTGCTAGATGCACTGCAAGCCATAGAGCAAAGCCACAGGCGCGTCCGTCTCGAACACTGGGGCCCGCGTACCCTGGACCTGGATATATTGCTGCTGGACAACTTAAGTATCGATAGCGAGCGTTTAAAGGTGCCGCATCCTTATCTAACCCAACGCAGCTTTGTGCTTTATCCTTTGGCCGATATTGCCCCGGCATTACACTTGCCCGATGGCAGAAGCCTGCAAGAAGTTGTCGCCCTGTGTCCACGCGACGGGCTGGCACAAATAGAATAACCAGCGCACCCAATGCGCCTCAGGAGCTTGCTGTGAACCCTGTGTTTGAAGATTTATCATTGGATTTAAGCAACACCAGTCTTCCGCGTTACATCGCTGTAGAAGGCTGTATAGGCGTCGGCAAAACTACCCTCGCACGTAATATTGCCAATTTATTCAATTACGACATGTTACTTGAGCAACCGGAAGAGAATCCATTTCTGGAACGCTTTTACAAAGATCCCAAATCTACCGCGCTGCCCACACAATTATTCTTTCTATTTCAACGTGCGAACCAATTGCAGAGCTTACGTCAGAGTGACATGTTTGAACCCGTGCGCATTGCCGATTTCCTGATTGAAAAAGACCAGCTTTTTGCGCGCGTGACCCTGGACGACGATGAACTCAACATCTATCGCCAGGTTTACGAAAAACTCATAATCGATGCACCACGACCTGACTTAGTGATTTACTTGCAAGCGCCGCTGGATGTACTTTCAGATCGCATTCGCCAACGCGGAATTTCCAGCGAGCAATACATCAGCACCGACTACCTGAAAGCGCTCAATGATGCCTATACGGAATTTTTTCATTACTACGACGGCGCGCCATTGCTAATCGTTAATGCAAAAGATTTAAACCTTGCGCAAAACCGTGAGCATTTCAAACAATTGGTTGAATACATTCTTACGATTAAAAGCGGCCGCCATTATTACAACCCGACGCCAATGCTATGAGTTATGTGCAAGTTCTTTATTGTAATCAAGCTCATTTGCGCCATACTTTTTGATCAGAAATTCAATAGATTCCAAACCGCGCCAACCGCGCTCACAAGACGATTTCACTATGCCTTACGGAACCATTTCCCACAGCACCTCCACCACTAATAGCGCGCTCACTAAGGCCGTTACCATTAACACTCTGCACAAACTGAAAGGTTCGGGCGAAAAGTTTGTGGTTATTTCGCTTTACGATGCACACATGGCCGCTATGGCGCAGCGTTGCGGTGTTGAAGTGGTGTTGGTTGGTGACTCACTCGGCATGACGGTTCTGGGTTATGACAGCACCATTCCGGTCACTATGGAGCAAATGATTTATCACGTGGAAGCCGTAGCGCGCGGCAACAAAAAGTCGCTGATTATGGGCGACCTCCCCTTTATGACTTACGCCACACCGGAAGATGCGCTGCGCAATTGCGCGCGTATCATGCAAGCCGGCGCGCATATGGTAAAACTGGAAGGTGGCGAATGGCTGGCAGATACAGTGCGCATGTTATCTGATCGCGGCATTCCGGTATGCGCGCACATAGGATTAACGCCACAATCTGTGAATAAGTTTGGCGGCTTCCGCGTACAAGGCCGCGAGCAATCACAAGCGGATAAATTACTCGCCGACGCAAAATTGCTGGCAGATTCCGGCGCAGACTTATTGTTAATGGAATGTATTCCCGCCGCTCTCGCCGAGCAAATCACGGCAGAAATTTCTATTCCAACTATTGGTATTGGCGCCGGCAAAGATACAGATGCGCAAGTATTGGTCATCAATGACATTCTCGGTTTAACTGAACAACCGCCCAAATTTTCTAAAAACTTTTTGCTGGAAGCTAATGACATTCCCGGCGCCATGCAAAAATACGTTGCTGATGTAAAAGCCGGAATTTTCCCCGGCCCGGAAAATAGTTTTTAAAATAAAATAAGCTACACTTCAGCCACAAATCGCAGACAAAAAAACAATACATAAATATTTATAAGAAGGCATACAGAAAGGATTCACCACTCGGTCAGTATCAAAAAAGCCTCGCTGCAAATGCGGAGCATAATTACAAATGCAAAAACTCGACGGGTGATCTATGCAAGTCAACTTGGTTTTTTTACATCCCAAACATCTGAAATATGCGCTTTCAGGTTTTTTACTTTTAGCTCATTTTTCTGTAGCTGCAACCGGCGAAGAACGTACCGCCAACCCTGTTCCCGACACACCTGAGTGGCACGCCTACATCGCTAAATCTAATCACTGGCAAACGCTGGATAGCGAAACCATAGCTGCCGAAGTTTCAGCACTCAGTCTTACCACTGCAAAATCTCCCGAGCATGCCAAAGAGTTTGGTTTTGACCCAAAACCCGCCGATGAATGGTTTAAAAGCGCTGAGGGCGAGCGTGTTATGGCCATTATTCTTTCTTACCAAACTCCGTCGGGCGGTTGGTCTAAACGCACCGATATGACGAAAAACTTGCGACAAAAAGGTGAAGCCTTTGGCGTTGAAAAAAATTACATCCCCACTTTCGATAACAACTCCACCACAACACAATTGCAATTACTTGCGCGCGCCCATTCAATCACTCACAAAAAAATCTACGCACAGGCATTTGAGCGCGGTGTACAACTGATATTGGATGCGCAATATCCCAACGGTGGCTGGCCACAAAATTATCCGTTGGTTGGCGGTTACCACGATCACATAACCTATAATGACAACCTTATAAAAAACCTCATGGAATTACTGCGGGATATCAGCCTGGGTAAAAATGAGTTTGGGTTTACATCCAAAAAACTGCGCGCAAAAGCACTCGCCAGTTTTAACAAAGGTTTGGAATGCATTAAGAAAACCCAGGTCGTTACCAATGGCCAACGCACTATTTGGGGTGCGCAACATGATCGTATTAGTCTTGCTTCCACTAAGGCGCGCAATTTTGAAATGACATCTCTCGCCAGTGCTGAAAGTGCATCGCTGCTGGATTTATTGATGGATGTAGAAAAGCCAGATGCAGAGCTGATAGAGGCCGTTCATGCAGGAGCTAAATGGTTAGATAACAATAAAATTATCGGGCAGCGCTGGTCGCGCAATGATGTAAATTTACAGCCAGATCCAAGTGCCTCGCCTATCTGGGCCCGATTTTATGAAATAGGAACCAACAAACCGATTTTCGGCGACCGGGACAGCACTGTGCATTATTCGATTGCCGAAATATCTGAAGAGCGCCGTAAAGGCTATGGTTGGTACATAGGGAACGGTAATAAGGTATTGGAGAAATACAGAATCTGGGCAGAAAAATATCCTTTAAAAAATTGATTTTAATGCAGCCCAAAAAGCATCAATTTAAAGGCATAAAAAAACCGGTGCTGAAACAGCACCGGCCAAGACCATACTAGAGTACAAAATAAAGGGGAATTCCAACTGGGCAACAAGTAAACCCAACTGAGACTACGTGCAACAGCGATGCACTCATCAGTAACTTAAGTATTAGCGCTGATCAAAAAATTGCCAGTTCACACAATAACTTTTTTACATTGATTTGAGATAAACCTCACAAATTAATGGGAAAAAGCTATAAAACGGTCGCCAAATTCCGTTTTTTAGCGAACAGGGAGCGATACGGCGTCATTAATTAAGCCATCCAATTTAGCAGCTGTACTTGAACGCAACACAAATTCATCCAAAACTTTGCGCAGCCGAGTCAACTTGGCGCGAGCTGCACGAAACTCCGCAGTAATAGGTTCATACACCAAATCATGGTCTAAAACGCTAAGCTTACCGATTTCCGACAATTCCGAATGGACCGCACTGATAATGTCGTAAAAGAAATCTTTGCGATCCACCGTGCTGGCTTCCCAATAGGCGTCATTGAGCCCTGCTGCTAGTCCCTCAAGAATTTTTACTGCTTTGGCAATGCTGGCATTGGTCATATTTCACCTGCTAAAAGATCAATAATGCATTGAGTATAGAAGAGAATTTTGCGAACACGGGTTAAATGCGCCAAGTTGCGCTAGCCCGCAAGAACCAGCTCCACTAAGATAGCGGCCTTGCGTGGGAACCCTAATGCCAATTACCAATTTCAGCTTATTTCTGTCGATCACTTTTGTTGTGTCTGCAAGCCCAGGCCCGGTGATGCTCTCATGTATGAGTAACGGCGGTCGCCTGGGTTTGCGTAAGGCATTTGTGGGAATGATGGCCGCCAGTTTTGGTAATCTGGTTTTAGTTGCACTCTCGGCACTAGGATTGGGCTTTATCATCAGCCAGAACGACTTATTGTTTAATGCGTTAAAGTGGTTGGGCGCGGCCTATTTAATATTTTTGGGGGTGCAAATTATCCGCACACCTGTCGCTATTGAAAGCGCAAATAAGGTAGCGTCGATAAGCTCCATTAAATCGGTGTGGTGGAGCTCGTTTTTTATCGCTGTTAGTAACCCCAAGGGGTTAATTTATTTCGGTGCATTATTTCCGCAATTTATAAATTACCAGCAACCACTTGCACTGCAGTTTTTAGTGTTGACGATTACGTTTCTAATTACCGATTTAATGTGGATGCTGATCTACGCTATTGCTGGCAATAAAATTATGTTGTGGCTTAAAGCACCAAAACATCAAATGTGGTTTAACAGTATTTCAGGTTGTGTATTAATTGCCGCCGGAGTTTTTATGGCGCTTTCAGGAAATGTTCGATGAAGAAAAAATTATTATTGATAGGTGTAACATCCGTCATTTCAATCGCCATTGATCAATGGACAAAATTTCTAGCCACCCAACATTTATTGGGACGCGAAACACTCAGTTGGTGGAATGACTTTTTTGTTCTCACCTATTCAATCAATCACGGCGCCTTTTTAGGTTTGGGAAAAGATTTACCCGAAGGTGTTCGCGATACCATTTTCAGCGGCTTAGTCAGCGTGTTCTTAATTGGCTTTACTGTTTACGCCCTACGCGACAAAACCATGAATAATTTACAAAACCTCGCCTGCGGTTTGGTATTAAGTGGTGGTTTTAGCAACCTCTACGATCGCATAACCAATAACGGCGGCGTTGTGGATTTTATGAACATGGGCATTGGCGGTTTGCGTACGGGCATTTTTAATGTTGCGGATATGGCAATTATGGCGGGGGTATTTTTGCTGTTGATTTATTCGTACAAAAGCGACGTTAAAAAATAAAAAACCGCCACCTTGTTAAAGATGGCGGTTTTAATACCGGAAAAATTCTTATTTCTGCAACGAATCCCTAACCTGAACTAAAGCTTGCGCTAATTCTGTTCCCGCCTGCGAATAGCGAATTCCCTGCTGCACAAATTGCATGGCAAGCTGGGTATTCGCTAATTGAACGTAACTTTGTGCTAACACTAAATAAACCTCTGGCGAGCGACGATCAATTCGCAGTGCCCGCTCTGCAGTCGCAATTGCAGCATTGTAATTTTTTGCTTGATATTGTGCGCGCGCCTGGCTCACCAAGCTCGCCGTCGCATTGCTAGTCGCCGTTGGTACCGGAGCCTGGGTTTGCGGAACTGCTTGCGGTGGAGCAACGGGCTCAACAGGTTTTTCAGGTTGCTTTACCACCGGTGGCGCCACAGGTTCAGATTTCTCAATAACTGGCGGTGCGGATTGGGTAGCCACATGACTTGCACACCCCACTAATTGGGTAACCGCAAAGCACAGACTCACACATATAAAAAATCTTTTCATCAAAACTCCACTTATTGCGCTGGAACACTCAATCTTTTTGGATGATTTCAGGCTCTTCAGCAGCCTGACTCCAATGCACCCATGGTATCAAGTCTGCTGTTCTTCCTTCCATAGTACAGACTAATCCAGCGGGCGAATAAGTTCCTAATACAGCCATTTTATCAACAATGGCCAAAATATCCTTCTCTACAAGAGTCAATTCTGTAGGAGCGGTTAAATCACCCAAGTAGTGATTAACATTGTGTTCACTATTTTTATGCTTAAAAGAAACTCTATAAGTTTGCCGATCTGTGACATCCATATGTTGAAAATCAGCGTAATTTTCGAAGCCAATCAATTTTAGCTTTATCGCCAAGTCGCGGACTAATTGCTTATCCAGATGCGAAATTTGATTCGCTTTGCAAACGTATTTCTCGCCTTTAAACTCCGCACGCCCTGAACCATAAAGAGACAGATCATATACCGGGCAAAACCCGTGGCACTCTGTTGTATTAAAACTGATTAGGGTTGAATCATCCAAATTGGCTTTATCAGTATCTTGCGTATCGCGGGTAATCTTAAGCCACTTCATCCTCACTTCTGCAACAGCAAGAGCGACTTTATGCTGAAGTTCAAAGTCGTATGCTATGCGAATGTAGATAAATCGCCCAACAACCAAAAGCGCAACGACCAACAAAATATAGATAAATATCCGCTTGATAGTCATAAGGCTCGTTAATTAAAAATTTTCTGCCACCAGTGCTCTTCCGCACCAGCTTTAATTTTGCATTCTGCAGATTCTTTAGGTTTAAAATCGTTGTGCAATGGCAGCCACATTGCACCCTCGCAATGCTCTGCACTTAATAAACCGGTGCTGGTATCAATCCAATCGTAGCTTACACCTTCTGGTGGTTGTTGGTTTACACCTTGGGTTGGTAGTTGACGCATCAAATCGGCCCAAACTTGTAGCGCACCACTCGCGCCGCTAAGCGGTGTTTTTGAATTATCATCTTTACCAACCCACACCACTGCTAAATGCTCGCCACTGAAACCGGCGAACCAACTATCACGTTGATCATTTGTAGTGCCGGTTTTACCCGCAAGCGGAAGCGATGCTGGGAAAGAATTATAAACACTGCGCCCCGTACCCTCGCGTAAAACAGCTTGCAAGGCATACTGTAATTCAAACGTGCTTTGTCCGGAGAAACGTTGGTCCAATTCAATAGGGTAACGTTTAAGTGGTTGACCTTCCGCATTCAAAACTTCGCGAATAGCATGCAGCGGTGTGTAAACACCTTCTGCCGCCAGCGTGTGATATATCCCCGTTACTTCCATGGGCGACATATCTACCGCGCCAATTAAAATAGAAGGCACTTGCGGAATTTCGCCGTTGTAACCCGCTGCTTTAACCGTTTGCACAACAGATTTAACACCCAACTGCATTCCCAAACGAACTGTTGCCTGATTTTCAGAATGCGCGAGCGCGCGATAAAGCGGCATATTGCCATGACTTAAATTGTCAGCATTTTTGGGCTCCCACATTTTTCCATCGCCGCCTTTAATGCTAACGGGATCATCACTAATGAGAGTGCCAAGGTTATAAGTTTGTGGTTGATCGAGCGCGGTTAAATAGACAAAAGGTTTCATCAAAGAACCGATTTGACGGTGTGCATCCAACGCGCGGTTTAATCCGGGGAAGCGCGGATTTTTATCGCCAATCAGCGCAAGAATTTCGCCGCTACCAACTGACGTCACCACCATACTGACTTGCATGTCTTTTAATTTATATTGCTTTTCAAGTTGCGCAACGCGTGTAGCTGCTGCTTTTTCTGCAAGCCGTTGAACCATGGGGGCGATGGTGGTAAAAATACGCAGGCCTTCTTTGCGCAAATCATCTTCCTGATAATCCTGTTTCAATTGGCGTTTTACCAAGTCCACAAAAGCAGGATAATTAATCAGGCTTACATCGGTTTCTGCAGCCAACCCCAAGGGTGAAGCTTGAGCAATTTTAAATTGTTTATCATCAATTAAATTTTCCTGATGCATAACACTCAGCACCAGATTACGGCGATTTTTTGCGCGCTCTGGATTGCGCCAAGGATTATAAAAGGATGCTCCTTTCACCAATCCCACGAGCAACGCAATTTCCTGTGCGTTTAATTCATGCAGCGGTTGACGGAAATAATGTTGCGCCGCTAAACCGAACCCATGAATTTCACGCGATCCGCTGCGGCCTAAATAAACTTCGTTAATATAAGTTTCCAAAATTTCAGATTTGCTGTAATGCAGCTCCAACAAAACCGACATTATGGCTTCGGGAATTTTGCGCGTTAAACTTTGTTCAGATGTCAGATAAAAATTCTTCACCAATTGTTGTGTGAGTGTACTGCCACCCTGCACAACTTCACCTTCCCGAGCGTTGACCCAAATTGCGCGCAAAATTGCTTCTGGCGATACACCGTGATGCTCTAGAAAATGTTTATCCTCAACCGCTAATAAAGTTTCACCCAACAGTGGGGGCAATTGGTCTAATTTAACCAACACACGGTCTTCAATATTGTTGGGGTAAATGCCGCCAATTTCTTCTGGCTCCATACGTACTAACGGCAAGCCAACGCCTTTCTCATCCATAAGCGACGCAACTTTTCCTTCATCTATACGCACGGTAAAACGTTGCGGCTCTTCGCGCTTATCCCAGAAATTAAATCCACGCGTATAAATGTCGTAGGTAACTTCACTACTGCTGGCAGCGCGGCGTGTCATTTGGCCAGAGGAGGTTATGCTGGCGGAGGTGCGATATCCCAGCGCTTCCAATTCTTTTTCGAATAACACCGGAGTTAACGGCAGGCCTTCATAGAGTTCTAGCGGCCTTGAATAAACCCGAGCGGGCAAAGACCATTTTTTTCCCTCAAATTTCTCGCGCACGACTTTATCGAGGTATAGGCTCCAGACACCCAAAATTAATGCACCGATCAACATACCGGCAAGACATATCCAGAGTATTGGCTTCCACGGGATGTGGACTGAACTCGCACCAGAAGGTTTTTTACTACGACTTAGAAAACGACGTTTGGTCATTAAAAAGATCCGACAGAAGATGGATACGATAGTGAAGTGCAGCTCTGGAAATTCATTTTCGGCGATAACAGCGTGATTTTAAGGCTGCCAGCGCACATAAAATAGATTTCCACAATTGTTCACAGTTTAGATGGCTAGACATTTTACGGGTTCGATAAGGCTTTATCGAGTTAAACCTTTTCAGCATAATGCTCCACCTCACACATTCGATCAGACACCCAATCACATAGGTTTTTCCATGAGCAAGCAATATCACATTTACGGCATAGGCGCCGCCCTCGTCGATACCGAAATCACCCTTAGCGACGCTGACCTGACCGCCATGAATGTAGACAAAGGCGTTATGACCCTGGTTGATGAAGCCCGCCAGCGCGAACTCATTAACTACCTTGCTGATCACTTGGTAGCCTCACACAAAGCTAGCGGTGGCTCAGCAGCCAATACGATTATCGCCGCAAGTTATTTTGGCTGTAACAATGTCTATTCCTGCAAAGTGGCCGACGATGAAAATGGCCGCTTTTACATCAAGGATATTAAAGCCGCCGGTGTCACCTATCCTGCGCATATTAACCCGCCTGCAGGCACGACTGGTAAATGCCTGGTCATGATTACACCTGACGCTGAACGCACTATGAATACCTTCCTCGGCATTAGTGAAACTTTGTCGGTGGCGGAGTTAGATGTGGCTGCCATAGCACAATCGCACTTTGCGTACATTGAAGGTTATCTGGTGACATCACCCACTGGTCGTGCTGCCGCAATTGCCTTGCGCCAACATGCGGAAGCCAATAGCACACGCACAGCGCTGAGTTTGTCAGACCCGGCCATGGTGCAATTTTTCCGTGACGGTTTAGTGGAAATGATCGGTAATGGTGTGGATATTTTATTCTGCAATAGCGATGAAGCCATGGGCTTTACCCAAACCGAAAGTCTTGAAGCAGCAGCGGAAGCATTAAAGAAATATTGCAAACAATTCGCCATTACCTGCGGCAGCGACGGCGCACTGTTATTTGACGGCGAAACCCAAATTAAAATCGCAGGCAATAAAGTTACCGCAGTAGATACCAACGGTGCAGGCGATATGTTTGCTGGCGCATTCCTTTACGCCTTAAGCCAAGGTCACGACTTTAAGAAAGCTGGTGACTTTGCAAGCTTGGCTGCAAGTAAAGTGGTTGCGCAATTTGGCCCGCGTTTGAAAGCGGAACAACATGCGGAATTGAAGAAAGCATTTTTCAGCTAATGGAAATATTAAAAAACATCAGGCTCGGCTTTTGCCAGCCTGAAAAGTATTACGAATGATGGGCAACTGTCGGCAAAAAAATCCTTATCAATAAACCTGCGTCTCGATTTAAAAGTTCAAACCTGCCACCGTGACCTTGAACAATATCCTGACACAAGGTTAGGCCAATGCCTGAACCTTTTTCTTTGGTGGTATAGAAAGGAACCAATGCATGAGTGATCACTTCTTCGCTCATGCCGCCAGCATCATCTTGCAGCTCGATAAGCAGACAATCTGCCTTTTCAATTAACGACAATTGCGTTCCTGCGGCAGTAGCTCCAGCTTCTGAAGCATTTTTAAGGCAGTTTAATAACAGCTGTGCCAATTGGGTTTGATCTAGCGGCCAAATATTTTTTGGTAAAGCGCCCAAGAGTTCAAACTCGTAGTGATCCTGTAACTCATTAATTAACTGCGCCCAATTTACTGGTTGGCGTTGTGGCGCAGGTAATTTGGCGAAATTAATATAGTCCTGCAAAAATTGATTTAAATGTTGGCAGCGCTCGCCAATCGTTGAAAAAATATCCGCGAAAGATTCCAGCTCTTTTGCCTCCGCTTGAATGCGGCCCGAGTACGCAAGGGAGGACATGGGAGCCAGGCTGTTGTTTAGTTCATGGCCTATAACTCGTAACAGTTTTTTCCAGGCTTTAATTTCTTCCTGATGAATCTCTTTGGTTACCGGTTTGAATTGATAAAGAAAATGGCTGCGTTGGTTAAGTTGAAAACGGCTACTGGATAAATGCCAGATAGAGGCGGACTCGTCAAAAAACACCAGGCTTTGCTGTTGTGCGAGAGCAGCTTTTACTTCTGGTAATTGTTCCAGAAGCACGGAAAATAAGCTGCCCTCAAAACGTTTACCTTTGTTTAATAAAATACGGGCTGCAGGGTTGCTTAAGAGCACGCGACCGTCTTCATCGGTTAAAACCAGCGCACTAGGGCTGGTTTGCAAAACCGTATCCAATAACAATTCACGCTGATAAAGACTCGCACGTTCACGCTGCAAGTGATCTGACATTTCGCTAAGTGCTTTTGCGGTAGGCAGAAGCTCGTTGAGCAGATGGGTATTTGCCGACAGATTAAATGCGTTATCGCGCAAGCTATCTGAGTGAAGATTAATCGCTTTAATTTCGCGTTCCAATGATCGGTATGCGATGTATTGCCATATACATAACAAAACGACCGAAGCTAACCAGCCGCCCCACAACCAAATTTGCTGTTCAACTGCCAGCTTCGCATTTATTAAAACAAAGGCCATTAAAGCATAAGCGCAAGCAATTGCTAAAAGGCCATGAGTTCGCAGTTTAAATTTTGGCAAGGCCATAAAATTCCATTCGCCGGTAAAGCGCTTGTCGAGTAATGCCTAATTCTTTGGCGGCGCGCGATACTATACCTTGATGCTGTGCCAACACGCGCTTTAGTGTTTGTTGATCAATATCATCCAGCGCACGATTTTTATTTGCGCCGCTTACAGTCAATTCTACTATTGAAGACTTGTGATTTTGCAGTAACAAATCCTCAATCTCAATGGCATCACCATTGGAAAGTAATAAGGCACGCTGACAAACATTTTGCAATTCACGTACATTACCCGGCCACGCATAATCCAACATTTTTTGTTCCGCTGCGCGCGATAAGTTTTTTTGCCCTGCAAGAAAGTGCTTTGCCAGCGGCAGAATATCGTCACGACGCTTTGCCAAGGGTTGTATCTTTAATTCCACAACATTGATGCGGTAATACAAATCCTGGCGAAATTCCCCAGCACTTATAGCGTTCGGCAAATCGGCATTAGTTGCACTTAATAAACGCACATCCACCTTACGTGTAACGCTGGAGCCAAGTCGCTCAAACTCACCGGTTTGCAATACACGCAACAATTTTATCTGGCCAGATAAAGGTAGATTGCCAATTTCATCCAGAAACAAAGTTCCACCATCGGCTGCCTCAAAGCGACCTATACGCACCTTTGTTAAACCTGTATAGGCGCCCGGCTCCGCACCAAATAATTCAGCCTCAATTAAATCAGCAGGCAGTGCACCCATATTTACTTTAATAAAAGGCTTTGCGCGGCGATTGGAGTTTATGTGCAACACATGAGCGACACCTTCCTTCCCTGTACCATTTTCACCCGTAATTAATACAGCGGCATTTGAAGGCGCAAGTTGTATTGCCATTTGTAATAGCTGCTCCATAGCCGTACTGACAAATATCAAACCACATAAATCCTTATTAACAAAGCTTGCGTGGCGCTCTTGTTGCTGGCGCTCACTTAAACGTTGTTGATCTTGCAATACTTTTAATTTAAGTGTGTTGGCCACAGTGGTAATCAGGCGCTGGTCATCCCAAGGCTTGGCGATGTAATCAATCGCGCCCGCTTTAATCAGTTCAACAACCATGTCTAACGAGGTCCAAGCCGTCATTAAAATAATAGGCACGTCAGGATGTTGCTCGCGCAATTGATAGAATAAATTTTTACCCTGCGCACCATGCATTTCACCTTTGGTGAAGTTCATATCTTGCAATATCAAATCGATACTATTTGTTTTTAAATGCTGCAAGGCTCGCGCAGGGCTATCTGCACAAATGACTTGATAACCCTGCCACTGAAACAAAGTTTCCAGCGCGCCGCGCACTGCATCTGAATCATCGATAATAAGAATATTCGGCATAAGCTTCACTTAACATGGTAAGTCGCGGGTCATTACATACAGTTTATCATTGGTAATGTTCGCCAACGGTTCCGCAGTTTAACAAATTTAAATTCTTACAATGATTTTGCCGCACTCGCAGGTGAAATATTAGTAGCTACTTTTGCCGGATACCAGGTTGCTAAAGTTACGCACACAATCATCATGCCCACTGTAATACTTGGCAACCAAAAAGGAACTTCCGGAATAGTCAGTACCGATGCAAGCAGTTTGTTTAATCCCAAGCTGGCAAAAACTCCCAACACGCACCCTATTCCTGTGGTCAACCAGGCTTCGGAAAATAATTCGCGCAAAATCAAATTTTGGCTAGCACCTATTGCGCGTTTCATGCCGATTTCCTGCCGCTGTTTAAGCGCGTGAAAAAAAGCATTGCTATAAGCTGAAACCATTGCAACCAATAGCATAAGCGCTCCTAAGGTTGTTAATAAAACCGCGAGCCCGCTCTGGCGGCTGTAAAGCTCGTCCCTCTGTTCTGCAAGGCTGCGCACGAAAAAAATATCTATATTGCTATCTGCAGCACGCAAAGTATCTGCCAATTGGGATTTTACTTTATCCGCCATTCCGGCTTGGGTTCTCACAAATAAAATATAGGAGACAGCCCCGGGATACATATGATCAATATTGAATAGTTGGTAATTAACATTCTCCATTGACAACTGACTCGTAAAATCAGAAACAACTGCAACTATTCGACCGTTAGTGGTGACACGACCTATGGCTGACTGATCGCCATAAAGGCGTTTTGCCACGCTCTCTGTTACCACTGCCCCACGCGTGCTTATATCAAGCGTTTTAATATCTACCACGCTAAAATCAATTAAGGGATCTAATGCATCCGGCAATTGTCCTTCAATTAATTTCAAGTTTAAGGCTTTAATAATATCCACAGATGCAACACTTACAGGAACTACGTCGATGCGAACATGTTGCGGATCATCTAAATCTTCAACTGTGCTATTACTCCCACCCTGTACCAAGGGCGCCTGATTAGCGTAGGCTGCGGCCTCAACACCCGGAAGAGCACGTAACGCAGCAAGCTGGCGTTCCATTAAGTCGGAGAGCGCAGGTTCTTTGCCCAACGCAGGTGATGTAGGCTTTAAACTCACCATCAGGGTATTTTCTAAATCCAGCCCTGTTTCGCGATTAACCAATTCACGCGCATGTAGTGCGAGCAAAATACTATTAACAATTAACGCCAGAGTGACCGCCAGTTGGATTAACAATAATGCAACGACCAACTTGCGGCGCAGTAATGATTTGAATAAGAGTTTAAATGACATAGGCTTACCTTAAGATTTAAGTTGTAAATTGAGGTTGCCAAAAGATGTACGCAACGAAGGATAAAGCGACATCAAATAATTGACCGCAAAGTTGATTACGATTAGCCAAAAAAGCAGACCAACATTCCAACGC
Source organism: Cellvibrio zantedeschiae (assembly GCF_014652535.1). Classification (NCBI taxonomy): domain Bacteria; kingdom Pseudomonadati; phylum Pseudomonadota; class Gammaproteobacteria; order Cellvibrionales; family Cellvibrionaceae; genus Cellvibrio; species Cellvibrio zantedeschiae. The sequence goes on along the minus strand of NZ_BMYZ01000002.1, from coordinate 560,239 downwards.
GCAAATTGCTGATTACCCGGCAAAAAATGATTAATCAAAAATATTCCTGCCCAGGAAAAAATGCATGCCAGCCCCAGCGTGAAAATGCTACTGATGAACACATCTGCCAACAATTGAACTTGCAAGCTACGGCCCGATGCACCAAGGGCACGGCGTAAGCTAAATTCATATTGGTTTGCCATGTAGCGATTGAGCGACAAATGGCTCGCATTAAATAAGCACACGAAAAGAAAGAGCAAAGTAACCAAGGCAAAGGCTTTCACTTCCGTATCCTGAATGTGAAATGCACTCATAATTTCAGACATAGGATGCAACACGCTGGTATCCACATTGGGGTGCCTGCCAGCTTTCTTTTCGTCTAAAACCAAATTATGCATAAACGCCAGATAGTTATTTTTTTGTTCAGGCGAATCCAGTTGCACCCAGAATTGCAATCGATGAAACGCTTTTTCGCGGCCCTCAGTTGCATACTTACTCGGATTAATAGGTTCGTAAGTGCGCGTATTGCCTTTGGAGTGATAATTCAGGTCATACGAAAGCTCGAGTGGTAAATAGATATCTTCGACAGGTTCGCGGTAGCCACCCACATTCACGTCGTAAAGTTTTGGCCACATATCCCATTTATCCAAAACAGCAGACACTGTATATACACGATCATCCAGCAAAAAACTTTTGCCTACTACATCATTATTACCAAACAATTTTTCTGCAAAAGCTTTGCTTAAAATGGCCTCCATGCGCGCGTTATTGTCTGGCCAAACCTGTCCGTGCAATATGGGCACATCAAACAATTTAAAAAAATCTTTTTGCGTAAAACGTATAGTTGCAGAACCTGCTGAACTGCGCTCATCTGTTTTGGCGTAACCGAGTGCCGAAAACATAGCGGCGCTCGCGCTGGGGATATTGCTACCGCTTAGCTTTTTAATGTCAGCATAACTCAGCACCGGCGGTGGTTCACAGCCATGGCATTCATTAGGCATGCTGGCAATGCGCGGAAAAAATAATTTATCGCTCTTATGTTTCAAAGGATCATGGTTAACCCAGTAATAAAAAGTCGCATTACTAAAAAACACACCAAGCCCTAAACCCATAATCAAAATAGTCAAGGCATAAGGCAAAGGAGCGCGCTTAATACTTACCCATGCAGAAGATAAATAGTGAATAAATTGTTCCATCATAATCTCCTAGGCAATTGCTTGGGAAAGTGGTTCATACATAACCGAATCACTCAAATGGCCATCGATTATTTGTACTTGTCGATCTGCACGGCGAGCCTGATCCGGATCATGGGTCACCATTAAAATCGTGCAACCCTGCTTATTAATTTCTGCCAGCAGCTCCATCACCTGACGCGCCATTAGCGAATCCAGATTACCGGTTGGTTCGTCCGCTAGCAGAATGCGCGGCTCACCCGCAATCGCGCGTGCTATAGCAACACGTTGCTGTTGTCCGCCCGAAAGTTGTGATGGGTAATAATCCCTGCGCGCAGCCAAACCGACTAAATCCAGAACCCTCTCAACACGGCGCTTGCGCTCTGCAGCCGAAAATCCGCGATAGCGAAGTGGTAATTCAATGTTGTCACTGATGCTGTAGTCTTTAATCAAATTAAAGCCCTGGAAAATAAAACCAATTTTCTCATTGCGAATCTTCGAAAGGTCGGTATCAGAAAGCCCCTTTAAGGATTTTCCATCAAGCAGATAATCGCCTTGATCAAAATTTTCCAAAGTCCCCAGCACATTCAACAAAGTTGATTTTCCTGAACCCGATGGACCTGTGAGCGCAACAAATTCACCCTCACTGACTTGCAGGCTAATATTTTTTAACGCGTGAGTTTCAATAAGCTCTGTGCGATAAGATTTACTTAAGTTGAGGATATTAATCATGTTTGATTCCTTCTTAAAAAATACAAAATAATTTAATTCAAACGTACACGTTCGACATTTTTAAAGGCTTGCACGTTGGAAATAACAATTCGGTCGCCTTCTTTAACACCTTTTACCAATTCCACCCATTGCACAGATAAAGCGCCAAGCTCAACCGGTACACGCACCGCCAGGTTTTGTTCAACTTTATACAAACTATGCCCTCCACCAGAACTGACAAAATCACCACGGGCTACACGCAAGACGTTGCGCTTTTCTTCAAATAAAATACGTGCTGATAACCGTTGGTTTTGACGCAAGCTTTTGGCATCATTCTGATTGAAACGGACGCGGGCGCTAACACTGCCTTCTTTTACTTCCGGAGCAACATGATTGAGTGTGCCCGGTAGTTTTTCACCGTTATAGCTAATCTCTACTGCAAGCCCTGGTGATAACTCAGCGGCATAATTTTCTGGAATATAAATTTCAGCTTCATATTGACCAAGGTCGATTACCGTTAACAAGCCACTACCTTCTGCCACTCGGCTCTCTTGGCCTGCTAACCAATTCCCTACTTGCCCTGTTACGGGTGCTTTAATTTGCAAACTGGCAAGCTTGCGCTCCAATTCTTCAACGGCCAAGGTTTGGCGAGCCAAGGATTGTTCGCTGGCTCGCTGCTCGAATTTTAATTTGTCGGATGCGAGAGCCACTTTATGTTGTGCATGAATAAACTCCATTTCTGCTTTTTCCATAGCATCACGTGCTATTTCAAAATCCACTTTACGAATCACACCTATAGCAATGGATTGTTCTGCGCGGGCCAAATTGCGTTTTGCAGCTTGCAAATTAACTTGCGCGCTATTACGCAATTGCTCCATATCCAATTGTTGTTCACGTGCATTCAATTGTGAACGTTCCATTTCCGATTTCATTGACGACAAAAGTGCTTGCTGCTGAGCAACCTCATTTTTTAACGTGGGGCTTTCTACCAACGCAATTAAGTCACCCATATTCACTGCTTCGCCAGGTTGCTTAATAAACCGGATTTGGCCTTCAGCTTGGCTAAAAAGTGTGGGCGCATTTGCTGCAACCACTTTGCCCTGCACTGCCAAATCGCGCACAAGATCACCTCGGCTTACGCTGGCAATTTGTACTTGATCTTTTTCCATTACCAGAGATGCATTGGGCCCATCGGCGTAAAACCACACCGCAGCACCAAATATCGATAGCACAGCTGCAGAGATAGCAGTAATGCGCATAGTTGATTTTTTTGCTTTGCTAACCAGCGGGATATCTTGCTGTTCAGTACCTTTAATCATTTCCGTAAACCTCAAGCCGTTTAAGCAATTTCAGTATTGCTATAGCTTTTGCACAGCCTGTGCCATCTTTTTTATTTTTATAACTTGTTGTTTTTAGAGAAATAATTTTTCTTGAAGAGTGTCCGCAACTGTGACCGCGGACACTTTAAGTGTACGCGACCGCGGGACTATCGATTTGTAAGCAGGAGGAAATTTGGGAGAATTACGAATCACATGCTCGCTTAAAAATGATGAGTGCGATTCGAACGCAGAAAATTTAATATAGATTGGATGGGGCTCAGCTAATAGCCCCAAAAACTTTTCCCGCGACTAAAACTTGGTCCAACCAAAATAGCTCATGAAGAATGACAATCAACCAAAAAATAAACTGATACGATAGCTTTCTAGTCTTATGACGGAATACCTGTTGCGCAATCAAGGCACCCGGCCAACCGCCTACCAACTCAAAAAAATGTAATCTAGCTTCAGAAATGCGCCGAGCATCGATTTCGGCATGCCGCTTATCGTTCCAATACAAGTAAAAGCTAAATAGACTCATTGAAAAATATAGATATGCAGCCCAAGGAAAATTTTTATGAATCCAAACTGCTGCTATACCAATTACTACAGGCGCTAACAAAAGGGCAAATATAAAAACTTTAATTTTAATATTTTTAAAGACGACATTTCTTTGATTACCTGAATTACCAATCGCGTTGGATTTTGAGCTCTTATTCATATTACTTTTAATATCAACATACCTAATGCGAGATGCAATCAGGCGCCCTTTTTCATCTTTCGTTGGAACATAAAAGATTTCATCTCCTATTTGCGGCCGACGATCCCCGCGCAATGCACTAATATGAAAAAAAACGTCGCTAGGCGAGTCTGCTGCAATAAATCCAAATCCTTTTTGGTCATTCCATTGTTTAATTGTGCCTGACAATTCTTTATCCACATCAATACTCCACTTTTTCATATAAATGTTAGGACAGCTTTAGCAAGACAGTCTCACAACACGCTTCGTCGCCATTTAGCAAAGCGTTGGTTAGCAAAAAAAGCTAACCGCTCTGATTTATAACGAGCGCTTTTTATACGAGCCCAGGGCCAATAACAACCGGCGGTAATAATGCATAAGATTAAATTGCTCGTTACTAATGCGTTATAGCTTTGCAAATCCCAATTCGCTACAAAGTAACCCAGCTTGGTATTAATTGAATTCCATTGCAAATTAACCAGAGTTACTCGCCACCGTATGAACACAAGCATCCATAATCCTGCCACCAATAATACCGAAAAACCAAAAGGTAAATATTCACGATAATATAAACAGGCGGCACTTAGCGCTTCTGCAATCAATAGTGATGGTAGTAAGGATAAATAATGTTTAAAACTACCTGAGAATGAAAAAGCGTAACCACCAATTGAAATACTTTCTACGCGATGCTGCTGGATTTTAAAAATTGCATAGGGAGCTGCCAAGCCTGCTGTTAATACTGCGATCAGAGGCCACAGCAAAAATATTTTATAAGTCTCACGCAGGTCGGATTTTTTTTGGAAATGCGTATCACAATACAATGAATGTTGTTGTTCAAAGGTGCTGCGTTTTAACCAATAATAGGGAAGCACTGCAATCAATATCACACCACCGATTAAGCATATAAGTGGCGCGCGAAAAAAAGCGTACGCCAAGCCAGCTAAATAAAGCGAGAGTGCAAACTGCACTAAAAATATCTTTTGCGGATTAGAGGTATAGAAGAACTCGACATTATCCAAGTGGGTGCGTTGATAAAAATAACGCAAGGAGCGCACTTTCGCCCAGGGGTACAAAATACCTGCACTTAATATACAAGCAAGTAGGTTCACCAACCAAAGCTTAAGATACTCAAGCCCGCTACCATTAAATACAAAAGGAATTCGCCTGATATGCTCACCATATAGGAACTCCACGGGCTGATGCATGGGGTGCGCATCAGTTGCCACCTCACCTGAATCTTTTAAGTAAATTGCTTTTGATGGAAGACGTTCGACAGGAAGCTTATCTGCATGCACACCTATAGCCAGCAAACGCGCCACAAAAATATTTGCCAAGCGTTCATCTGCATGATTTTTTAAGGTGACGTTTCTAGACTTGAAAATTCGGTCGACTTTAGCCGGCTCCAGCTTAAACAAATTCGCAAACTGGTTTTTAACCAATTCGGGATCAAAGCCTGCACGCACACCGCGAAAAACTATATCGAATTGCGGTGACGACATACCCATATACCCGAATCAAACCCGATCATTTTACGGCTGAGTTTTAGCTGGTGGTTTTTTGAACTTGATGGTGCGTTCATTCGTTTCTGGATGTGACGCGAAATACCCCATGACTTTCGCATCAAAAAAGCTTTTCTTATGTTCTGCAATTAGCTTGTCGCACTGCGCTTTATGCTTTTCCACATCCAACCACGGCTGGCTTTTATCATCGTCGTCATCTTCGTTTGTTTCAGCGGCGATATCTTCATCATCTTTTGCTTCATGTTCTTTATTAGAGTTTGAAGCAGATGAAGACTGCGATGAGGAAGAGCTTGATTTTTTAAAGGTCCATTTTTCTTTTATCTGCGCGCCCATCATTAACTGACTACATTCGGCCTGATAGGTTAAACGTTCCATTAAATCTACAAAATAATGGCGTTCTATGTGATGCGCATCTAAAAACACGAGTGAATTGTCATCTGCCTCGCGTTCAAAATCGCGAGAGTAAGACATATTGGTAATTACAACAGGTAAGCTTGCCAATAAATTTGAGGCCGCCGACAAATCTCCCGTTAGCATGGCAACACCAAAACTTATAACCGAACCCTGAATAACTGATCGCAGTGAATGGCGATATTTAACATGGCCAATTTCATGTGCAAGCACTGCCAGCAATTCATCATTGTTTTTGGCCAAACGAACAATTTCGTCAGTAAATAAAACCGTTCCGTCCGGAAGCGCAAAAGCGTTTGCACCTATAGCGCCGCCGCCACGGAATATAACTTTGATATGCAGGTTTTTATTTTGCTCTATAGCGGGCGCAAAATGCGCAAGGATTTGTTTCTGTGTTTGTGCATCTAATTTTGTTGGTTTTAAGTGCGCCTTGTCCAGGAACTGCAATGTTTCTGTCGCCGCCCTGTTCATAACATTTTGCGGTAATTGAAACGCAATATAACGCGAGGCTGCGGGAAGCCCATAAACCGCTACAGCCCAGGTAAAAGTTATTACCAGTACCAAGGTTAGCGCAACAAAATAGGTGTGGGTTTCTAATTGATGCGCAAGGTTATGCCAGAAGGACGGGCGATACTTTTGCAACCATTGATCAACTTGATCATGCTGCCGGGTTTCAAATTTTTCGCCGTCCGGGAAATATAAAAAGCGTGGGGTGTTGCCCACGCGTGAGGAAACTTTTACAGCAGAAAAAGGCACTCGCGCCAGAACAGATGCATTTGCAATCTGTATAACGGAGATTTCTCCCACATCATCCATTTGCAACTCAACTGCTTGTGATGCAGAGGTTTTACCATCAAACCAAATTCCTTGCAGTGCCATTTCCTGCCTCACTTTTAGATACTAATATCTATGTCAAACAGATCATGTACACCTTCGGCGAGCGAATTGGACTCTTCCAGTTTATTGGCAATAAATCCATCCAGATCGCCCGCAACAACCAAGGCTGTGTGATTTGCCTTGTATGCCGCCGCACGAACTTTGGCAAAAGGAATAAACAAGCCAAGCGTTAACAAAATACCCAATGTGTTAGTGACAATTAAACCAAGATAAGAAAGCACTGCCCAATCTGATTCAAATTGATGATTTTGCAGCTTAGTGTTGTTCCAATGAATGTTTGCCATAGCCACTACAACATAGGCACCCAGCGCAAAATAAAAAGCCAGATAACCAAGAATAATTGGAATAACTGTTAAGACTGCCGCCGGATCAAAATCACCACCCATACCAACCATTGCCATAACAGAGCCGCCTACAACCATAGCAAATACGATTGCAAACACTACGGTTGCGCCAATCAGAATTAGCAGCATCTTGTAATATTCTTTCACGTGCACATCAAAAACAAATGGCTCGGCACTGTATGAATGATTGTTGGTGATGTATTGGGTTTGTTTTTTCCAAACAAAAGGAAACAGTATGCCTAAAGATAATATTCCCAGAATTGGCCAACCAATAAACACTTTTAAGGCGCCGCCAATAGTTCCATGAAAGCGGAAAGGAATATTGCGATAGCTTGTATGACGCGCATTAAATTTTAGCGAGTTAACGATAATCCATGGCAAAAATACCAGGAATAAGATAGACACAACGAGTGAGAGAATCGGTGAGATATGACCCGAAAATGCAAGCGCAACGTACAAGGCAAACGCAATCAATCTACCTTTTAGAATTTTTATAGGTTCCGCTGTGTATTCAAAAGTTGCGTCGGCAATATGAGTGTTACCGTAAAAATATTGCTTGTTACGCACCTTGGCCCAGGCAGAATAAATACCTATGGTTACAATGCTTAGGAGTATATTAACAATCCAGATTTTAAAATATTCAAAACCGACACCGCTAAATAAAAATTGGTGGCGATGTTTTTGTTGCGAGTCTGTTCCAGATTGCGCTGACTCGAACCCACTTTGAAATCTTTCTGCACGTGTATCAGCCTCAAGACTAGTTTGGCTAGTCGATACACTGGGGGCAACTTCATCAGCGCTGGCTTCTTGTGAGGACGCCTGATTTTCTGACGCGCCTTCATTCGAAGGGTTATCAATAGGAACCAAACTTAAAGGCTCTTCAACAGCTATAGCCTCGGCAACTGCTTCAACACCAATACCGGCCAAGCGAGCAACATATTTATTGGCAAGGTCTAATGTTATACCGGATTTTAAAACAGCTCTTTTGGCAGAAAACAAACGTTCTGCTTTGTCTGCATCTAACGAAAAAAGTGCGGCAAAATCTGCTTTGGCTTTCGCTTCATCAGCACCGGCCAGTACACCCTTTAGAACAACCTCAAATTGCGGATTAGACATAAAAACTCCGTGTAGATTTTTATAAGTTTGATTTATTAGGCATTACGAGCGCGATCCTAGCAAATTTTTACTGCCAAGTCGCGAGCTAAATAGATGGGGAGGCGCGGGTTAATTGGCATTGCCGCAGACGGGGCAATTTTTATCTTTAGGCAGCTTTAGCTCACGCCATTGGCTGTAGCGCGCGTCAAAAACCAATAGTTTTCCAGCAAGCGTTTTGCCAAATCCGGCAATCAATTTAATCGTTTCCAATGCCTGCATGCTACCGATAATTCCCACCAAAGGAGAAAGCACGCCATTAGCAGCACAGCTGGTGTTTTCTTCAGATTCTTCGTCGTACAAGCAGCGGTAACAGGGACAATCGAGCTGGCGATTATCAAACACTGAAACCTGCCCTTCCAAGCGAATGGCTGCCCCCGACACCAAGGGCACTTTTGCCGCAACACAAGCCGCATTAACAGCAAAGCGCGTTGCAAAATTATCGCAACAATCTACAACTACATCTGTTTGGGCAAGGAGGGTTTTTAGGGCATCCGCATCCAGTGATTGAGTGATGCAGGTAATTTGCACATCTGGATTTAACGCACGTAAAGTTTGCGCGGCGGATTCAACTTTGGTTTGACCGATACGATCTGTTGTGTGAGCGATTTGCCGTTGCAAGTTACTCAAATCAACCGTATCAAAATCTGCCAAAAGTAAATTGCCAACGCCTGCCGCTGCCAAATACATAGCAACAGGCGAACCCAAACCACCAAGGCCAATAATTAACACGCGCGCAGCCAACAATTTTTCCTGCCCATCCAGATCAATATCGGGCAGCATAATTTGGCGGGAATAGCGAAGCAGTTGTTGATCGTTCATAGAATTCTCATCAGCCTGAAATCATTAAATTGATTTGCGTTGACCAATTGTTACACGTTCATTGCGACCAAAATCGCGAAAAGTATTTATTTGATCAAAATGATTATGCTCAAACAAATTACGTACAGCCTCACCTTGATCGTAACCGTGCTCGACCAACAACCAGCCATTAGCCGTCAGAAATTTTGGCGCCTGCGCGATAATTAATTCCAAATCAGCCAAGCCTTTATTATCTGCAATGAGCGCCGACAAAGGTTCAAAGCGAACATCACCTTGGGTAAGGTGCTCGTCTTGCGGATCAATATAAGGTGGATTACTGACAATAACATCAAAAGGAGCTTCGCTTTCCAGCGCAGCAAACCAATTGCTCTGCTGGATTTTTACATTATCTAATTTGAGTTGAAGGCGATTTTTTTCAGCCAGCTCAACGGCGGCAATTTCTTTATCCACACCCACACATTGCCACGACGGTTTTTCATTAGCGAGCGCCAAGACAATTGCACCTGTACCTGTACCCAAATCTAATAAGCGACGCGATTGTTTTGTTTCATCTTCAGCAAATAACCCGAGCGTTGCTTCAACCAAAAGCTCTGTATCCGGGCGGGGAATTAAGGTGGAGCTATTAACCATTAAGGGCAATGACCAGAACTCCCGCTGGCCCATAATGTGCGCCACCGGTTCGCCGGTTAAACGGCGGGCAAAGAAATCATTGAACTGATTTACTTCTTGTTCGGTAAGTTGCTTTTCCGGCCAGGTAAAAAGATAAGTGCGATCTTTTTGTAAAATGTGTGTAAGCAATAGCTCAATATCAAGACGCGGGCTGTCGCTGACATTGAGGAGCTGTGAGGATTTTTTCAAGCAGTCGGCGATTGTCAATAAATTCATTTCAATTCCAACTTGATTATTCCCAAATGTTAAGGATTAACAAATGAATCTGCAGGATGCACAAAGGCACCATCGCCATAAACGCGTTGCACTTCTGCAATAACAACTTGATATCCACTCAACCATTTTTCTTGCTTAGCTTTAGCTTCAATATGTTTGGGATGTTTAATCAGCGACTGCAAGGCGGCCAAATTTTCCCAATAATAAACATTTGAAACACGACCCGTCTCTTTGTTTTCCCACGACTCTTCGCCCAAATAACCGGGAATACTGCGGGCAACTTCCGCTATTTGTTCGTCGAGTTGGTAAAACTCTTCATCGTATTGCCCGGCTGCAAAAATAAAGGTGGCGGTATACATTCGAATGCTTAATCCGAAATCGCAGCTAATTGATCCGCTTGGTATTCGTTCGCCAAAGGCTGAATAATGCCCGCCAAATCACCTTGCATAACTGCGTCGAGCGAATACAAGGTGAGGTTAATGCGGTGATCTGTCACGCGGCCTTGCGGATAATTGTAAGTGCGGATGCGCTCAGAACGATCTCCGCTTCCCACTAAACTTTTACGTTCGTCCGCCATAGATTTATGCGCAGCTTCTTCTTGCATGGCTTTTAATCTGGACGCTAAAACGCTTAAGGCACGCGCACGGTTTTTATGTTGCGAGCGCTCATCCTGGCATTCAACAACAAGACCCGTTGGAATGTGAACGATACGAATTGCCGAATCAGTTTTGTTAACGTGTTGACCACCAGCGCCCGACGAGCGAAAGGTATCAATGCGCAAATCCGCTTTGTTAATGTTGATTTCTTCCATTTCATCCGCTTCAGGAATAATGGCAACTGTACAAGCGGAGGTGTGGATACGCCCTTGGGTTTCGGTTGCAGGTACGCGCTGTACACGATGCGCGCCTGATTCAAATTTTAATTTTGAATACACACCGCTGCCGGTAACCAGAGTAATAATTTCTTTATAGCCGCCGTGTTCGCCATCGCTTTGACTTAAGACTTCAACTCGCCAACCTTGAGACTCTGCGTATTTGGAATACATGCGGAATAAATCGCCGGAGAAAATAGCTGCTTCATCGCCGCCGGTTCCAGCACGAATTTCCAGATAGCAGTTCTTTTCATCATTGGGATCTTTCGGCAACAACAAACGCTGCAATTCTAATTGCGCTGGCTCAAGCTGTGCTTCGCAATCGCGCAGCTCCTCTTCTGCCATTTCTTTCATGTCGGCATCACCATCGGCAATTAAATGCTTGGCTTCTTCCATATTGTCCAACAGCTGCAAATAATTCTTGTAGCCAACAACCACTGGCTCCAATTCCGCATACTCTTTAGAAAGCTCGCGAAATTTATTTTGATTGTTAATAACCTCAGCCTCGGACAAAAGCGCGCTCACTTCTTCATAGCGTTCTTTAAGGCGATCTAACTTTTCTAAAATCGATGCTTTCATTAGAAATTATTTTCCGTTCCAGAGTCTGTGTCTTCTAAATCGTTTGGATTAAGATCGAACAAAGCGTGGGCTAATTGAACTACTTGGGTTTGGCCGCTCGCGCTGGCTTCTTTCAAATGAGTAGTCGGCGAATGAATTAATTTATTGGTCAGGTTGCGCGCAAGCTGTTGCAACACTTGTTCAGGGTTGCCGCCAGATTCCAAAGCACTGAGCGCTTTTTGCAACTCCAGGTCACGCATAGTTTCTGCTTTTTTGCGATAGGCTTTGATGGTGGTTAACGCATTGAGCGAGCGCTGCTGGCGACGATAAAGCTCCACACCTTCGGCAATAATTTCTTCAGCTTTATCGGCCGCGGCTACGCGGGATTTTTTGTTTTCGTCGATAACCGCGTGCAAATCGTCAACCGTGTACAAATACACATCGTCCAACTCGCCGACTTGTTCTTCAATATCGCGCGGCACGGCGATGTCGAGCATAAACATAGGTTTGTGTTTACGCTTTTTGAGCGCACTTTCCACAGCGCCCTTACCTAACAAAGGCAGCTGGCTCGCGGTGGACGAAATCACAATATCCGCACGATGCAAATGCTCGGGAATATCCGCAAGCAAAATCGCTTCGCCATTAAATTCGCGCGCTAAACGCTGGGCGCGGTCGAGCGTGCGGTTGGCGACTATGATGCGATGAATTCCGTGCTGCGCTAAATGGCGGGCAACCAATTCAATCGTTTCACCAGCGCCAATCAAAAGCGCCGTATCTTGTTTTAAATCCGAAAAAATTTGCTGCGCTAAACTCACTGCCGCGTAAGCCACTGACACCGGGTTTTCGCCAATAGCGGTTTCGGTACGCACGCGCTTGGCAATACTGAACACTTGCTGGAAAGTGGTATGCAATTCACCGCCGATGGTACCCGCATCACAGGCTACGGCGTAGGCAGATTTCATTTGGCCGAGAATCTGGGGTTCGCCCAACACCAGCGAATCCAAACCACCGGCTACTTTCATCATATGGCGCACAGCTTCGTCGCCTTGGTAGCAGTAGTAACAATGGGCCAATTCATCAGGTTTGATATTGGTGTGCGCCAGCAACCACTCGGTGAGCTTATCCAGTTCGCTTTCGCTATTGGCGTAAATCTCCGTGCGATTACAGGTGGATAAAATCGCAACTTCTGCCAAGCCCGCCTGCTCAATCGCCGATTTTAACGACGACTCCACTGCTTCCGGTGCGAACGCCATGCGCTCGCGAACCGAGAGGGATGCGGTGGTGTGGTTAATACCGAAGGCAAGTAGCGTCATATGGGCGAAATTGGGGCAGCAGCGCAAAGGGCGGTATTGTCCGGCTCTAGCCGGACTATGACAAGGGGGAATTAGCGGCTAGTGACAAAAAGCAGTCACTAACCGCTAGAACTACTGAATCTGCGTATCCTTCGCGAAGAGTTCTTTCAATTCGCGGCGGCCGTCTTCTGCCACTTTTATCATGGCGGCCAGATCGTTATGGACGAGCGATGATTTTTGTAGCATTTGCTCATCGTGCTCACGGAAAAGATCAATGGTATTTTGCGATTGACCCTCGGTGAAACCCAGCTCCAGCAAGGTTTGCATAGCAGCCGACAAGCTGGATTCATAGATCTCGCGAATTGGATTCTCCACCCCCAACTCCACCAATTGATAGACATGGGCACGGTCGCGGGCGCGCACTATAAGGGCCACATGGGGATATTTTTCCTTCACCAGGCGCACAACCTTCAGGGATTCCTCCACCCCATCCACCGCTACTACCAGTACTTTTGCTTCGCGAACACCTGCAGCCTCCAGTAAATCCAGACGTGCGGGGTCGCCGTAATAGCTTTGCACCCCAAATTGCTTGAGGAACTCAATGTGATCTGCATTACGATCCAGAGCGTTATAGGGAATGTTGTTAGCAGTGAGGATACGACCAATAATCTGCCCAAAGCGGCCAAAGCCCGCGATGATAACTTCGGGCTTATGTTCTTGTGGCTGTTCAAGCGCTGAAAGTGATTCTTTATGCAACTCCATATCAGCCAGCGCTTTTTCCTGCAGTGTAGTTCGCTGTATCAAACGTTCATAACCAATAACCAAAGGCCCGGTAAGTGCCATGGAAATACCCACCACCAAGACGACATAGCTGGTGATAACAGCGGGCAAGAAGTTAAGTTCTTCGGCAGAAGCCATTAACACGAACGCGAACTCACCGCCCTGCGCAAGCATAATCCCCAGGAAAATCCCCTCGCGAAAACTGAATTTGCGCACTTTTAAAATTAAGGCAATGACACCAACTTTGATGGTCATTAATGCAAGCGCTAAAGCCATCACCAACAGTGGATGCTCAAACAATAACTTCAAATTGAGTGACATGCCGACAGCGATAAAAAACAAACCGAGCAGCAATCCTTTAAACGGCTCTATATCCGCAGCGAGCTGGTGGCGATAACTGGACTGCGCCAACAACAAACCTGCAAGGAAAGCGCCCAAACTCATGGACAAGCCCACAGTTAACATCAGCAGGGAAACACCCAGCACAATTAACAAACCGGCTGCCGTCAGGATCTCACGGCTGCCATATTTGGCGGCAAGTTTTAACAATGGATTGAACAGCACGCGCGCGGCCACAATCATTCCCAATACTGTGAGCACCCCAACCCACCAGGGCAAACGCTCGCCGTGGCTACTTGCAACTGGCGCCATGCTGGCGAGTAATAAAAGGATCGGGATAACCGCCATATCCTGCGAGAGCAACATGGAAAAACCTTTGCGCCCTAGAGGTAAGCCCATGATTTTTTGCTCTTCCATCAAGGGCACCGCAAAGGCCGTTGATGACAGCGCCAAGGTTAAACCTATGACAAAAGCTTGCTGCCACGTCAGCGAAAATAACATCAATAAAAACGCTGCTATGACCACAGCACTGAGCAAAATTTGTGCACCGCCGAGCAACCCTACTTCATAGCGGCTTTTCCATAATTGCTCCGGGTTAAGCTCAAGACCAATGACGAACAAGAGCATGACCACACCGAATTCGGATAAATGCATGGCGGATTCAGTTTCAAAAATCAAACCCAAAACCTGTGGGCCAATCACCACGCCCGCTACCAAATAGCCAAGGATGGCGCCCAAACCCCAACGCCTGAAAACCGGTACTGCTATGACCGCTGCCAACAAATAATAAATGGCATGCAGCAAGCTTTGATGTTGTTCCAAAATTGACTCCAAAAATCGACTACTATGAGAATGAAACAGAATATATCACTCGCACTAAGTTTCACGGGTGTTTATTATGTGCAGCCTACTGCAACAGCTTGCGTTTGTTGAATGCACGCTTGAATTTGCAGTATTGCGACCCAGACTCCCTATGAAACTCTTCATAAGATCCACCATAAAATCCCAATGAAATTGCGCCCATTTACATTGTTCACCTCACTGCTCGGCTATGCGTTTGCATATAGCTACAGTGTGGCAACCTACGCGCAAAATCATTCCCAAACCACAGCCGCTCCGAGTGCATCAAGCAAACCGGTTGAGCGCAAATTTTCTACAGATACGCTTTATGCGCTACTCACAGCAGAGATTGCCGGCAGCCGCCAACAATATGATTTAGCGCTTGCCAATTACACCCAGCAAGCGCGCGTTACCCGCGACCCGCAAGTTGCTGCACGCGCAACTATGATTGCCCGCTATTTAGGCGCAACCCAAACCGGTTTGGAGATGTCGCTGCTGTGGGCTGAACGCGCGCCTAAAGATAAAGAAGCGCTAGCCAATGCGTCACTCGGCTTAATGCAAGCAAATCGTTTGCAAGAAGCTTTTGAAATGTCGCGGCGTTTGTATGTTGCCGGTGGCGAACCCCTGTTTCAAAATATTGCCGCCAACGCAGAAGGCCTCACACGCCCTGCACGTGAACGTTTGCTGCAAAGCTTTAAAACTTTATTGCCGCGTTACAATCGCGATGAACAATTGTTAGTTGGAATTGGTTTGCTTTTACAACAGCAACACAGTTTCGACGAGGCCATGACCTACACAGAAAAAGCACTCACGCTCTATCCACGCAGTATTCCCGCTGCAATTTTAGAAGCAAATTTGCTGCACGAATTAAAACGCGACCGCGAAGCCATCGCCAAAATGGCCGAGCTGCTGACCTTTTATCCCGATAACATTAGCCTGCGCAATCAATATGCCCACATTCTTACGCACTATGATTTAGCGCTGGCGCAGCAACAATTTGCCATTATCGCCAAGCAGCAACCTAAAAATGCTGATGCAGTTTTATCGCTTGGCATTATCGCCATGGAGCGCAAAGATTACAAAGCCGCGAATCGCGCGTTTGAAAAATTACTGGACGAAGAACAACATTCATCCACCGCACATTATTATTTAGGACGCCTGGCAGAAGCACAACAAAACTGGCAGGAAGCGATTTTTAATTATTTGCAGGTTGAACGCGGTAACGATTTTTTATCTGCAACAATTAGCTTGCTGGATATTTTTATCAAGCAAGGCGATTTTATTAGCGCACAGCAACATATGAATCGTGTGCGCATCCGTTTTCCCGATCAAGCAGAGAGTTTGTATTTATTGCATTCGCAAGCGCTAATCAAACACAACTATTTGGTTGAGGGCGAAAAAATCCTCAACGATGCTTTGGCAAACCTCGCCAACAACAGCAAATTACTTTATGCGCGCGCCATGCTCTATATCCAACGCAACCAGCGCGCTGATGCCGAGCGTGATTTGCGCCAGATTTTACAGTTTGAACCTGACAATGCCGTCGCCCTCAACTCGCTGGGCTACATGCTAACGGATGACAGCCAGCGTTATCGTGAAGCGGAAGAGCTGCTGACCAAAGCCCATACCTTAAAGCCGGATGATCCGGTCATTATCGATAGCCTCGGTTGGCTGCACTATCGCCAGGGCAATTACGTCCAAGCCATACGCGAATTGCGCCAGGCTTATGCGAGCTATCAAGAACCCGCCGTTGCCGCTCATTTGGGCGAAGTACTATGGATAACGGGCGCACAGGAAGAGGCGCGCTCCATTTGGCAGGAAGGTATTAAACAAGCACCGGAAGACACGAGCATTCCGGCCACCATGAAACGGCTTAAAGCTGAATAGAGTTATTAATGAAGGTTTTTCCCGCCCTACTTTTGTTGCGTCTTTTATTCATCAGCCTGTTATTGAGCGGTTGCGCCCATAAATTACCCAAAGCTCCGTTAATTAGCGAAGACTGGCCAAAGCATCAGGCGCAAGTAGAAGCCTTGGGCAAGTGGCAGGCGACCGGCAAACTCGGCGTAAAAGTGCCAAACGACGGCGGCAGCATGACCCTCCGCTGGCAACAACAACCCAATGATTTCGCCATAGACTTTACCGGCCCCTTCGGCCAAAACATTTTGGGCATTGCTGGCAAAGCCGGCGAAGTTACGCTCAGCGAACCAGGTAAAGCCCCCATCACCGCAAAGACAGCAGAAGAACTCATTCGCCGGAACACCGGTTGGACAATTCCCGTAGCCCAACTCACTTTCTGGGTGCGCGGGCTTCCTGCACCCACGGCAAAAATTACGCACTTCGCACCTAATGCTCAGGGTTTAATTGGCGAACTGGAACAACTGGGCTGGAAAGTCACCTATGGGGAGTACCTGAGCGTAAACGCTGGAACAGAAACCCTCGCCATGCCGGGACGGATTACTGCCGAATTTAAAGATATGCGTTTGACTCTGGTGATCCGCGAATGGCAAATGGAACCGGCGCTATGACGCAGACTTTAGAATTGCTATCACCCGCTAAGCTCAACCTGTTTTTACACATCACCGGTCGCCGTGCCGACGGTTATCACAACCTGCAAACCCTGTTTCAGTTGCTCGACTACGGCGACACCCTGGCTTTCACTCCGCGTAATGATGGACTGGTTAGGCTCACACCGAACATTCCCGGCGTCGCCTTTGAAGATAATTTGATTATCAAAGCTGTTCGTACACTCCAAAAACAAACAGGCGTAGGTTTAGGGGTAGATATCCGATTGGAAAAACGCCTTCCCATGGGCGGTGGAATTGGCGGTGGCAGCAGCAACGCCGCAACAACCCTGGTGGCACTTAACTATTTATGGAAATGCGGCTTAAATAGCACCCAATTACAGCAGCTCGGGTTGCAGTTAGGAGCCGATGTTCCGGTATTCGTAAACGCCCAAACTGCATGGGCAGAAGGGGTCGGTGAAGCGCTCCAACCCATTGAAATGCCTAAAAATTGGTTCTTGGTTGTACAACCTGATTGCCACGTATCCACGCAGCAGATTTTTTCGCATAAAGATTTGACAAGAGACTCGCCTGCCATTAAAGTGGCGGCCTTTCTTGAGCAGGGTGGCCAAAATGCTTGCCAAGCCTTGGTTAGAAGGCTTTATCCACAAGTTGATGAAGCACTAAACTGGTTTGCAGAACGCGGTCACCAAGCAAAGTTAACCGGAACCGGAGCATGCGTTTTTACGCAGCTCGCAACGGCAGAAGCAGCGCAAAAAGTGTTGCAAAGTTTACCTAAACATCTGCCCGGTTTTGTAGCGCAAGGCGTCAATCAATCGCCGCTCTACGCGTTAACCAGTTCAAGTTGAAGTACCAAAATAGGGGCGTCGCCAAGTGGTAAGGCAGCGGGTTTTGATCCCGCCATTCGTAGGTTCGAGTCCTTCCGCCCCTGCCATTTTCCAGAGTCATTGTTTTAAGTGATTATTCAGCCCAAGCGCTGTTCTATATATACAGTTGTAGAAGTCACAACAATGATCTCACCATCTATACTCATCTATTCCAATTCGACATACGACGACTTAGCGAGTAGCACCCCGAAATCCCCAAGGGTAAAAAACTCTGATTTGCGCTTAGCAATCAAAGCAGGTCTAAACGGCCGAATTGGCCCAGTTGGCCCAATCCAACACAACAACAGCAATCACAAAGGTGTCTGACGTGACTGACTTCATGGTCTTTACCGGTAACGCTAATCCTGATTTGGCTAACAGAATCGTTGATGAACTTGGTATGACGCTGGGCGATGCCTCAGTAGACCAGTTCTCTGATGGTGAAATTGCGGTTGAATTGAATGTAAATGTGCGTGGACGCGATGTGTTTGTGGTGCAACCCACCTGCGCGCCCACCAACGACAATTTGATGGAACTCATCGTGATGGTAGACGCCCTGCGTCGCGCCTCCGCTGGCCGCATCACCGCCGTAGTTCCCTACTTCGGTTATGCCCGTCAGGATCGTCGCGTACGTTCAGCGCGTGTGCCTATTACGGCAAAAGTTGTCGCGGATATGATGGTAGGTGTAGGTGTAGACCGCGTATTGACGGTTGATCTCCACGCAGAACAGATCCAGGGTTTCTTCGATGTGCCCGTAGATAACGTTTACGGTTCACCAGTGCTGCTCGAAGACATAGAAGCCCAAAAATTTGAAAACCTGATTGTAGTATCACCCGATATCGGCGGCGTAGTTCGTGCCCGTGCGGTAGCAAAACAATTAGGTATAGATTTAGCGATTATCGATAAACGCCGCCCACGCGCCAATGTGGCAGAAGTGATGCACATTATCGGTGAAATTGAAGGCCGCACCTGCTTGCTGGTTGACGACATGGTCGATACCGCCGGCACCTTGTGCAGCGCTGCAAAAGCCTTGAAAGAACACGGTGCCAAGCGCGTAATTGCCTACGCAACCCACCCGGTGTTATCAGGTAAAGCTGTAGAAAATTTAAATAACTCAGTGTTGGATGAATTGGTTGTTACCGACTCAATCCCATTGAGCGATGCGATAAAGAACTGCGCCAAAGTGCGTCAGCTGACTTTATCCAGAATGCTCGCGGAAGCCATGCGCCGCTTGAGCAATGAAGAATCCCTGAGTGCGATGTTTAGATAACATCTACTAAGGAAAACCGCCGCAACGCATTCGCAATGCGGTAATTAAAACCTGCCAAGTTCTGGTCGCGGATTTGGCAATTTGAGGAAGTAACCATGTCTCAAGAAGACTTTAAATTAGATGCAACAGCCCGTAACGATTTAGGGAAAGGTGCGAGCCGCCGCCTACGTCGTTTGGCTGACCAAGTGCCAGGTGTTGTATACGGTGGCAATGTTGCCCCAATCAGCATCAGCGTATCTCACAATGAATTGTTGAAGCACTTGGAACACGAAGCGTTTTACTCACACATCATCAGCCTGAGCGTTGATGGCGTTGCGCAAGACGTAATCCTGAAAGACTTGCAACGTCACCCAGCCAAACCAGTTGTATTGCACGCAGACTTTTTGCGCATCGATAAAGCAACTCGTTTGACTACTCACGTACCTCTGCACTTCATCAACGAAGCAACCAGCAAAGGCGTGAAAATCCAGGGCGGTAAAGTTGTTCACAACCTGACCTCTATCGACGTTTCTTGCTTGCCACACAACTTGCCAGAGTTCATCGAAGTTGATTTGGGCAATGCTGAAATCGGCACCATCATCCACATCTCTGATCTTAAATTGCCAAGCGGCGTGACTTCTGTTGCTCTTGCTCACGGCGCTGATCACGATTTGGCTGTTGCTACTATCGTCAAGCCGAAAGGCGCTGCTGAAGAAACTGCTGCTGAATAATTTCAGCTGCACTTTTCAGTTGCAATCAAAAGGGCAGAAGACATATCTTCTGCCCTTTTTTATTGTTTGTTTAATTTGCGTTTAATTGATGTAGCGAGGCCAGCATGACCAATACACCAATCCAACTCATTGTGGGCTTGGGCAATCCAGGCAGCGAATATGATCGCACCCGCCACAATGCGGGCGCGGATTTTGTTGCGGAGCTTGCTCGTCAAGCTGGGGCGAATTTAGTCGCCGATGGTAAATATTTTGGCCTAACTGCCCGTATCAATTACCAAGGTGCAGATCTGCGCTTGTTGATTCCCACCACCTATATGAACCGCAGCGGTCAATCTGTCGGCGCCATGGCAAATTTTTTCAAAATTGAACCTGCCGCAATTTTAGTCGCGCACGACGAACTTGATTTAGCACCAGGTACAGCGCGCTTCAAACATGGCGGCGGTCACGGCGGCCACAATGGTCTACGCGATATTATCAGCGCACTGGGCAACAACCAGAACTTCCCTCGCCTGCGTCTCGGCATTGGCCACCCCGGAGCAGCACCGCTAGTCGCAAACTTTGTACTAAAACGCGCACCACAAGCAGAACAAGAATTAATTGATGAGGCTATTTACCGCGCAACCAAAGCACTGCCCGATGCAGTAAAAGGCGATTGGAATACGGCGATGAAAAATTTGCATACAGAGCCAAAAAAATAATAACGAATGTATATTTTCTTAAATTAGCGTTTGCGTGATGTGGGTAATATGTCAGTTTTGCAAGCCATGCTATAAATAAAAGGGATTCGAAAATTATATAAATGGAGCAGAAATAAATGGAACAGCCACAAATGGAACAACAATAAAATGTCGCTATTCTCTCTTACAGGTCTGTTACCCGCCGCGCTGGTGACACTTATCGCCTTAATCTCTGCATTTCTTTTTGTCAGGGACACTTCCGCCAACGATAACCATGAGTTTGCCAGTATTGACGGCTTGCGCGGTTTTTTAGCGCTCTTTGTATTTTTACATCACTCCGCTTATTGGTTTAACTACTCGCATGTGAATTCGTGGGTTGGCACCAGTTCTACGCTTTATCACAATTTTGGGCAAACCAGTATCAGCTTGTTTTTTATGTTGAGCGGCTTTTTATTTACTCATAAGTTGCTTGAAAGCAGAACAAAAGAAATTGATTGGCTGAAATTATTTTGCTCGCGCTTTTTACGGCTTACGCCACTTTATGTTGCAGTGGTGGCAATTATGCTAAGCATTATCGCTGTGCGATCCGGTTTTGTTCAGTTTGACACTACAGTTGATCTGCGTAACGATATTTTTAGCTGGCTATTTTTCACTATTCCGGGTCATCCCGACATCAATCAATTTTCCAACACACATTTATTAGTTTCTGGTGTGATTTGGACTTTACCTTACGAATGGTATTTTTATTTGTGTTTGCCCGCGCTGGGTTTATTACTGGGTGTAAAAAGCAAAACCAACCCAACAATTTGGCTCATTATAAGCATTGCGTGCATTATCAGTTTCAGCAGATGGCGGTTGGACTCCACCCTGTTATGGGGATTTGTTGGTGGTGGCTTTGCCGCCTTTGTTGCACGAACTCCCTGGTTGCGCGAGCTGCACCAAGGCCGAGGAATAAACTGGATTTTGCTCGCCGGTTTAATTGTTTCTTACACCGTATTTGACAACGGCACTTTTTATACTCGTTTAATAATCCTGAGTGTATGCATGTGTTTTATTGCCTGCGGCGCAAATCTTTTTGGCTTACTCGATAATCGTGCAGCTCGCGCATTGAGCACCGTGAGTTATGGCGTTTATCTTACGCATGGTTTAGTGCTCTACGTTTTGTTTACTTTCGTGCTCGATACGCAAATAGGTGAAAGCCTCAGCGTTTTACAGCATTGGTTACTGATGTTTTTGTGCACGCCCGTCATTATAGGTTTAGCAAGCCTTTCATGGTATTGGATTGAATGGCCTGCCATAAAATCAACATCAAAACTTACACATTTCTTACGCAGCCTGCACTCTTCAACGGCAACTCATAACGCAAATCTTGTGGCTTCGCCGCAGGAGAAAAGCCATGATTAATTTTTCAAAATATATAAGCCTGCCCATTGTACTTTTTGCATTAGCAGCATTAATCAGAGTTCTGTGGTTAGGCGATATTCCCGGCGGATTGAATCAAGATGAAGCTTCAACAGGTTACGATGCCTGGGCATTATTGCAGGATGGAATTGATCGCCACGGCATAAGCTGGCCCGTCAATTTTATTGCCTGGGGCAGCGGCCAAAATGCACTTTACGCTTATCTCTCTATGCCGTTTATTGCACTCTTTGGCTTAACCACTACGAGTGTTCGTCTTGCCGCTGCTATTCTCGGTGTTGCATCTGTATGGATTTTTTGGCGATTGGGCAAACGCTCCGGTTCGCATATGGGACTATGGGCATTGTTAATTATCGCAACCAGCCCTTGGCAAATTATGGCTTCGCGTTGGGCACTTGAATCCAATGCAGCGCCGGCAGTAGTTTTATTCGCAACCTATTGTTTTGCGCGCGCGCGTGAAAATAATAAATGGTTGTATTTCGGTTCCGCTTTATTAGCAATTTCGGTTTACGCTTACGGTACTGCTTATGTTTTTGCACCCGCGTTTATGTTGTGTGCATGGATTTTTGTTGGCTATGATCGCAAATTCCAATGGAAGCCCTACGCACTTAGCGCGCTAATCGCATTTATTATTGCACTGCCCATGATGGTGTTTATTTTCAATAATAGTTTCGGCAATAGCACGCTTCATTGGGGACCTATCAGTATTCCCAAATATCCCGGTGAGGCTCGTTACGACGGAATTTTTTTACCGCTCATGTCTAATGGTTGGGAACAAATCCCTAATAATGCCGTTGCAGTTATCCAATTATTATTAGGCGCGCAAGACGATGGTTTACCCTGGAATGCTATTCCAACCTGGGGGGCGCAATATTGGATTCTTACGCCTTTTTTAATGCTCGGAATCGCATTTGCTTTGCGTGAAAAATCTCTCACTGACAGGCTGATGCTGGCCTGGTTGATATGTGCGCTTCTCACTGCATTTTGTACGTCTGCCAACATCAACCGAATCAATTTGATTTGGCTTCCCGCACTTTGGTTAGCAGCGCGTGGGCTTTGGTTATTTTCACCCAAGGCAACACTCAATCGCATTGCACAAATATCCGTGTTCGCGTTAGGAGTTCTTTTCTCGGTTCATTACTTCACGTCCTGGCAAGCACGAATAGCTGATAACTTTTTTGTGGGCTTGGGTGAATCAATCCAAGCGGTTTTAAAAGCCGCACCTAAAGATGCCCCAATCGTTATCACCAATAATAGTGTCTACACTTCAACTTTATTTTTTGCACAGCCTGATCCCAAAGAATATGTGCGCAGTGTTCAAATCCCAAACCGGAATTCACCTTTCCAAACAGTAGAAAAATTTGGGCGCTTCAGTTTTGGCATTCAACCTGAAAATATCGGCACGCAACATTATTGGGTTGCACATATTTCTGAGCTAAACCAATTCAACCTCTTTGCTTACAACCTTCACACGTTTGGCAACTACGCTGCCGTGACTCGAAAAACACCTGAGCAAATGATGTGTTTGAAGGCATTGGATGTTCAGCCACTAACAGGCCAGCAGGATTACCAAACTTTTGCGCTCAATAAAGAAGTGGATGCCACCGACTTGGGCTTGCCAATCGCTGGTGGAATTTTCAATGAGGGGTTCGGCGTGCATGGCAACAGCCAATGGAGCATGGAACTTCCAGCCTCTGCCGAGCGATTGGAACTGGGCATGGGCTTGTCCTCCAGCTCCGGTTGTTCCGATGGCCAGCGATTTAAAATCCTGGTGGATAACAAGCTCGCCTTTGACAGCAGTATCATGCGGCCCGGGCAACTCAAGTTTGCCTCCATCCCCCTCAACAGAGCCAAACGAATCAGCTTTGTTACCGAGGCGGGGGCATCCAACCGCTGCGACCACGGCTTATGGGTCACGCCAGTGATTAAACATTGCCTTTAAATCAGCCAAGCCTCCGTGAACGGGGATTTTGAACCAAGAGGTTTCAATAATCCCCCTTCAAGCATGTATAATCGCGCCCTCTCGATTTACCCTCTTTTCATTTTTATAGCGGATCAGCATCATGGGCTTCAATTGCGGCATCGTCGGCCTTCCCAACGTCGGCAAATCAACACTGTTTAACGCACTTACCAACGCCGGTATTAGCGCGGAAAACTTCCCCTTCTGCACTATTGAACCCAACGCAGGCATAGTTACAGTGCCTGATCCACGTCAGGATGTACTCGCTGAAATCGTTAAGCCGGAGAAAGTCATCGCTACCACCATGGAATTTATCGACATTGCCGGGATTGTGGCGGGCGCATCCAAGGGGGAGGGTCTTGGCAACAAATTTCTCGCCAACATCCGCGAAACAGATGCCATTGCCCATGTGGTGCGTTGCTTTGATGACGACAATGTTATCCACGTTGCCAACGGCGTTAATCCCGCGGCTGATATTGAAGTAATCAACACCGAACTCGCACTTGCCGATTTGGAAGCCGTTGATAAAGCGCTTAATCGCTACGCCAAATCCGCCAAGGGTGGCGATAAGCACGCTGTCGCCATGAAAGGTGCTTTGGAAAAAATCCAGCCACATTTAAACGAAGCCAAACCACTACGCTCTTTTCCGCTCGATAAGGAAGAGATTGCGCTGCTAAAAGAAATCAATTTACTTACGCTCAAACCCACAATGTACATCGCCAACGTGGCGGAAGATGGTTTTGAAAATAATCCGCATTTGGATGTAGTACGCAAAATTGCCGCAGAAGAAAAATCTATTGTTGTACCCATCTGCAACAAATTAGAAGCAGACATTGCAGAACTTGAAGGCGACGACAAAAAGGAATTCCTCGACGAAATGGGCATGGAAGAACCTGGCTTGAACCGTGTGATTCGCGCTGGCTATCAATTACTCGGTCTGCAAACTTATTTCACCGCTGGCGTAAAAGAAGTTCGCGCCTGGACAATTCCTGTAGGTGCAACTGCTCCACAAGCCGCAGGAAAAATCCACACAGACTTTGAGAAAGGCTTTATTCGCGCCGAAACCATTTCTTACGACGACTTTGTACAATACAAAGGTGAGCAAGGCGCGAAAAACGCTGGTAAGGCACGTAAAGAAGGCAAGGATTACATCGTTAAAGATGGCGACGTATTGCACTTCTTGTTTAACGTGTAATTTTTATCTATCACTCCAAAAAAAAGCCACTCCAATGAGTGGCTTTTTTATTTGTTACTTTATTGTTGTATCTTTGACCAATGAGTCGTTGCTGATAATTGTTCTTGCAAGATACTGGTTGAACCACCTACGGATGCCAAATAAGTATTCAATCTCTCCGCACCGACCCATTCCTGGAATTTTGTTACAGCTTTACTCGCAATAATTTTTTGCGTTTCTGCGGTTGCCGGTTTCAACCATTGAGTCTTGTCTGGCTCATGAATATCCCATACCAATGTTGGCCCCTTATCAAATTTGATAGTTTTCCAATTAAATATTTTCCATTCAGTATTTACACTGGTGTTGTAATGCAGCTGCTTTTTGTTCACATCAAACACGTAGGTTAGCTGTGTGCCTGGTTGACGCAAGCTTCCTAATATCTGCACCGCTCTATCATAAGTTGCACCATCTTTTGTGGAGTTACTATAAGTCAGCGCACCTTTGCTAAAACGGTCTTCCACTTGGCTGGCTTGAATTTGCGGTTTGAGAGATTTAAACAGCTCCAACTCTTTAGCGTAGGCATCGTTGCACATCAAGGGCACCGGCATTTCCTGATTCGCGTGAATGACAGCTTTGCCATCAATAAATTCGATAGCGGCTTTGCGTCCGCGTGCATCAGCAACCAGATAATGCCATTCCATCCCATCAACAGAAAATTGTTGGGTACTGGCAATAACTTGATCAACCGTTTCATAGGTATCCAACGCGTGCTGAATCCAGGAGGATGCATAAATTGCCTGACGATTTTCAATTGGTGCTTTGGAGGCTACCAAACTCATTTCCTGAATATACAAACCTTTTTCATTCATGCCACCATCGGGTAATCCCAGCCCCCAAAGATTTACTGTGATTGAACCCCACTTGGCTATCCAACTAAATGTATTGTCCTTTTTACCCGTTATCAATTGATTCCAGGTTACACCGGTGCGCTCTGCGCCGCGTTTATTAATCACTAACAACGCATCAATTGCACTGCGCTCATCTAAATGATGGGCGTAAATAGTATTAACGTTATCGTGCAATACAAATGTCGAACAAGCAAACGCTACTTGCCCCAAGAATACGGAGCTGGCAGCAACAAATAAGATACAAAATCGCCGTATTTTTTTCATAAATGTCTCGTATAAATAAATATGATTGGTGGCATACGAATTCAAATTGACAAAAAATTTTTTTGGATTTAGATATCGGACCTATTCATAAGTACACGTAACTCATCTGCCCCCTCCTTTGCCAGAACTCGCAATGCAGCATCGTCTTTATAGACAGTACCAGCACGCAGCAAAATTTTTTCATCCCAGTCGCGATAGATTCCCACCTTCTCAATCACCTGGCTATCGGTAAAGCCAACTGAAGATAAAGTTCGACTCGCCGCTAGTAAGCTGCTGTCAAAGGTTTCGCGAATTGAATCGGCGATACCAAGTTCTTGCAGTTGATATGCATGCAAGCGATTGCGTGCACGCACAATAAATTTGATGTGCGGATAAAGATGTTTTACTTCTCGTACGATAGTTACACTGTCTTCAACATTATCTATTGCCACTACCAGAGTTGTTGCCTTGGCGATGCCCGCAGCCTCTAACAAGTCCATTCGTGTTGCATCGCCGAAATAGGATTTGGCTCCAAACTGCTTCATAAAATCGACTTGGGTGGCATCCTTCTCTAACGCACTAAAACTCACGTCGCTCGCTCGCATAATGCGCCCGACAATTTGGCCAAAGCGTCCAAAACCAACAATGATCACTTCGTTCTCAGCATCGTCCACTGTATCAAACGCCTGGTTCTGAATTTTTTCTTTACGCAAAAGCGCTTGCAACATAATCACTAAAGGTGCTGTCAATGCCATAGAAACACCTACAACTAACACAGTGTAATTAGCGTAAGCACTGGGAATAAAATTGATCAGCTTTGCTTTATCCATAATAACAAACGCAAACTCACCGCCCTGAGCCATAAGCAATCCCAACACAAACGCTTCTTTAAAAGCGTAGCGTGCAATACGAAAAATAAGCCCCACTGTCAGCGCTTTAATTAACATCATCGCAAGCGCCAAACTTACAATTAATATTGGATGGGCCCACAGTAAATCGAGATCGAGCGTCATGCCTACTGCAATAAAAAACAAACCGAGCAGCAAACCTTTAAAGGGTTCTATATCTGCCGCGAGCTGATGTTTAAAACTGGAGCTAGTCAGTAACAGGCCTGCCATAAAAGCTCCCATGCCCATGGATAGGCCCACAGCTTCCATTAGCATTGCCGTACCCAACACCACCAATAAATCTGTGGCCGTCATAATCTCGCGACTGCCATAGCGAGCAATAATATTTAGCAAAGGTGTAAGCAAATAACGCCCCGCGAGAATAACTCCCGCAATCGCAATCAACCCCCACCAAAGTGGCGGTGAAGATTCACCAACAACCTGGACTGGAGACCAAGCAGCCAACAATAATAAAAGTGGGATAACTGCGAGATCTTGCATTAACAACACAGCAAAGCCATCGCGCCCCATGGGTGTGGCCATGTAATTTTTTTCTTCCATCAGCGGCACAGCGAATGCGGTGGATGATAGCGCGAGAGTAAGTCCCACCAGAATCGCCTGTTTCCACTCAAATACAAAAGTCGACAAGACAACAGCCAACGCAAACCCCGTCAACAGCATTTGCCCACCGCCTAGCAATACAACTTTATTGCGTGCCTCCCACAAGCGCGCGGGATTAATTTCCAACCCAATTACAAACAACAGCATCACCACACCAAATTCCGCCAAGTGCATTGCTGACGCAGGATCGGGAATTAATTTCAGCGCGTAAGGACCAATGGCTGCACCCGCAATTAAATAACCGAGAATAGCCCCCAAGCCTAACCGCCGGAAAATAGGGACAGCGACTATGGCAGCCAATAAAAAATAAATAACTTGCAGCTTGCTGTGATGATCCATGGAAATGACTCGTATTATTGTCGTTATTTAACCGCAACCAATTTAACAGGAGATTCATCCATAACAAATCGCCTTATTTGTTTGCAGTTAAGTATGAAAAAATTGCCAACGCCATTTGGCATCGGCAGTTTTTTCTTAACTCAGCCCCAAGCTTTGAATTAATAGTTGCGCTGTCTCACGACCAGAAAAATTTTGCTGGCCAGTAATAAGGTTCCCATCGCGAATAGCAAAGCTGCGCCACATACCTGCTTGCACATAATTAGCGCCCAGCTCTCTCAAGCTATCTTCAATGCGCCATGGCATCAGGTGTTGACCCTGCGGCAAAATGCCGTAGGACCAAACGGCATTATCGGCAAAATCTTCTTCAAGGTTAGCAAAAGCAGTCACCGTTTTGCCTTTCACCAAGGCCGTGCCGTCGGCCAAAGTTAAATATTTTAATAGCGCCGTTCCGTGGCAAAGCGCTACACACAGTTTCTGTGCATTATAAAATTCCATAAATTTTTTATGCAGAGAAGTCGCTGATGCAAAACTGAACATAGGTGATTGGCCACCCGCCACAAAAATCGCATCGTAGTCAGCAACACTGATCTCTTCAACGGATTTTGTATTTTTAACCAAGGCGGCCAGCTCTGAAGTATTAATAAAACCCTGAGATATTAAATCTGCTCGCGAATAACCGCTGGCATCGTTAGGATCACTCATAGTATCGGCAATACACTCGCCCCCCTGCGGACTGAAAATATCCACAGCGTAACCAGCATCTATAAATTCCATATAGGGGTGAGTTAATTCACTCCACCAAAAGCCAACGGGAAATTGCGTTGTGGTAGATGTATCCGGGTTGGCAATAACCAATGCAATTTTTTTGACGACCTGTGAATTAACTTTGTTGATATCTTTTAAGCTCATGTGCTGTTCCTATTTGTTTGAATAATGTTGTATTTCTAAAATGGATTGAAAGTAAGGTTTTACTTTGGCAAAAAACCTGGCAAACGATGACGATTGACGAAAGCCTGACAAATGCGCCTCCCTGGATTGCCAGCGGATAATGATGTGAAAAAGACTGGTATCTTCGTCCTGCTGCAATATTTCCCAACTTAGTGCGAAGCCAGTTTCGTCCACAATTGCCATAGCTTCTCGATAGGTTTCAATAAAACTTGCGGCTTCGGCGGGATCAATTTGGTAACGAATAATTTCAGTAATCATGCAATCTCCTGTGGAATTTCCTGATTGTTGTAGACCTGTCCATCATTTGGCTAAGAGCGTTTGAATTCAACGGCCGATTTTGCAACAGACTGTTATCGCAACGGATAACAACGAAAGTAATCCGCCTTGATTAACGCAATTTATGTTATTTTCACTACAATTTTTTTGTGTCTTCAAAGGCAAAAAATCTATGATGGAAATACTTGAGATAAATACATTTGTAAAATTGGTACAAACCGGCAGTTTTACCCGTACAGCAGAAATCTTGGGGACACAAAAATCCAATGTGTCACGGGTAATCAGTAATCTTGAAAAAAAGTTGCAGGTACGTTTGCTGGAGCGCAATACACGTACTCTAGTCATCACGCCCATTGGGCAAAGTATTTATGAAAAATGCGTGTTGATTATGGATACGCTGACTGAAGCGGAAAGCCTGGCAAAGCAGGAATGGGGCGAGCCCCAAGGCTTATTACGCCTAACCTGTGGCGTAGAGTTCGGTATGTTGTTCGTGAGCAAATGGATTAATCATTTTATGCAGACCCATCCACAGGTCACTGTTGAAGCAAACTACACCAGCAAACTTGTTGATTTAATCCATGAAGGGTTTGATCTGGCCATCAGGCTAGGAGAACTGGATGACTCCACCTTGATTGCCAAACGTTTGGGGCAATTACAATACGGTCTATATGCTGCACCAAGCTATATTGAAAAACATGGCATACCCCGGCACCCACAAGAACTAACAAACCATAACTGCATTATTTTTAATGCCGGATTAAAAAATATCTGGCCTTTTTTTGTAGACAAAAAAGTAGAGGAAGTGCAGGTAAATGGCAGCCTAAAAATTAACAACTTGTTTGCTGTTTTATCGGCGGCCGAGCAAGGTTTTGGCGTAGCACGCCTACCTATTGGCTTACCGGAGCGCGATGAGAAAAAGCTGGTACGCATCCTTGGCGAATTCGATGTTCCTGCTATTCCAGTTTACGCTGTATTCCCGAGCCAGCGTTTTTTAACACCCAAGGTGCGCGCTTTTATTGAACTCGCAGCCAGCGAATGTGAGCAACTGGTTTTAACATAAACTACTTCTATAGATCGATTGTAAACATCTTGTTAAAAAGCCACCGAACTGGTGGCTTTTTTATTTCAGTTATTTTTCCCATTGCAACGCTAAATCACTCACTGCATTCACCGCAGCATCGCTATAACCGCTAGTAAAAAATGCTACCGCCTTGCCAGACTTTTGCGAAAAAATAACGCCGTGTAAATAGCTTTCTTCATCCGAACCTAAATGCTGGCTGAAGGTTTCGCCATTTGAATTGAGCACCTGCCAGCCAATTCCCAATTGATCTGCACGGGTTGTGCTGTGCATATATTTTAAGGTTGGTTCTTTTAGCCAAGTGCTTTGACCGCGTAAGCCGTCAATATTCGCTTTTAAAAATTGCGTGTAATCAGGCATGGACATATACCACCCGCCCGCAGCAAGCGCGAGTTGGCTGTTAATATATTCTTCTTCGGGTGTGATATTTTTTACTTTCCATTGATTGTTTTCCCAGCTGTGCCCCAGCACGCCATTTTTAGGTGCATTGAATTGTCCGTTGATTCCAAGCGGAATAAAAATTTCACGGCGGACCAGGTTTTCATAAGAGTCTTTTCCAACATGTTCTGCAATTCGCCCGGCAATAACATAATTGGTGTTGCCATATTCCGTTTTACCACCCGGCATAAAACGCGAAGGCGTTGCTAAGACCCAATTGATAAGAGCGTCCTGGTCTTTCGTAAGATCTCCGGTTAGTCCACCTATAGCATTTATCGCATCCGCTACATCTTTCATTTCCGTCAGAGGTGACAACCCAGATTCGTGGCGTAGCAATTGTTCCAAGGTTAAATCTTTGTAGCTGGCATGCAATGGCAGCCACTGACTGACCTTATCATTCCAATGTAGTTTGCCCTGCTCTACAAAGCGCGCAATTAAGCTTGCCGTAAAAGCTTTGGAATTTGAACCCAAGGGCAAAAGATCGGATGTCACTATTTTTTGTGCAGAACTAACGGCAAGCGTTCCGGCTAGAGCGAACTGTGGCTGGCCATTTTCCAATACGGCAAAAGATACCGCCGGGATATTTTTTTGCTGCTGAAGCTTACTAACTTGCTCAGTCAGACTTGGTGGATTCTTTGTGTCATCAGGTTTTTTATTAGCGCCTGTATTACAACCCAATAAAAGCACGGATATGAAAATTGAAACTACAAATGAAATAAAAGACGATAAGTTCATGGTCACCTCCAATGATTCAGGAGTGACCATATTGTTCAGATCAGGCAGTAATTTCGTCTGAGCAGATAGGCGTGGACATATTTTTTACCTGTTTTCGCCAATTTGATGGCGTGTAACCTGTTATTTTTTTGAAACTGCTATTAAACGTTGATTTGGTATTAAACCCCGCCGCCAGCGCAAGATCCAACAAAGTGCTTTCAGTGTCGATTGATTCGCGAATCAATTGCTGAACATGATTTACGCGAAAGCTATTAACATAATCAAAAAAATTACATTGATGATATTGGTTAATATATTGCGACAGCCATTGCGGTGAAGCGCCAACTGCATCGGCTAATTGATTGAGCGTCAGGTTGGGTTCCAAAAAGCGTTGTTCGCTTTTCATAATACGTTGCAAACGTTTTTCAATGAGTTCGGCGGCAGATTCCGTTAATCCTGAACGTGAATATTTTTCTTCCAGCTCATCAGGTGCATCCAGATTAATTTTTTCGTGGTCGATAGCGGGTGGAATAAAGATCACGCGTTGTTTAATGCCGTACCACACTAAGGCATAAACCAACACCAAGCGGCAACCCAGTTGCAGCGCTAAGCCAGCGTTCGATTGGTTGGCTGTAAACCACAATAGCAGCATGACCGCATTTGCCAGGGTAATCCAAAATAACCAATGCAAATCCCAGGTTTTTAGTGACGAAAAATTTTGTTTCAACAGCTGGCGAAATTGATAGAGTCGGAAAATTACCGCGAGCATATAAGCTAAGGCCATTCCCTGGAAGAAGAGCGTCCATGTGTTATCGCCCGATGTCGTTTGTTCATCTGCGATAATTGCTGCAATAAGTTCTTCACGACCAACGCTGAAATGCGTGAGCGCTACAATTCCGAATACAATTGCAAAGGGTAAAAAATGCCAGAGTTGGTGTGGTTTAAAACTGCGCCCCATTAAAGCGTTGGCGTATTGGTAATAGGTAATACCTATTAAGGTGAACGCTAAATCAAACCATCCCCATAAACGCGGGTGCTCCAAATACAGTCGAGTGACATCCGCGTATTCGCTAAAACCAATCAGGGATAGGCATAGCAGGTATGCAGCCAACCATCGATTGGCTGCGCGTGATTTTCCCAACATCATTAACGGAGCAAACAAAAGCAATGTCAGCAGGCTTACTGCCAGAATCAAACCAGCCATAGCAGGCTCCCTTTTTTACCAAAGGTAGGGAGCCTAACAAAGGCTAACTGAACACAAAATTAACCTGATTTATTTGCCTAGCATTCGCAGCAGGGTTTTATCTTTATAAACCACGTGATGTTTAAGCGCACCTGCAACGTGTAAAACAATCATGCACAGTAAACAATAAGCGACCCATTTGTGAGTGAGCTGCCCAAACGACGCCCAGAAACTGCTGTAAGCAATCACGCCATCTTTTGGATCAAGGGCAGGGTTATCCGCAACTATATGCCATGCAAAAATCCCAAATCCGTGGCCGCTGGCACTTGAATGAATCATGCCGGAAATTGGGATAAACATTGTGCCCGCTAACAACCCCCAATGAACGAACTTGGAAATTTTTTGTTCGACTTTATCGTAGGTATTGATCGGAGCTGGCCAGCCCTGAACCAATCGCCACCATGCTCGCGCAACTATAATCATAAAAAGTATTACGCCCAGAGATTTGTGCGTCCAATACCATGTCCAGGCTTCTGCTTTAACAATATAAATTCCCATGACGCACAAACTGACAAATCCAATCGCCACCAACCAATGCAACGCAATAGTTATACGGCTTAATTTAGCGGTTTCTACCATAACCCATCCTCTCACTAAAAATTAAAGGCCAAAAATATAAGAAAACTTTAAAGCTGCTGTTTCTTCTTCAGTTTCAAAGCGATTGTCCAATTCAGTTTTTTGTGCGCCACGGTTGTAGAGCAAATACATTTCCATGCGCGGCTCGGGCATCCAGCGCAAGCGATAATTAAAATTCGCACGGCGCGATTGATTGTCGTATTGGATATTGGTTAACCAAGCCCAGCTGTTAGAGATGGCAATTTCGTGTTTGTAAGCAATCAAGCGAGTGGTGACATCTTGTTGGTCCAGCTTCAAATCATTTTCGCCATAGGTGAATTGAAATAAAAATCTATCCCACGGGCGCAAGCCTATGCTCAGTTTTTGCTGGCGACTTTGGCCCGAATAAAAATCGCCTTGCTTCAAATCCAGCTCTGCAAAAATTCGACGTGCTTCGGCAGTTTTTATGGATAAGGCGTTGCTGGCAAATTCATAATTGCCAGCCTTAATGGTCAGGTTTTTTACAGGACTAAAATCGCTATCCAAATGTTCGCGTTTAAAAATACGACCTACGCCTATGCGGTCACCCCAACGGCTAACAAATTTGAGCGGATTGATTTGTACGAATTGCGACTGGAATTCACCATCCAGGTTTGTGACATGACTAGCGTAAAACTCCGGGTAATAGGCTTGGATTACGCCCGAATCAAAATAGTATCTGTAGCGGCCTTCGGCATAGTTGTGGCGGATATCGCGGCGATTTACAAAGCCTAAACCCGGATCAAAATCTTTTTCGATATTGACCAAATTCCACAAAAGTTCGTACCGGCTACCGGGTAAGGTTAGGCCAGCACCATAGGCAGCCTGTTCCTTGCCCTCTTGCTTGGGCCCGGTTTGCT
Organism: Cellvibrio zantedeschiae; assembly: GCF_014652535.1. Taxonomy (NCBI): domain Bacteria; kingdom Pseudomonadati; phylum Pseudomonadota; class Gammaproteobacteria; order Cellvibrionales; family Cellvibrionaceae; genus Cellvibrio; species Cellvibrio zantedeschiae. The sequence continues at coordinate 525,864 of NZ_BMYZ01000002.1, read as the reverse complement.
GATACCAAAGTGAACTGCGAAACGGCAGCCAGGATTCCTGCCCCAAATTGTTGTAGGCCATATCGACCCCGGCAGTGCTCGCGCTTGCGCCCGTATCTGGATTGCCGTTGGTGTACACGCCCCCCAAGGTGAGTTGCGGAGAAAGATTTTGTGCAACACGTGCTGCAAACAAGGTTTTGGTATCAACGCCTGCAGCCAAACTGTCTTGATTAACGGCCAAAGCGCCAAAACTGGTGTTGTCCAAACTACCGCTGGCTTTTAAACCCCAATGCATATCCAGTGGCTGGCTGTTACCGGCCAGACCTATGCGCCGCGAGAAAAACGGCGAACCATTATCCATAATCTCGCCAAAGGCAAAGCGGCTCGCATCCTGCAAAAAGAATTCGCGCTTTTCCGGCAAGTAAAGATCGTAACGGTCGAGGTTAATAATCCGGTCATCAACATCCGTTGCTGAGAAATCAGTATTGATGGTGGCGGCCAGAGTTACTTTTGGGATGGGTCGATAAAACACATCTAGCGATGGCTCCAATGTCGTCTGCGATTGGTCTTCGCCGTGCGCCCGGTATTCGTATGCCTGCTTGGCCGAAGCTTGAATTTCCAAACCTCTGCCAATGGAAACATCGCTAATGTCCCCCATACTGCCCAAGGCTACTGGCCCCATTTCCCAAACTGCACCACCCAGGCTGTTCCACACCACCAATTCATTTTTAGCCCGAATGAAACGCCCCAGGTTAAATCCCCAACGTTTAGTGGCGGGGTCAAAACCTATAGTGCGAAACGGAATTTTCATTTCGGCAGACCAACCCTTAGCCAATTTTTTAGCGGCGGCAAACCAAATGCCATCCCAATCCGAGTTGAAGCCGTTGGCAGCATCCCAAATTAGCGCATCGTTACGAATTCCGTTGGGGTTAACCTGCAGGAAGTAGCCTTCGCGCTTTTGATTAAAAGGGTCGATAGAAATATGGATTTGGTCATCGCTTTCCATAGGCAAGCCTTGGATATGCTGGCGCGCAACAATTAGCGAAGGGTCTTGCATGTAGGCCATAACGCCCAGATAGAGGAAGTCTTTGTCGTAACACACCCAAAACTCGGTGCGCTCCGTAGGAGTGCCATATTCTTGCGGTCGCAACTGATGCAGATCAGATTCGGGAGTGTGCTCGCGCCAAATGCTGTCATCCAAAAGACCATCAATAACAGGCTTTGTGGCCGCGCTGCGCAGATCACAAGCTTGCACTTCCTGATGACTGTAGTTAGTGGGAGCTTCCGCCCAAGCTACATTGCCTAGCAATAGTAGTGTGCTTATAAAGGTTTTTATCGCCATAGGTAAATCCCAAGTAGTTTGTCCAGCTGTCGGGACTATGCTGATCAAGCACCCGGGCAAGCCCAAGCACCTTGGGACAAACTGACTTTTGCGGTGACAAAAACCTAAAACACCCTAAAAAAAATCATTGGAGGGACGAATGGCGGGACGAAAGTGAGAGCGGGTAGTTCTGTATAGGGCTGCAATTCGCTAGAATTTGATGGAGAAATAACTTGGGAGATTAATTGTGGCCACGACATTGCCTTTCACGTCAGCATGGGTGCGCGACATGGACATGGTTTTTAGCTGCTGGCTTGCATTGCTGGTGGCCTTGATTGGCCAATGCATTGCGTACGATGTGCTTGTCCATCAAGCGCCCGCGCGGTTAACGGCTGACCTGCTCTGGTATGTGCAAACCTGGGGGCTTTGGCTAGTTGTCACCCCACTTCTTTATGACGTTTACTATAAACGCGCCCGCGCTGGCACCATCTCTTTAAAAGACTTTGTCCCACCAGCACTTCTATGCTGCGGACTTCTGCTGGCACTGGAGTTCCTGATTCAAAGCTTATTGGACCCAACTCTTAATATCGTTACTTACACACTTTATTTCCTCCCCCGCTACAGCTTGGCCATTCTGGTACTGACACTTGCATGGCTTTGGCGCAATAAAACTCTGGTCGCACACTGCTGGCAAACACAGCGGCAATCTACAGCACCTACATTGACCCTAGTTCCACCGGTTAAGGCAGAACTTGCTGATAGCACGCCAAATTGTCAAACCCATACCCCCCCGGCAGGTCTGGTGGCGTTTAAAGGGCGCGACAAAGCCTTTATCTGCCTGGCAGATATAGAAGGCGTAGTTGCCGCTCGCAACTATTTGGATATTTACTGCTCTCACGGAGAATACATTGTGCGCGACACCATGAAAAATATGGAAGCCTTGCTAGCCGGACAAGACTTTGTGCGCACTCATAGGTCGGCACTGGTGCGCCTGTCAGCCGTACGTCGGTTCAAGCGTTTAGCCTCAGGCAACGGAGTGGCAATTTTGATGGGCAACACAGAAATTCCCGTTAATAAGAACTTTATGTCGGCTTTAGGTAAGGGTGACATTTATATGGGCAAAGCAGCTATAGCAAGCCTCGAACGACAGGTTGGCTAGCTCTTCTGCTTTCCTATGGGCGCCGGTACTGGTGTTCACAAATCCGGCGCGAGCTGACCTAGTTGATTTACCACCCACCTCTTGCATTTCAAGTGACACTCTCTATAATAAAAAGTGTCACTTGATACAGGCAGACCGGTTATGAACACTAAACCCGTTTCTATTTCAGACCTCAATCTGGTCGGCAATAGCGTCATAAACGCTGCCGATGCCTTGGGGCTTGCCCGCGATCAACTCGCCGAAACTATTGGTGTTTCGGTATCCACCATTGCCCGTATGCGCAACGGTTCTTCTCCAGTACCTGAGCAAAAACCTTTTGAAATGTCTCTTTTACTGATTCGTGTTTACCGCTCACTGTTTTCAATTCTGGGTGGTAATACCGAGGCTATGCGTCATTGGATCAGTACACCCAACCGCCATTTGGGCGATGAAGCGCCAGCAGAATTAATCCGCAAAGCGGATGGCCTAACCAAAGTGCTTTGGTATCTGGATGCCATGCGCGGGCGCATTTAAGGATTGGATTTGAGCAAATGGATTTAGCTTCCCTGCTTCGCCCTCACATCATTGGCAGCTGCTGGCGCATTGTTGAAACCCAGGAGACGGCCGCCACCATGGCCATTACCCAATCGGCAACGGAACAAAGTCGCCTGGAAGAGTTGCTCGATTTATCCAAACCCAAAATTCCTGCGGATACTCTTGGCTTAAATTATTTGTTAATGACGCCCTTCCGTTACCCGCCATTACGTTACGGTTCCCGTTTTGGTACAACCTGGGAGCGCGGCATTTTTTACGGCTCCTGCGAATTGCAAACAGCCCTTGCAGAAACGGCCGTTTATTTTTGGTTGTTCCAACAAGGCCCTACTGAACTTGGCGCACTTGAACATATTCGCGACCAGCGCACAGCGTTTAAGGTGAAGCTCTCAAGTCAGAAGGCGCTGGATTTGCACAGCGATGATTTTGAAAGCCAATACGAACACATAAGCAATCCTGCATCATGGAGCTATACCCAAGAGCTGGGCGCTAAATTGCGTGAAGCAGACGCGGAATTTATTGTATATCCCTCAGCGCGTTTTCGCGGCGGTAAAAACATCGCAGTATTTTCGCCCAAAGCATTTTTTGATAAAGAGCCAGCCGTGCAACAACTCTGGCACGTGAAATTCACCAGCAACACTTGTGTGTTTGTGCGCGCCAGCGGCAATGAAAATTTTGAATTCAAGCGCGAAGATTTTTGCAAAGATGGAAAAATTCCTCATCCCGCACTGGCAGCATAAGCAGAATTCTTTACAATAGAACCTCGCAATTCCTACCGGCAATTCATATTGATTATTCTCGACCCCGCATTAGCGCAGAATCGCGACTACAAACGTTTTTGGTTTAGCCAAATACTTTCATTCATGGCAAACCAAATTGTCATGATGGCTCTGGCCTGGCATCTATATACCTTAACTCACAGTGCGCTCAGCCTTGGCTATTTAGGCTTGGTATTGTTTTTACCACAGGTACTTTTGGTATTGGTTGTTGGACAAGTCGCAGATCGCTATAACCGCCGCAAAATAATTCTTATCACCCAATTTTTAGAAGCCGTCATTTCCTTAACGCTTTGCGCCAGTGTAATTTTTGATATTGCATCGTCACATTGGATATTTATTGCAGCATTTTGTATTGGTGGAGTACGCGCATTTCAAGGCCCAGCGCTACAAGCACTCTTACCCAGTCTAGTGGGATTAGATTTATTACCCAAAGCGATTGCCCTGGGTTCCGCATCGCGTCAGTTCGCCACTATTGCAGGCCCCGCTCTTGGCGGCTTGTTATTTTTAGGTGGAACAACCTTTGTTTATGCGTCCAGCGGTTTATTTTTTATCATTGCTTTTACGCAAATATTTTCCATTAGGTTTACGGAACAGACTCGCCAAAATGCACCCCTAAGCTGGAAAGTATTAACCGCAGGCATTCAATTTATTTGGCAACGCAAAGTTGTGTTAGGTGCAATTTCGCTGGATTTATTTTCGGTTCTTCTCGGCGGTGCAACAGCACTACTCCCTATTTATGCCGAACAAATTTTACATGTCGGCGCTGTTGGCCTCGGCTTTTTACGCGCTGGCCCCGCTATAGGTGCGCTGTTTCTCGCCGTGTATTTATCGCGCTACCCGCTGCAAAAAAATGCCGGCAGAACCATGTTTATTTGTGTCGCAATTTTTGGAATCACGACATTAATTTTTGGTTTGTCAGAATGGTTTTTCCTATCGCTAATCGCGCTGATTATTATGGGTGCTGCGGATATGGTGAGCGTTGTGATTCGCTCCACGCTCGTTCAATTGCAAACTCCTAACGATATGCGCGGGCGAGTCGGTGCAGTGAACTCCATTTTTATTGGTGCATCCAATCAACTAGGCGAGTTTGAATCTGGTGTAACTGCTGAATGGTTAGGCGTGGTGCCCGCCGTTGTAGTGGGAGGAATTGGAACGCTGCTTGTAGCCGCGCTTTGGTTGCGGCTATTTCCAGAATTGTATAATTGGGGCAAAGCAGAAAAACCTACGTCAGAAAACTAGTTAAATTAATCTAGCGAAACACCCTACCCGCCCACACACCTAAACCCGCGGCAACACTGCCGAAATGATCGCCATCTACCACAGCAATTTGCTCGCCAAATAGCGAACGAATAACGCGCTGAATCAGGGGTGATTTGGCACTACCACCTGTAAGATAAACAATATCCGGTTGGGCTTCAGCTTGCGCAACAGCTTCAGTAATCAGCGCAGATATTTTTTGCAGCAGTTGCGTGCTGACCTCGGCAAAGTCTTGCGCCGCACAAACAGGTGCTAAATTGCTTTCAATAAAACCTAAATCAATCGCGCAATTGCTTTGTGTAGAAAGCGCGATCTTTCCACCTTCAGCTTCACGAACCACCGCAAAATTATGCTTACCCTCACGCATTTTAATAAAACGATTTAATAGCAAGGGTTCAGTTGTTTCACGCGAAAGTTTTTCAAGCAACTGAGTTGTTTTCATATCATAAAAATCGGTTTGCGCACCTATATCATTAATCGCCATTGCATTTACAAAAGGCATGATGGGCATTGGCAACCCGGTGGACAGTGGTGAGTTAATTCCGAATTCCGGCATCAGCAATTTTTGCGCGAATTGAATATCAAAATCATTACCACCAACGCGCTCGCCAGTGTGCCCTAAAAAATCCTGCGCACGATCAAGCTGCTGAATATGTGCAGGCCCCATCAACACCATGGAGCAATCTGTAGTACCGCCACCAATATCCACCACCAGCACGCGTTTGTTTTCCGTCAATCGCGTTTCAAAATCGAAACCGGCGGCCAAAGGTTCAAACAAAAATTCTATCTCGCGAAAACCAACCCGCTTGCCCGCCGCAGTTAAAATGTCTTGCGCTTGTTGGTTGCTATGCTGAGCATTAATACCCTGAAAATTTACCGGGCGACCTATAACGGCTTGCGTAATTGTTTGCCCCAGATGTTCTTCTGCGCGAATTTTCACATTGAGCATCATGGCTGCAACTACATCTTCAAAAAAATCGACCGACTGCTGGCGTAAACCGCTCGCGCCTAAAAAAGACTTGGGCGATTTAATAAAATAGCCTTCGCTTGGTGCCGCTATGTAGTGATCAATGGCATCTTGCCCAAAAAATAAACCGTCGCGCACATTAGCAATAGAGTGCTCTTGCTTACCGGCGCGAGATTGACTCAATAAAGCAGAGCGACTTTTTGCAAACAGGAGCTTATCTTCGCCTTGCGGCAATTGTTGCCAAACAGCTTCTGCAATAAAGGAACGCTCACAGGCGTAAAGAGTGGAATGCGCAAAAGTATTACTACCGTAAAGCGGGATTAAACGCGCTTGACCATTATGAACATAGGCCATAGCGCAATTAGAGGTGCCGTAGTCGAAACCCACAAACATAAAATTTCTCAGTAATTTTGTGGACGACACCTTAACACAGATTATTGAATGGCTTCTAATGACCCGGCAATTTTGTCAGCGTGTTTAATTTTTACTCTTGGCCATCTGCCGAATTTCCACAAGATTTTTTTGTGCAGTCACACTACCTAGCTCAATCGCCTTTTTGGATAAATCAGCGGCTTCTTTAAATCTGCCTTGGCGTTTATAAACCAACGATAAATTATTCAACACCCGTTGACGTGAGGTAACGCTGGGTAATTTATCTAATTCGTTAAGCCCTTTAAGCAAACTGGCTTCTGCATCTTTAAAGCGTCCGTTTTCAATTAAAAACCAACCGTAGGAATTATAAATAGTGTATTCATCCAGCGGTTTACCGGCTGCTTGCAGCTGTTCTTTTTGCGCAATCGCCATGCGAAACCATTTATCTGCATTTTCAATATCTTTAGGTTGTTTTGATAAACTTTGCGCGCGCTCTGCACAGGCCAATGCGAGCTGATACATTGCACGATAATATTCAGGTTCGCGCTTGGTGATGGGCAGCAACAATTCAATTGATTCGTTATATCGCTGCGCAAGTCGCAAAGTTTTCGCGGTATCTACCGCTTTGGCATCAGCGCCTTTGTATTGCGGCTGGATGGGATCATCTGCAAATGCCAGCTCCGCAAAAAGCAGTTGCGTTAGCAGTAATAAAACTGCGCACGCGCATTGAAATAGATTAAGGTGCTTCATCACTGCTTCCTCCTGCATCATTGCTGCTTTTTGCTAAGGCAATATCGCGATCCGTAATTAATTTAATCAGCGTGTTTTCGTAGCTGAATTTCACCGAGTCGCCAGGAGCGAGCACTATATCGGCCTCACCATTTTCACCCATGGTCAACACCGCGCCGCGCACAGATACCGTTGGTGGAGGAAGATTTGCCAGCATGGGTTTTGAAGGGGAAATATGAATACTGATTTGCGAAGGATGCAGCAGCTTGAAAGCCTCCACACCTGCAGCAAGTAACGAGCAACCTAGCGCGAAGCCCATAAATTTATAAGCGCCGCGTTTGCCTTCACGAATTAATAAGAACGAGGTGTAGAGGGTAAAACCAATTAGCCCCATGGCCCCCAATTGCACCAGTTTGACGAGCAGCGTTTCCATTTCACGTCTCCTAATGAATATGTTCCCGATAGCGTTCTGGCCAATTATTCTTGGATTAGGCCGGGTTGAACCTCGCTATATTTGCACAGACAAGCGCCAACTCACAGAGACATATTCATTAAGATCAACATTTAAGCGCCAGTATTTTGGTCGCGCGCAACAACCTATTCCGAAGGCGTTTCAATTACAGCTTCCGATTCCATTAATGCCGCAATCACATCTGGCACAAATGGACGGCCACGCTCATTTAATGACGTACCTGTAATCTTACCCGACAACATCAGCTTGTTATCTTTTTTGCGATAGATATTTTGCAAAAAATCAAACCGCACGCGCGAGGATTGCACCACAACGGTATCTACATAAAATTCATCGCCACTCACCAGAGGTGCTTTGTAATCCAGCTCTGCGCGCAACACAACCAAATTAATTTTTTGACGCGCCAGCTCCGCAAAATCCACACCGCGCGACAACAAAAATTCGTGACGAGTGTGTTCCAAATAATTTTGGTAAACGCTGTTATTCACTATGCCCTGCATATCGCATTCATAGTCACGCACTTTAAAATCAAGGGTAAATATAGCCATTGTTCAAACTCCTTATTGCCAAATGTCGGCTGGAATAAAAACGGAGGCCGCAGCCTCCGTTAAAAGTGTTGCTCGTCGAAACTTAACTAACGACAGACGCAAACACATCAAAATAGGTTGGGAAAGTTTTTGCAGTGCATTTTGGATCGTTAATGCGCACAGGCACACCACCAAAAGTTGCGAGAGAAAAACACATTGCCATGCGGTGATCATCGTAAGTATCAATTGCTGCATTCGGGATTAATTTTTCCACCGGTGTCACACGCAACCAATCCTCACCCTCTTCTACAATTGCACCCAACTTGCGCAACTCGGTAGCCATAGCAGAAATGCGGTCTGTTTCTTTTACTCGCCAACTGGCGATGTTAGTTAAACGCGAAGGTCCATCGCAAAAGAGCGCAACTACCGCGAGCGTCATGGCTGCATCGGGGATATGGTTGAAATCGCGATCAAAGGCTTTAAGCGGTAAAGATGGTGCAGAAGCTTCAATCCAGTTCTCACCTTTTGTAATCGTCACACCAATGGCTTCCAATGCATCGGCAAAAGCAACATCGCCTTGAATACTGCTAGCGCCGACGCCCTGCACGCGAACCGGGCCACCGCCAATTGCACCTGCAGCAAGGAAATAAGAGGCCGAAGACGCATCACCTTCCACAAACACAGTACCCGGGGTTTTATAGCCCGCTGCGGCCGGAACTGTAAAACGCTCCCAACCATCGCGTACAACATTTACCCCGAATTGCGCCATCAACTTAAGGGTAATTTCAATGTAAGGTTTGGAAATAAGCTCGCTCACCATTTCAATATGAGTCTCCTTCCCTGTCATAGGAAGGGCCATCAAAAGCGCAGTAAGGAACTGGCTCGAAACATCACCACGAATCTTGATCACGCCATTGGCCGCGATAGTCGCAGGCTTAATCAATAACGGAGGGAAACCTTCCTCGCCAAGATAAGTGATATCCGCGCCTATCTGACGCAACGCATCCACCAAATCGCCAATGGGGCGCTCATGCATACGGGCAACGCCATGCAATTTGTAAGTACCGCCGCTCAAGGCGAGCGCTGCGGTCAAAGGACGAAACGCCGTGCCCGCATTGCCTAAAAACAAGTCGCCCTCTTTATTAGGGAAACTCCCACCAGTACCCACGATTGTATAGTCGTTCTCGCCAGTCTTGGTCACGCTCACGCCTAATGCAGCAAGCGCCTCAAGCATACGGTCAGTGTCGTCTGATTTAAGCAGGTCGCGAATTTCAGTAGTGCCCGAAGCCAAGGCGGCAAGCAACAAAGTGCGGTTAGAAATGCTTTTGGAGCCGGGCAAATGAACCAGGCCTTTGGCCTTGCTGGCGGGATTTAAATCGAGGAATTCCATCGTGAACCTTTAACTATTCTTGGGTTTGAACAATACAATTACATGCGGAAATTGATGCCTGAAAATACCCGCGCACTATACCACTAACCGCCCTCCAGATTTGCACCCAAGTTGCCCAAGCCCATGAAAAACTATCATTTTCAGGGTTGACATTGTCCGCCCCAAACGCCAAAATGCGCGCCCTTGACTATGGCTAGATAGCTCAGCTGGTTAGAGCACAGCACTCATAATGCTGGGGTCGGCGGTTCAATCCCGCCTCTAGCTACCATATTGAAAGGGTCTCCTACTTACGTGGGAGGCCCTATCTAAATAAGGTCGCCGCAATACTCAAGTAGTCTGTTTTTTCTAGTTCCTCAATAACTTGACGTTAGTGAGGATAGAAAAAATGCCAGCCAAAACTTATGGTATCACCTGTACAAAGGGTGGTGTCGGCAAGACCACAACCACAGCAAACACCGGTGCTTTACTTGCTGACATGGGTCAGCGAGTTCTACTTATTGATGCCGATCCGCAACAAAGCCTTTCTCGTTTATATCAACTTCAACAAAAAGCCAACTTCGGGTTAACGCAGCTTTATCGCAATGCTAATGCCGAGGGCTGCATATCGAAAACTGTTTATTCGAATCTGGATATCGTCATTAACGATGATCCGGGTGGCGACAGTGGCGCCATTTCGACCTTTCTCCGAGAATCAATTACACATTTCCAGCACCTGTTCTATGCCATTGAAGGCATACGCAATCAATACGACTACATTTTAATAGATACTCAAGGTGCCAAAGGCATCATTCAAGAGACAGTTATATTCGCAGCAGATGTTTTACTTTCCCCAGTCCAGCCAAAGGTTTTAGATGGTCGCGAATTTATCCACGGCACAGTCACGCTGATCAATAAATTCAAACCGCGCCCAGGTTTCACATCGATTACCGGTAGAGCCCTTCCTCCAGTTAAAGTTCTTTTTAGCCAATGGGATAGAAACTCCGACTCAGAAAGCGTTTCCAGATACCTACGCGCCGAATTCGACAAGGAAGTGGACGGCCAAGTCACCGTGCTTAATACCATCATTCCTCGCCTGAAAGTGTACGCGGAATCAAGCCTAGGGACTCCAGTACATCGCCTGGAGCAAACCCGCCCCGGCTCTACGCTTCCCGCTCTTCAGACCATGTTAGACCTTATTTATGAACTCGAACCGAAGCTGATAGGAATCGAGCCAGAATGGAACGGAATGAACGCAAAACGGGTGCAGGGAGAGGCGACAAATGTCTAGAAATCATGACTTTGCTGCAGCGTTAAATGCACCTCATTTCCAAGCATCTGAAGAGTCGGGCACCGTACCGCCAGACCCCTCGGTTCCAACACGTGTAAGAGTAACCTTGGACAACGTCATTCCCTCAAGACGCAATCCAAGGAGAACCCAGAATCCAAAATTCGACAGCATAAAAGCGTCGATATTCGCACGTGGGCTTGACGAGCCACCACAGGTAACTCGCGAAAATCCAAGCGATCCCTACATGGTGAAGCGCGGAGGAAATACTCGACTACAAATTTTGAATGAGCTTTGGCAAGAGACTCAAGATCCCAAATTCTTTTCCTTCGATTGCATGTTTGTTCCCTGGCCAAAAGAAGGGGATCTTGAGTTATTGATCGGAGGTACTGTTGAAAATGAAGAACGCGGCGATATGCTATTTATTGAGCGCGCCCTTGCCGCGTACGATTCAAAAATACTTCTTGAAGACAAATTTCAAAAGCAATTCTCAATAAATGCCCTAGCTAAAGAATTATCAACACGCGGATGGGCAATTGAACAAAGCAACCTAAACCAGCTTCTTTATGCCCATGAAACATTGTTTCCCATTATTCCAACAGCATTCTGGAATGGTTTGGGAAGGCCCGCAGTCAAGGCAATCCGAAAAATTTTGGACAATTCCAAAACATTTTGGGACTCGGTTGCCAAACCGGATGAAGGTTCCTTTGATGAAATTTGGCAAGCTACTTTTACAGCTCTTGACGGCGACGGCTTTGATATTAACGAGGCACAAAACCAACTTGAGTCAGATATCGCCTCCCGCCTGGACGCTCCAATCAGTTCGGTGCGAGCTGAAATTCAAGCAATCGCACAAGGCATAAGTCCGGGCGGCGTACGACCTGAAAAGCCTTTCGAAAATCCGCAAGGTGCCGCCCTCGGCGCTTCCGACAAATCTAAAGGGAATGCCAATACATATAAGGCAGGTGACGGCAGGAAAAATTCTCAGGGCGCTGCCCCTCGAGAAAGAGACAGTGAACAGAACAAGCAACCGAATAGTCCATCCGGTATTGAGCAGACCGAACTGATTGGAGACGCGCTGCAGGCTCAAATGGTTGGATCCGATTCAACTAAGGCTCAACGACTCCTTGGGATGTCGTCAGAAGAGCTAATGAGCCACGCTTACGGTCTGGCCTACGAATGCGCATTTAACCTTGGCTTTGACACATTGGTTGAATTTGCACCTGCATCTCTTGGCGGCGGTTTAAATAGCGGGTTCTATTTGCTACCAGGTGATTCAGAAAAGACTCTCAATGAGATCGAGGCATTCTACTTCGTAACGCTGTACCAACTCAGTAGTTGGTTCGTAACAGACCACAACGCCCCCGAATTCTCCTTAGTTTCGACATCTGTACCAATCGATTACCTCGGCCTTGACCGCTTTCAAAATCTGCTTTGCCTAACCACCGAAAAGCGAGCGCTATTACGTGCTGCTAGCGCTGCTCAACACCCACTTGGGAGACTCTTCCCAACGCTGGATGAGCTCGAATTGACGGTTGGAATACTGAGCTTTCGCAAAGCGAAGGAGGTGTAGTCATGGCGCCCAATATCTTCATTATCAACCAACAGGCGATCATGCTGGCAGTCTCTGCAATTCAGCGTGACGACACTCGTACTCTTGAACAAATGGGGCTGGCGGAAATAGACAGTGAGCTTGCGAAGCAGCTTAAAGAACTCCAGATGGATCATCTAAGCTGTTTGATTGATTTCAGAGGTTCCCTACTCCACTGCCAGATCGACAAGCGCCAGCTACAAATGTTTGTGAACATGGCGAGCGAGAAAACCAGAGAAGACGACCAAATTAACAAGGCCATTCGAGCTGGTATCCGTCAACCTGTACTCGAAGAACTCAAAGGTATTACTCGGCGCGACTTCACGTTTAGACGCGAACGCATGGAAATCCCTGAACACAGTAAGGGACGCATCGAAAACTTAAACGAAGACGACGAAATTGCGGTTCTACGCGCTTGGCAAAAGCATCAAATAATTGTCGATCCGCTAACGCGGTTACTTGCCGTGTTTGATGAAACTCAAATCTCACTTGATCGCGCATGGATCGCGATAAAGCAAGCATTTTGAGTATGAATCACATGACTGATCAAACCGACTTGATAAGGCTTACGCGTCAAATTGAAAAGGCAGAACTTGACCTAATCAGAGTGCGCACCGGTCCAGATGATTCACCTGAGCAAGAGGACGGCATGGCTGTCCTCTTTACCGGTCAATGGAGCGATAACTTCCCCCGCCATCTTGTACTGAATCAAACCTTGTCGCCGTTAGAAAAGGTGTGCTGGCAGGCAATTCGCTTATCCATAATTAGCCCAGAAAAACCTGGAGCAACACCTCGCAGAGACCAATTGGCTTCAATGATCAATTGCTCAGCAGCCACAGTAACGGCCGCTCGAACAATGTTACGTGCAACTCGATGGGTTACCTTTTGCAAAACTGTGCGTAAGCATGGACAGTTTGTAGGAGATATCTATTTGTTTCATGACAAGCCAATGTCATTGGAATCGACCCTACAGATAGATATGTCGTACATTCAGTTTTTACAGAATCAGACGCAATCGCCAAATAAACGACTCCGCACTGTCGCAGGAAACATTCTAAAAGAAATCGATAGTATCCGTAGCCTCCAAGCACCAACTGAACTCGATCTTATTTCTGCGCAACTTAATTCCGCAAAAGAATCACCCTTCAATAACCACATCAAAAATTTTGACACGGTTACAGCAGGTGAAAAATTGTCGAATTTTGCTAAGTCCCCGCGCCACCTACAAAATTTTGATTCGGTGAAGACACACAAAAGCAAGCCGGATGGAAACCATATCAAAAATTTTGACTCGGTCGAATCGGTTGAAAAAAGTGCATTAACCGCAGAAAGAAATTTTTTTCCTTCTCGCGCGCACGGTAGTAATAATAATTATCTTGATAATAAATATATATCTACGCACGAGAATGAAGACGATTACTCGCAGATTGAGCTGTTTGTCGCTGACAATCCAAACCCGAATCCCGACGCCAATCCGGAGAAGACCTACACACTTGCGCTCCAGCACTTTCCAAGCCTCGGAACAACCTGCCCTGAAATTAAGCGCTACGTGATTACGATGTTTCAATTTCGTGAAAACCAACTTCCAGTTATTGAGCGGATGCTTAAGAAAGCACCCGAGTCTCATCGAACAGATATTTTGATGCAGACAATCGCAAGGAATGCGACCTACTTGCACGGCTGGGCGGCAAGACCACTACATAACTCAATTGCGTTTGTTGGAGAGCTCATTCGACGAGCGGATGCAGATCAATTCTATCCGGACGAATGGGCTCTTGAGCTAAAGCGAGCCCTGGCCTGCAATGACGCGCCTATGTATTTCGACAATCCGGACAGTTCAGCGTTTCGAAAGCGCCAGCAGGATCAGAGCGACTAGTTTGGTCACTGACCAAACATTTCAGGAAGCTGGAAGTTGAATTACTTGAAGCTGGGAGTTTGGTCACTGACCAAACATTTCAGGAAGCTGGAAGTTGAATTACTTGAAGCTGGGAGTTTGGTCACTGACCAAACATTTCAGGAAGCTGGAAGTGTGGTCACTGACCACACCCCAAGAATCGAGAGAATTAAACGTGTCACGTGACACGGTTTCAGCGGTAAACGCGAAGTTAAAGAGATTCATAGGAGGACGACATGAGAAATGAAACTGAAGGAAAAACTAACACCAACAAAACTACGAGGCTGACTGCGATGAGCGATGTTGCTGAGCATGATGAAAAAATATCTGAAGCTGTAGAGATGGCTACGAATGCTGGCGACGATGCAGAAGCGGAAGCGATGTTTCGCACCAGAATTGCATCGCATAAGGCGGCAGCACGCAGCGCTGTCAAACCGTCCAACCAGCCAGGCTTGGCGGATCCGCTTATCGGGCCAAGCACGGCCAACATGACCCCTGGGGCAATCCATACGTCGGCTGTGGTCAAGTTCCATTCGACTCAATCCGTGAATTTATTTCGCGGGCGCAAAGGCGACCCAGCAAATAATGTTCGCCCCATTATCGGTTTAGCCAGATTCGCAAGGCAGGTCGCGTTGGTGTGGTCGGCTTCGAGCATCGATGATCCATTTGCAGATCAGGTGTTACTGGACATCGAAGAAGCATATGACGCTGCCAAAGAAACTTTGGACGCGAGAGAGAAAGCTATGAACGATCTCCTTCACGGGATGGAAGATTTTGAAGTCTCCATTGGCGCCAGTGACGCACCTGTCGAATTTCGCTTGCAGTTCTACAGCCCTTGGGGCTTTCGCGGTGCAATGTTGCTCAAACAATTCGACAAGATTATGCGCATGGCGCTGACAGCGAAACACATAGGTCTATTTGCTGACAATGACTGGGTGTCAATCGTCAATAATTCGGCGCGCGCGTTGAGGCACATGTTCGCCCAGGTAGACGGTTGGATATCAACAGGTCTGAAGCGCGAGGACATTCG
This sequence comes from Cellvibrio zantedeschiae, assembly GCF_014652535.1. Classification (NCBI taxonomy): domain Bacteria; kingdom Pseudomonadati; phylum Pseudomonadota; class Gammaproteobacteria; order Cellvibrionales; family Cellvibrionaceae; genus Cellvibrio; species Cellvibrio zantedeschiae. The sequence goes on along the minus strand of NZ_BMYZ01000002.1, from coordinate 510,602 downwards.
TCAAAAAAACAAACTTGCTCGACGCGCGATTGCGAGCTACGACGAAGCACAAGGCCGCCGCATTCTGCTTACTCCTGAGGTAATGAGCGGTTTATATAGAGCGAAGCTTAGTCCGGTGAACCGCATTCTAGAGGGCTACCTGAGCGATGTTGCGCAGGGCACCAAAATTATGAGCGATATAAAACTGGCAGCAGACTCACTAGCGCAAAAACATGGTGCGACGAAACCAATTAACGTTGAACGAAAAAAAGGTAGCAAATAATGCGCGTAAGTAATCGAATCTGGTTAGATTCAGATGATGCGAATCCGAGTTTTGCGGCCCATTCTTTAAAAGGCCTTTTAAGGGATAAGGGAGTTGCGGATGCTGAAAAGAGTATTCGCATAGTTCAGCGCAAAATCATTGCGTTGAACGACGCAATGGAGGCACTGGTTGCCAGCCAGCGTCAAAGCGCAAAGATCGCCAGATGCGAATGTGTTGACATGTACCTTGCGACGACTGAGCGCCGTGAGAAGCTCACGGTGGATTACACAGGGCGCGAAGCATTCGATCACTTAGCCCATGAAGGTTTGAAGTCTTCCTGCGTTTTGGAGTGGAGAGCTAAGAAACCATTTGCTGATACGTACGGGCTTTCTAAAACCGGACGAGTACACCCCTTCGATGCTGATCATAAAACGTTCCCGATGGTTCAGGAATTTTTAGCCAAGCAAGCGCCGGGCTACTACAAGGTGCTTGCCGCTTACGAGACCGTTAGAAATACGCTCAATTACACAATGAAGGCTTACCGAAAAGTTGCCATGGACCTGCATCGCGTACGAGTTGAAGCTGACGGTTTACCACCGCATCTGTTTGACAAGCAAACAGTCAACCTAAGCCGGAAGCTTGTTAACGATATCGACTCGACCGGTGAACTCGCGCAAATACTTGCGGGCATCTACGGCGAAACTTCCGCACAATCTGACGCAAGTGAAATCAATTAAACCGTGTCACGTGACACGGAAATTGAATCTAATGGCGGAACCCCTCCACTCTGGTGATTGAAATGCGCATTAAAGATTTTGATAAATTAATACCACTCACAGAATCCCAAATTCAAAACCGCGGGCGTTGGTTAACGGCTGGACTTATTGCTTCAGTGCTTGTCTTAGTCGCTTCCCTAATTTGGTTTTCTTCAGCTCCAGGCGCAGTATTAGAATTGCTCAGCTTTGGACTTTTTGTCGCCTCCCTAATATCCGGATATTCATGCATCAATCGGATGACTGACGACTTCGAAATATCAGCAGATGCGTATACCGCGCTACAAAGCCATAAAAGCAACCAGCGCATCAAATCCTACATAGATTCTGTTCACGCTGTTGGTCGTAGCATCATTACTCGCTCCGAATATTATTCAATGATTCACTACGCACAAAATCAACTTCCCTTTTTGGACCGAAAGTCGAAGCTATTCGATACCTCACCGATGGCAGACGACTTTGACGCTCAACGAAGAAGAAAGGCGGATGCGTTTGAAACTCTGGTCAATCAAATGTTCGCCGACGCGATAATTGAAAAATTCGATGAGAAAGGCCTCAAGGAATTTTTGCAACGGGCACGCTCTCTCCTCATAACAATTCCCTCATTAATTGCAAAGAACTACCACTTGGAAAACACTCAGTTAAAACTCATCTCATCACTTGATCCAGATTCTGATGGGGTCATAAAGAATAGCGATTGGGCGCAAATGATGAAGCGAGCATTCAATCAAATGACTGCTACTGACGATGCGATAGACGCAGCCGATTCGGAAGAAAAGGACGCAAATTAAACATGAAACTAAATACAGGTGACATTGTAAATTTTCATCCAATCATCGGCGGAGCCGTAGGATCGACCGGACATATCATCCAGGAGATTCAATACGCTCCCAACGATTTCGGTTGCGACGTGGCTTGGGTAAGCGGTAAATGCGGTTGCGTTGCTTTAGCAGCTTTGAGTAGCGCAGGCTCCGGATACAACGATCACCAATATCTCGATCAAACTCACACTGCACGAGGGGGCTCTAGGAGATCTAACGCTCCGCTGGATGCTTCTGATTTCCTCAGATGGCTTCGTATTGGACTCGTAAAACGCGAGATCGCTATCAACGGATCTTACACAGCGGTTCACTCAGTAAAAGAAGGCCTATTTCTCTTGAAACCAGCGATTTTTAAACAGTATTTAATTGAGAAAGGTATCGACCAAGACCTCCATGAACAACTCTCTAACGAGTTTCGCAAGCTTAAAATTCATACCACAAATGCCGATGGAAATTCATCGCATACGTATTGGGTTGAAACCAAGTTTAAAGGCGCCAAACCACTCAATGGCTGGGTAATACCATTCACTGAAATTTATGGCAATGCACCGAGACCGCCTTTTAATCCCAACCTTTCAAGATCACAAGGGAATGGTAGTTCCACGGTGAGACTACAGACCAGATAAATATTTCCTTAGGTTCGGGCGTCTCCATGAAACAAGCAATCCTGACAGCCAGAGCGTTAGAACTTTTAGCGGAGCTGAAAACTGCGAGCGATCACGCCACTAAGTCAAAGTTGATTGCTGACCTGGATGAGCGCGGCGTGAAAGCCAGCGCCATTCAAAAGCACGCCGGAATAGCGGACTACGAACTACGCCACTATCGAAGGGTTTATACCAAACTAACACCTGAAGTATTTAGTTTCTTCCAGCAGGGAAAAATTTCGTTTTCCCAAGCCAAGGTTCTCGCAAGTAGTGACTTGGCGAAGCAAGAATTTTTCGCCAGGGAAGCAATTGCTAAAAGGCTAAGCGTAGTGAGCCTAAGGAAGAGGATCTCCGGCAATCATAACGGAAAATTTATACGAGACTTGGAGCGACTATCAAATAGCTACTCAGAACAAACCGGTTTTGATATCCAAATAATTGCAGATTCAAAAAATGAGAAAGCGGGCAAGCTGGTAATTTCCTATCACAACCTTGATATGTTTGATGCAATATCAGAGAAGCTAGTTGGCTTGCCTAAAGACGAATACTAACAACACGCGTCGGAGCTCACACGATGAACAATAAATTTTGGAATGGGCTATTAGTAGGATTCACGATAATTGTAGGCGGGGTCGCAGCAATTTTATGGTATGGCGGCACGCACAATGCTTTTACATTTGAAGAAATTTCAAATGCACTCCAGCGCGATTTCGATAAATTTTCTAACTCCGTCTACGCAATTGGAATGTTGGCAGTCATGCAACCACTTATCATCTTTATCGCTAGAAAAATAAGCAGGATCTCTTTAGATTATGAATCTCGCAAAAAATGAATTAAGTGAAAACTGGATGCCTGACGAGGCTCTAATTGAGCAAGTAGCGCTGCACAATATCCCTACTGATTTCGTTCAGGGTTGTATCGCCGCCTTTCAAAATCAGATCAAGCTGTCGCCCACTAGCTCCCTATCGTTAAGAGCTCAATTTATTAAATTTATTCTACAACGTTGGCGAGCGAAACTAGTAGCCTGCGACGATGGGAAGACCGAAACAATCGCACCACCTCCAACAACTGCTCTGCTATCAATGGATCGAGGTTGGAGACCGAGCGAATCAGCATTTCAAGCGCTGACGATCACTCTTAAAATTAGCTCTGAATTTATTGAGGATTCAATTCCTGAATTTGTTATTTACTGGAACGAACGAGGCGAGCTTAGTAATACGTGGAACAGCAAATTTACAATACATGTAAAGAATCAATGGCGAAGATACAAAGCGGCGCTTGAGACCACAAATATTTCTACAAAAATTCCATCTGATTGGAAGCCAAGTGATGCTGTGATAGATGTGCTACGAGCCGCCAACATTGATCTCGAATTTGCGAATAGCCGAATAGTTGATTTCATAATCTATTGGTCAGATACCGGACGCACTAGCCAATCTTGGAATACAAAATTTTTACAATACATTAAATTTCTTTGGGCGAGGAAACTAAATATCGATGAAGGATCGAACCGAAACAATCGTACTCCTAAACCACGATTAAAGTCGCAAGGTGGAATCACGGTTACGCGAACGCGCGATAGAACGTTGCTGGAAGACCTAATTGACCGCAGTTGGGCCGACGGTGTTGTCCTGCGAAATTAATCTGCACATTGTTATTTTAGTTTTCGCCTCGTTACGCATCAAACAGATCATTAGACTGATAGTGTTGGTTAAGAGAAATCAATCAACGTCAAGTCAAAATACCTTGCAGGCGCTCTTCGGAGCGCCTTTTTTTCAGGTGCCACCCATGAAACACATGACAGTCGTTTATAGCATTGTTGATGAAAGTAGATTTATAGAAGAACAAACGAGAGTGATGGACTTATTCGCAGAACTCGGGGAGAAGCCATGGAGTGTCACGGCTGTTTCCTTGGACAATGAAATACGCCGTTTGGAGTTAGTCGAGCAAGCAATCAGTAAAAGTGATGTGGAAATAATTCCCGCGATCCTGGAACACAACGACGTTGGAAACGTGAGCGATATTGATGAGCTCTAATATGCACAAACATTCAGCAATTAAACGCTAGAGAAATTTAGTGCTGTAAACAACCATAGCATTCCCAATTTATCAATGGAGAGTGCAATGCGTAATATATTTATCGACGAAGGAAACCTGGGCGCAGATCCAGTACTGAGATATGTTCCAGTACCAACGGCCAACGGAACCGAGCAACGCCCAGTGCTCGAATTAGATGTCCGCTTCGACGTTCAAAAACAGAAGAGCGGCGCTTACGAAGATGTTGGCGGATTTTGGGCCACTGTGAGTCAATGGGGACGACTTGCTGAAATAAATCACAAGCTGTTGGTAAAGGGTTGCCGTGTCCTCGTCGTCGGCGAGCAAAGCCAACAGGAATACATTATTCAGAAAGGCGAACGTGCGGGCCAAACGGCGACTGCACTACACATCGATGCGACCTACATCGCACTAGTTTTATTAGGCGTTGACGACGTCGTTTATTCGAAGCGTAAACCACGCCAACCAGACGCTGGTAACCACGAATTCATTACCGAAAACGATAGCAGTGACAGCATTCCTTTCGATTCCCAACAACTTCAAAACTAACGGATTAGTGGGAGCTGAACATGAATGTTCTCCTCGTAGTTGAATCACCAAACAAGGCAAAAAAATTCCGGGGATATTTCCCGGAATTTAAAATAATTCCCACCATTGGCCATTTCAAAGACCTGCCCACCGACCGGATGGGCGTTGAACCTCCAGACCACAAACCTGAATGGGTTGTCATGGAAGGTAAGTATCAAGTGGAGAGGGATCTCATTGCCGCCGCTAAACAAGCCGATGTAATTTACCTTGCGACAGACCCAGACCGAGAAGGCGAAGCCATCGCCGCTCACGTCGCTAACACAATTGGTAAAGCATCTGCCTCTAAAATTGCACGAATTACCTACACAGAAGTGTCGAAGGCCGCCCTTAATCTGGCAATTAAAAACAAACGTAGTATTGACTGGCCCCTTGTCCGTGCCCAGGAAGCAAGACGAATTATTGATCGATACGTTGGCTACCAAGTATCCCCTGAACTCACCAAGAAGTTTAAGTCACTCGGAAACACCGGATTCCTTACATCAGGTCGTGTCCAATCGGTCGCCGTAAAGCTGGTTGTTGAACGCGAGAAGGAAATAACCAGCTTTGTAGCTATTCAGCACTATGGCATTACTGTCTCATTGGAAAAATCCGCGATACCGTTCTTCGCAACCTGGAAGCCAGAGATTAAGGACGGTGAACTAGTTACCTTGCGAGCAACAGCCCAAGAAGTTGTTGATCGCACCCAGTCGCTCAAGGTGATCTCCTCTGACTCGAAACCCAGGGTCGTGCTACCACCCAAGCCGTTAACAACCAGCTCTTTCGTACGATTGATGGCGGCAGCATTGAAACTCACCACCAAACAAGCAATGGACGCGGCGCAGAAATTATACGAGCAAGGGCTGATCACCTATCACCGTACTGACAGTCCAACGATGTCAGCTGAAGCGGTAACTAATATTAGAGCTTTTGCCAAAATCCAGAATCTCCCGGTACCAGCAAGCCCACGCGATTACAAAGCATCAGCGAACGCTCAAGAAGGCCACGAATGCCTGAGGGCGACGGATATCAACTTACAAGACGCACTTATCTCAGGTGTTGAGGATCCATTACTAATTTCCGTCTATCGCCTGGTGTGGCAGATCACTCTTGAATCGCAGTTGAGTGATGGGCTAGACCTAGCGACTGTAGTTACCTTTGAGAATGCTCACAGCGATGCATTTATAGCTCGTGCTCGGTCTGCCAAGGAAGCTGGATGGCGAGCTGCTGCGCAAAAGTTTGGCACCGACAAGGAAGTAATTGAAGCTGCCACTGCTTTAGATAATACCAACTCACCTGCTGATCCAGTTGCTGAGCAGAGCAAATTGCCAAGGCTTGAGATTGGCGAACAGCTTCAGCCCTTGAAAGTTGACCTGCAGATAAAAACTACAAAACCACCAGAGCGTTTTACCGAGAAAACGTTGGTTGAAAAGCTGGATAAATTAGGAATTGGCCGACCAAGTACCTACGCATCCACTATCGAAAGAATCCTCTCGGTCGGCTATATCACACGAGCAAAGAGTTTGCGACTCGACCCTACTACACGAGGCACAGCAACTGTCTTGGCGCTCGATGGTCACTTCTCCTTCCTGGATTATGGATACACCGCCCGGATCGAGCAGTCCTTTGACTTAATTGCACATCGCAAATCTGACTATCTGGCGGTAGTTACCGCTGCATGGAATGCGCTGGATAGGGAATTAGCAGCCTTTAGGGGAGCTGCCTTACCGGACACAGTCAGCGCGTTCGATTTGTCCTGTTCCCCGACAGCCCAAACTAAGAGTAAGCCTTCCAAGCCCTCTAGCAATGGACAAAAGCCATTGACGCCCAAAGCAGAGACAACGGCTCAAACCAAATCGATGCCTGGACAAAAATGCCCGGACTGCACCACCGGAACACTTTCTATGAAGAAATTCAAAGAAGGCGGCAAGAACGCTGGAAAGTCTTTTATTGGCTGCAGCAACTTCCCTACGTGTAAGCACTTTGCTTGGCCCCACTAACCAAACCACCTTGGAGTTACTATGAAACTACGAAATATCGCCTGCTTTGGATTCGCGCTAATGATGACAACTTGCGGCAGCCAAGCAGCTGAGGAAGTCAAAACCGATCGTTACACACTCACTAAAGTGGAGCCGCAAGGCGATCAGCGACAACCGCTCACTTCTATCCTCACCATGAACTTCGGAATCGATGTACGAACAGTGGGTGAGGCGATCACCGAAACATTGAACGGTTCCGGATATCGCTGGGAACAACATGTTGATGACCAAGCTTTGACTGCCCTGCCTCTGCCATCCGTGGTGCGTAATATGGGACCGATTCGATTGAAAGACGCCCTGGAGACGATTGCTGGTCCTGCTTGGACGCTAGAAGTAGATGATCTCCACCGTACTATTTGGTTTTCCGTAAAGCCCTCTGCCACAACTTCACTAACACACTAAAAAAGGAATAATCATGCTGATTTTAACTCGCCGCATTAGCGAATCCCTCATCGTCGGCGACCACGAAATTGTGATCACCGTACTGGGCGTTAAGGGAAATCAAGTACGTATCGGCGTTCAAGCAGATCCCACCGTGGCAATCGACAGAGAAGAAATTTACCTACGCAAGCAGGCCGAACGTAACCACCCCTCCATACCTCCAAATCGACAGCCCGCGAAAAAATTTGCTAGCGCTTTCCGAAGAAAATAAATGCGATTGGTGAATGCGATGACAGATTATTCTTTTAGGCTTGGAGAATTGCGATTTCGAACTGGCACGTTAATAAGAATAAATAATCTTGCAATCACCGCACAATTGCATGGCAAGCAAACATTTCTGGTTCACAAAGATTTTTGCGATTTAATTGCACTACTCAAATTCAGTAAAACCCATGACCACCAGGAAATAAGGCATCACTATGAGCGCCTGGTGGAACACATTGATCGTGACACTCTTGGGTTCTTTCGAATCCATGGCGTTGACTTAAAGCCGGATGAAGTTGAAAAGAAGTCCAGCTCTAAAAAGCTGGTAGATATTTTTACCAAACGAAATCAATAGTTAATTTAGAAACAGGAGTTTTTTATGCGTATTTTGCGACACGTTAAATTGATATCGGCATTTTCAATAGTCGCAACTTTAATGGGTTGCGCAGCAACCGAAGTTGCCATTTCCAAAAAAGATCTTGATGTCCAAACCAAAACGAGCACAGCAATTTTCGTGGATCCGGTATCGCCCGAAAAGAGAACTATTTATGTTGATGTTAAAAGCGGTGTGCAGGAATTTGATCGCGCCGTGTTTAAACGCCTACTTATAGATTCCTTCTCAACGAACTCCAATGGCTACAAAATTATCGACGATCCAGAAAAAGCGCAATACGTACTGAGCGCCTTCGTTCTTAACCTGGAGAAAGCATCGCCTACCGCATCACAGCAGGCGCTTGGCAGAGGGTATCAGGGTGGAGGCGTCTTGGCGGGCGCCGCAATTGGAGGGGCGACCAACAATGGCTACAAAGGCGCTCTTGCTGGCGCTGTCGTCGGTGGTGCAACCGATTTGATCAGTGGCGCATTGGTAAAAGATGTCACCTACATGCTTGTATGCGATGTACAAATCAAAGAGCGCGCAAAGTCAGGCGTGTTAGTGACCCGCGACACGAGCATTACTACGAAAGTTTCGGACAACGGTGGCGTTCATCAATCCTCCACCGAACAATCCAACCAAAAAGAATATGCAACGCGCATAGTGACGACAGCAAATAAATCAAATCTAAAACTCGAAGAAGCTCAAGACCCGATGTATAAAAAAACCTCGGCCGCTATAGCAGGCTTCTTTTAATCCTGCATATAAATTAATCGCTTTACCCTGCGCCATGGAGGGCATTTTTACCAAATTTCTACCACAGTATTTGAATTGATCGTTAGCGCGGTCTGCTTGATCATCCCGGTGATCCGGGGCGGTCTCTTTTCGGATAATGCCATGAACTTAAAATCGCTTTTTTTTGAAAAATTTAGGTGGGATATTCTAGTTGGAATATTTCTGGCAGTTGCTATTATCTATTTATTTTTGAGATCGACTTTGCATGAGGTGAAAATCGATTCAGAGACAAACGCCGCAATTGCAGAATATACAACCTCACCAACCCAATCAAACTTCGAAAGACTAAGGATGGTACTTATTGAATGCATGAAGATTGATGACTGGGATTGCAAAAGACAATTTAACAGTTCCAAAGTGATTTCGACCTTGGTGGCTTACAGAAATATAGACTCGTTTATTCAGGCAAACGTCTACGATGAGGAACGCACATTTCAGCTAGCCAGTGAATGGGATCAATACGTCGGAAAATCACCAATCGGTTTATTACGAAGAGCGGAAGCTCAGGCTAGAGCTTCTAACTATTCCGGTGCGTTAAGCGCCTTCAGGCTCTCGTTTGACGCAGGTAAAAAAAATGAAGTTGCGAGAGATCTCATCCATATCTACAGATATTTCGGCTGCAAGGACGACATCTCGATTTGGAGCGAATATTTCCATCCAACCTATGACCACAACGGACCATATTTGAATCCGACCGGCGCAAGTTATCCAGAACAACCATCCCAATTAACTGTTGAAGAAATAATTGATAGGCGCACTCGTCTTCGGCGCGGTGAGTTTCAAATGCCGACTGCTACATGCCCTGTTACAAAATTAATAAATTTCTGAAAGTAGCGGAGGAGACATGACAGAAAATATTAATCAACGCATTATGGAAAAAATATCCAAGTGCTTGGCAATGGCAAAATCTTCCAATCCACATGAAGCTGAAATTGCTTGGCGCCAGGCGAAGGCCTTAATGGCAGCCCATAACCTAGGAAGGGCCGACATCATCGCGTCTGCTGCCGTCACCTCCCGCTTTAACATCGGTGTACGCCCGCCAACTTGGCTGATTAAATTAGCCAATACCTGCGCTCAGGCGTTCTCCTGCACCGTTATCACCGAAAAATTGATTCGAAAAGAAGCAGTGATTATCGGCGTTGGAAATCAACCGGACTTTGCTACCTACACGTTCGATGTTCTGCATCGTCAACTTATCCAGGATAGGCGCAATTACGTTGCAGCCATGTCCTCCCGTTGCCGACTTTCTTCCAAACGGCGCCAAGGTGAAATCTTTGCGGAGCATTGGGTTACGTCGGTCTGGAATGTAATCGCGAAATTTGCAGAAGCTGATCCAGCGGCCGACGAAATTATCTCTGCGTATATTGCGAAACAATACCCAGAGGTAGTCAACATAACATTGGAGACTCGCAAAGTTACCAAGCGAGATTTGAGTGCCGCACACGCAGGCCGGAACGCTGGTGCCAGCGCTAAGATTCATAGAGCCATGGGGCAGGATCATCGGGAACAGCTGGAATTGCTGAGTACTTGATCTACGAACATTAGGCGTGACGTCACGCAAATTTCTGGTGCCACTAGCAAAAATGAAAGATAAATTTGACCAACGCACGGAGGATGCATTTGGTATCGCCAAGTTGCGCGGACGCCCAGTCATTTCGACTCCAGAAATGAAAAGAAAGCAGTCGGCCAATCGGTCTCGGCGCTATCGAACGCGCCAGCGGATTATCAACCAAATTGCACGAAGCTTAGCGGCTTGTCCGGACATGAACAGCGATGCATATATGCAGTTTTTGAACTATCTTGGGAACTCTAAAGTCGATAGGGAATGCGAAATATGTTACGAAAGTGAAACCGGAAATCTGGGATTTCAAAAGATTCTATTTTCGGAATTAGCGGAAAAATATTTTCAGTACAAAGATGTCGCTATAGTCACTTGTGATTAATTGAAATTGGATTTAATATTTTTCCAAGCTCAGCAATGCTGGACTTGTTAGTAGACTTTCAATAGCACCGCAACAGAGTCAAACCGAAAGGTTGTGCTTATCATCAAGTTCGAGGCGTAAGCCTCAACGTCAGATACAAACCCGTTGGGATAAATTTTCCCAACGGGACAAGTTTATCTCCTCGGGTTTTTTCATTTCTACAGGAGATAACTATGTCATGCTTGGCCGTTTCGCCTAATTCCGTTTTTTCTGTAAAGGTTCCTGAACAGGATCGAGCAAAAGTGCTTGCTTTGCATTTTCCAAAAGCGCACTTCCGTTTCGAGAACTTCACGCACCATATTGCTGAAAGAATCTGTGCCAAATACGTTTTTGATCAGTGGGATTTTTTCGAGCTCGGTAACGGTGGCTTTTACATGGCACCCAGCTCCGGAGAAAACTTCCTTATTGATTTGCCATTCGGACGAAACTATTCCGGCGTGGTGTCCAAAGACGCTTTCGGTATTATCTGCAGTATGTACACGTTCTGCTTCCTCGCTGATGAGGATCCGCGATTGGCGCTTCATCACATGTGGCTTTCTAGCTTTTACCAATCGCATCCTGAGTGGGAGAAAATATGGTGGGCTGTCGAGTAATGCACTCGCCATTTCCGCTGTTTCATCTTGAACCCATTTAGGGTTAGCGCTAGACTGAGTGTGTTAAGGCATCAACGGCGTTCGTTGAACCTTTATAGAGGTCCCCATAAACGCTGCAAAGGGATCAAGTCGCAAGACCGCGTTTAGACTCACTAATCTGAAGCTTTGGCTTCATCATCATTGCCCGATGGGAAAACTACTCCCATCGGGGGTCAGTTTTCTCTTCGGGCTTTTTTATTTTTCTATCCCGGAGATAACATCATGGCTATTCAAACCAAAACCAATCATTCCGCTTTTAACTTGCGTTACAGTGCATTCTTGGGAATGCTGTATTTTTCCACCCCAGAATCTGAGGCGCTCATCAGCGATGCGAAAGCACTCGTTGGCGACGAAGAAGCTAAAAAGGGGTACAAGGGCAATAAAGGCGATTCGGCGTCTGCAAAGGCTCTGGATTTTTTGCGTCAAAAAGGTATTACGCCGATTAATGTATCAGGCATTCTTAACAGTGCCCGCGTTATCGAGCGTGATGTTGATGGCCGCCCAACACCGTACCTCAATGTGGGCTTGAAAGATGGAGAGGAGCGTTACTACGTTTCTGTCAATCTGTCTCAGGAAGCTGCTCAAATGCTCGTGCGCAAACTTGTAAATGCTGAGATTGGTGTTCACACCGAACTGAACATGTTTGCTACTTACGGCCAGCGTCCAGGTGCTACTCGCGCTTACGCTGATCACGGTGCAAGCCTGCGTCAGAACGGAAATGAAGTTAAATCTGTTAGCCCTAAAGAGCAACTGTCCCCACGGATAGAAGCTGATAAAGAAAAGCTGCTCGGAGCAGGAATTGCCGATAAGGAAACTCTTGCAACGCGTCGTGCGAAAATCGAGTTAGATTTTCACGTTGAGTTGATGACAGCAGTGACTGCAAATGTCGATGCTTATTTCGCTTCAACTGAATTACCTGATTCTGATGCGAACGCTGCAGCGTGATGTATTTATCAAACTATAAAATCCCCGAGCGTTAACCCGGGGATTTTATTTTTTGATTCAGTAAGACGTACCCCACGCCAACTTCCCCGAATCTCGACTAGATCACCTTCTATGCTTGCGATGCGCAACGAGGTTGACTACCATTTCATTTGTAAGAGCTTCAACGGCTATTCGTTGAGCCTTTTAAGAGATCCCCACAAGCGCTGTAATGGGATCGTGTCGAAAGACGGCGTTTATATTCATTTCTGAAGCTTTGGCTTCTTCATCTTGCCCGATGGGAACTACTCCCGTCGGGAGTCTGTTGCCTCCGGGTTTTTCTTTTTCTACCCCCGGAGAATTAACATGATTTCGAATTCCAAAGCTCAATCAGCCCCAATAAATTATTTCAACGCCCATACTGAAGGTTTGGGTTACCTTGATTCACTTGAATTGGTTAACCCGAAGTCCGGTCAGGATTTTGCTCCTTTCTGGTCTGCAAATTTTTGCATGCTGGAAGGAAATCCACTCAACCCTGATAAGACTTTCATCTCGTTGAAAATACCTTGTGAAAAGGCCCTTAATGAACTGCTGCCGTTTGTGGAGCACATTAACGATCCGGACACAAAAGTATTCGTTGGCTTACGACTGGCGGACTACCGTGCAAAACCATTTGTGTACGGTCCCGAAAGCCAGACACCAGGTAAGTTAGGGGTTAACTATTCGGCAAAGCTTATCAATATCCTCCATCTCAAAGTGGGTGATCAGACGATGAAGCTGAAGCGGAATGAAAAAGCCACTACAACCGATTTTGGTGTACATGCTCAAGGATCTGCTCGGAATGCTCAGCTAGCGCAAGAGCCTACCTCGCAAGCTCCAAACAATCGCCCTTTCGTGGTTCAACTGTCCCAGACGGAGCCAAACTTCGAAATTACGAAGGAACGCCTGAAGGGAGAGGGTTATCGCTGGGCGAGAGATCTCACAGCCTGGGTATTACCCTCTGTGAGACTGGATAAAAGCCACCCGGATTTCCAGGCCAAGGTGGCCGAGCTTAAATCACTCGGATATCGCTGGAACAAGGCGGCTACAGCTTGGGAGTTTGAGTTCAATAAACCGCAAGGTGCATTTCGCTCAACGAACCAGCAATTTGCTCAACAGCGCACCTATCAACAACCCCATTAGGATGTAGGATTGTGTTGGTTTGGCGCGCCATGTATGCTTCGGGGATGGATTACTCCATCCCAGAGGCGTCATGGCCAAAATGTTGTTAAAACGACATTTTCACCATGACGATTCTCCAGACGCGGCTGTTTCCGCGACCTTTAGCCCTTAGGGGTTTGGCGGCTCGAACGAGGTTTAATTGCCGCATCGTTTTACGATCCTTGTATCTTTTCGTTGGGTGAGCTGGTGGTTGCCTTGGCTGGCGTCCTCCCCACTGGCTCTAACTGCCCCCAGCGTATCAATCGCAGTGAGATGCGATACCTTCCCATCAAAACATGGCCCTGGATGTGTAAACGTCCGGGCCATCTTATCTTCGGGATTTTCAGTGTGTTGACAATGGATCATGTACATTATCGTGATTCACTCTCAGCGCACTGACTGTTCGTAGTGCCGCAAAATCCCACCTAAACCGCGTCCGTCCGCGAGCAAAATTGACGTGAATCGTTGTGCGGACTTGACCGTGCTCGATGGTTAACTTGTTGGTAATTCACGGCGACGAATTCAGATAAGTTTCTATTCGCATGGACGCGAATAAATCTCTAATAAACATGGGTGTTTTTTACAAAGCATTCATCTTTATTGAAGATTTTAAAGCGGCAACGGCTTCCGTTGTGACTTTAAAAAGATCCTCACAAGCGCTGCAATAGGGTCGAATTTTATTGCGCTTATTTTTGTCACTCCCATTGGGTCATTCATCCAATGGGATGACGGCACCTAATGGATTTCTTTAATTAAGGAGGTTCATTATGAAGGTAGGTTTTCTTGCCAAAACGCATTGTCAGATCAGATTGCCACTACAGGTTTTGGAGTCGGCGGCCGGCTTTTACATCGGAACAGCCAACGAAGAAGGACCGGTAAGCCGGGAATCAGTTGAATACTGGCGAAAGAAAGAGCTCGCGGAATTGGCTTTACGCGAAGATCTGTGGACTCAACGTGATAATCCTTGAAGATATTTATGAACCCGTTTCCCGAATATTATGAAGGAATGATCACCGAGATTCATACGTGCTTGGAAAAGGTAAATTTAAGATATTGGGCTAAACGGGAAGGCTCTCTTGTTGAGATCATCTGTGCAGGCCCTGACGTCTATCTTAAGGAATTTCCAAACAACAAGATCGAGATAGCCGACCTTGAGACGTGGTGCCAGCCAGCCGTTTCAAGGCACACTGAAGCCTAGCGTCAAGCTTTAAGTTTTACGCTGCTTCAGTTTGTAAGTTCGCGCCAAATCGCTTTCATTTCGACAAACCCAATGGGGATAAAATCCCTGTTGGGATTTCTCCCCACAAACTTACTTATGAGGAGAAATTATGTCCATTTCACAAGCTACCAACGACGCTTTCTACACTACGTACAAAGCAATTTTGCCAACCAGTGGCATCAAATCGGATTTCGAAGCGATGCTTGCCTGGCTTGAACATATGGCGATTTCTTTGCCGGTGGAGAGCGAATATAACCAGGTAGTTTTTGCATACCTGGTATCGCGGTGGCTGCACTATCGAGAAAATTGCATTGTCGATCCGAGCATTGATTACGACTGGGAAGATGTATTCGCGCGAATAAATAGATTCTGTGATGCTGAAGATATTTATGAGGTGCGTGATGCGCTTTCTGAATCCGATGAACACAGTCTATTGGCATTGGCCAGAATGTTTGATGGGACTGATACGAGCCCTAAAAGCGTTATGGTTGAATGGAAGCCTGTCGATGTTCAACTGTTACGGCCAGAGCTCAATGCCGAGCAGTGCATGATTGTGTTACAGGTTGCTTCTAGCCAAATGGACAATCCACTCTGCCTGAACACCATCAAAGAACATGCAGATGTTCTTTATCCACAAGCGGTTTAATCCGTCTTACCTTAACCCACCTGGGGGAAACCCCTACGGGGTTTCTCCTTGCATTCACAAGGAGCTTTTCATGTCTCAAAACGACAAAGCGAAAAATTTGCAACAGGTTTTGGTAGATCGTCAATTTTTGGCGGACTGCCTCGAAGCGCTAAACCAGGTTCCAAATACCCAGCTCGGAAATTTTCGCAGCACTTATGATCTCGCATTGCGAGTTCAACATTACCTCAACCCCAATCCGGAGGAAAAGCTTTCCTACTACGGATGGCATGTAGACGACGTCGCAAGAGTTCGTCGCGATTTAAGTGAAGATCAAGCGATGACCGTTTTCCTGCGCATCCGCGCGAAGAAAGCAGGCATAGCGAAAATGAATTACGACGTTATTGAACGAATTGCGGAGGAAATTTTTCCAAAGTGAGTGCCGCGCCCAATCAATGATTGGGCTTTATTTCAAATCGCTTTTAAGAGAGTTATTTGAAATAGATTGGCGTCGCCAATTTTATTTAGCTGCTCACAGAATCTGAAATAGCAGCGAGGAGAAATCCTGATTCTACACTCACCCCTCCGGGACATCCGGACGGGTGGCTGTTCCTGGAGGCAAGTCTTATCTTCGGGAGATATTTATGTTCACCTACAACAGTGCAGATGAAGTAGTGCATGCAGCTTTTTGCATAATGGAAGCGAAAATGGCGGATGCGGAAAATTTTACTTCACCAGAAATAGCTTCAAATTATCTTCGCTTGCGATTAGGCCAATCGGAACGAGAAATATTTTGTGTTCTATTCCTAAATAGCAATCATCAATTAATTTCAGCAGAAGATTTATTTTTAGGAACCATTGACCAAGCAAGCGTATATCCTCGTGAGGTTGTGAAACGTGCGCTTCAACTAAATGCTTCAAGCTGTATTCTAAGCCACAATCATCCAAGCGGTAACACAACGCCTAGCGATGCAGACCGAAACATTACGCGGCGCTTGCAGGACGCTCTGCAACTCATCGCTGTGAGTGTCATCGATCACATTATTGTTGGGCCAAGTGGCTCAACGTCTTTTGCGGAGAAAGGTCTTATCTAATGATTTCAGTCACTCGAAAGAGTGACCGAATTCATCTCAAAGCGCATCGCGCGGTGCGTTTCGAAATGAATTTAAGTTGGCGTCAGCCAATCTTAAAAGCTACTCGGAGAATCTGAAATAGTAGCGGAGCAACAGCTTGATTCGATCATCGCCCTTGGGGATTTCATTCCCTAAGGGTATGAACTCCTGCAGGGCATTTTTTATGTAGGAGAGGTTTTATGATTTCAGTTCCAGGAACAATCAACATTCGCTCGATTGAGGGTCGCTTTGGCTCTTTCAATGTTGGCACACTCGAATGTTCAATTGGCTCATTTACCGTCAAAGATTCTTCCATAGAAGAATTCGATGAGGGCAGTTACACCGGTGACTTTGTCATCGAGAAAATCAAGCCGAACAGCTACTTTCACTCAGGACGAATGGTTGTTGAAGTTCGTGCGTTCTTGAGTGCGATCATGTTAAAGCGCGACGCGTCACCGCAACCGGTGCTCGCAGAAAGTTTCGAGCAAGATCCACTTGAAGAGGACATGGCTGATCTCCCGTTGGGGCAACTGGCCGGCAGCGGCCACCCAACACATTTCATTGAGGATGCTCCTACCCTGGATGAGGACAGCACACTCCAAAGTTTGTTTGGTTTTCTTTATCCCTTGGGAAATTGCGTCAAGCTTGATCCCACCATCAATCGCGCGTTATTTCGTCAGCAAAAAGACCATCTTAAAGCTAACGGCTATCGCTTCGTTGCTAGCGAGCAACACTGGGTTAAGGAGTAATTTATGGCCTTAATTTTTCAGCGCCTCGCCCGCAATTTTATAAAAAACGGTTACTTCCCTACGGATGAAACCACGATTGAGCGACTGCTCGCAATGTTCGATGTAAAGCCTGGCAAGGTTCGTCTTATCGACCCATGCTGTGGAGAAGGTATCGCGTTGGCTGAATGTGCAAATTATTTGCACACCCTCAATGTAGATACTTTTTCTGCGGGTATTGAGTATGAGGCCGAACGCGCGCTCAATGCGAAGACTTTACTTGATCATGTTGTGCATTCCGATATCCAGGATTGCGTCGTGAGCTCAGGGCAGTTCAATTTGCTTTGGCTTAATCCTCCCTACGGTGATCGCATCACCGACCAGGTATATCGCGATAGGTCGTCGGCGGGGCGAGATCGACTGGAGAAGTATTTTCTGTCTCGGACACTTCCTATGCTGCATTTTGGCGGATTGCTGATTTACATCATTCCGCACTATGTTCTCGATAAGCACCTGGCTAGGCAGTTAGTTCGTAGCCTCGATGAACTGAGTTGCTACCGTCTCCCGGAAGAGCGCTTCAAGCAAGTTGTGGTTATTGGCCATCGTCGGCGAACGGATGGTCAGGCCTCTGCTGCGTTAGTGAATCACTTGATCGCTATTGCAAATGACAGAGACCTGGCTCCGTTGCTTCCGGAGATTCCTGATCGTCTTTATGCCATACCGGTTGTTACGACCGCGATGGAAAACAAGACACTGGAAATTCGGAGCTCTCGTCCGACCCTGGAGCAAGTCGAAGAGGTTTCCCGGCAACACCCCTGCCTATGGACTGACTTTGCGCAGCACTTCAAGCAACGATCCGTTGTTAAGCGAAGGCCTGCCCGGGCGCTTTCCGATTGGCACCTGGCATTGATGTTGGCAGCTGGTCAGGTGTCTGGCGTAGTAACGTCGGCAGGTGGCAGAAAGCTTCTCGTGAAAGGTGGTACTCACAAGGAGAAGGAATCCTCCTTGGAGATCACAGAAAATGAGGATGGTACGGTAGAGGAGACGAGGGTATTGACCGATAGGTTTGTGCCCATTATCAAAGCAATTGATGTTGAACCCACCTCGGCAGAGTTTGGCCAGGTATTCACGATTCGTTAGGAGATATTTATGAACTTCTACAACGTTGCTGAAGCGTCGGCGCCATTGTTTGTTGATGCGTATGCACTGGAAGGTGAGCGGTGGGTGTTTGGTAGCTTTTGGGGGGGTGAGACGGTTTTGCAAGAGTTCATTGCGCGCCTTTCTCTCCCAGGAAGCGATGAACTTGGTTTGCGTGGTTTTACCTTGGAAACACCAGCTGGTGCTCTCCATAAAAAAATCACTGCAGGCCAGGTGGATCGCCTAACCAAGCTTACCGGCCGCACACCCGTTACTACTGTTCTCGGTTCGCTTTGCAATGTTTGGGTTTTTGACCCAGCGCTGCAGCGAGCAGATCGTGGTAGTGGTGAATGTTATGTGCTCAGTGGCCTCAAGGATGACCCTACGGAAGTCCGCGCTCGCCTATGGCATGCCATCCAAGATTTGAGTCAGCTTCCATTGCTCGATCACTGGCAGGACTATCTGGTACCGGAGTTTTTCGACCGGGGCTGGATTCACTCCCTGGATGGCGAAGGCGTAGCGGGATATCGAGTGAAACTGCCTGGTGATGAGTTCGAGTCATTAGTCACGGATGCGATCAAGTCACAGGTCTTGCTTATGAGTGCTTCGGATGTACCTCACCAACGTAACCTTTGGTGATTAAAAGCCCCTCGTGAACACGGTGGAAGGGGCGAGGCGTGAGCCTGTGTTCATTATCGTGTGTATTTGCACACTCATCGGCCGTTAGGCCACCACCTACCCCTGCGGGATTTTGCCCGCAGGGGTCGAATCTTTTGCGGGGATTTTTTTGTGAGAAAATCTTATGCAAATCGAAAATATTGAGGTTGATGACGAACTCAATCACGAGCTTAATCCAACTGAAACTGCGAACGTAATTCCGCTCGCCGATTTCATCCAGGATTTTGGGCGCGATTTGATGGCTGCTGTGGAAAGGGATAACCCACCAGTGTATTCCGGTATGCCGGACCCTAAGCGGATGGAGGTTTTGCAGACCCTTATCCGCAAACCCTTTGAAGCACAGGCAAATGCAGTACAGGCACTATCAGCGCTGCTCTTTGATCAGCATGAGAAAGCCGCAGTATTGAATGCTGAAATGGGGACGGGCAAAACCATGATGGCCATCTGCTTGGCTGCAGTGGCTCGCCATGAGGGGTACAAACACACCGTGGTTATTAGCCCCCCTCACCTGGTGTACAAGTGGCGACGAGAAATCCAAGAGACCATACCCGGAGCTCGTGTTTGGGTGCTCAACGGGCCAGACACTTTGGCCAAATTGATCAAGCTGCGCCAGGTACTCAGGATTGAGCCCGATAAGACTCCGGAGTTTTTTATTATCGGCCGGGTTCGGATGCGGATGGGGTATCACTGGCGACATGCTTTCACTCTTCGTAAGTTTCGGCGATTAGTGAATGAGGACTTGGTGGATGATCGGTCAAGGCGCTTCGCACTGGCAACCGAACACCCTGCCTGCCCTGCTTGTGGCGAATGGATATTGAACGACGATGGCGAGCTAACTTCCGCTATCGCTATTCAGTCCCAGGCGCGTCAGACGGGCTGCAAAGCCTGCGGCTCTCCCCTGTGGACCCTAATGCGCCCCAAAAGCGCTCCAGTGAGCCTGGAGGAGCTCGTACGAAAGGCGCTTTGCCAGTTGCCTACCATCGGCCCTAAAACCGCTGACAGGCTTATTGGCGCCTTTGGTGCTAAGTTGCTGGAATCCATGCTTGCCGACAACATCTATGAGTTCGTTAACCTCATGGATGGTGATGGCGAATTGGTTTTTACCGACCGGCAGGCCTCGCGGCTTGAACGCGCGCTAGCGACCGCTGAGTTTGGTTTTGGCCAGGGCGGTTACCAGCCCACTGAGTTCTTTAAGCGGTACATTCCAAAAGGGTTTGTTGATTTGCTCATCGTCGATGAAGGGCATGAATACAAAAACGAAGGGAGTGCACAAGGCCAAGCAATGGGCGTACTCGCCTGCCTCGCTAAAAAGGTGTTGTTGCTGACTGGCACCCTTATGGGTGGCTATGCTTCTGATCTGTTTTTCCTTTTGTGGCGAATTATGCCTCACCGGATGATGGAGCTCGGGTACCGCTGCAACGAGCGAGGATCGATGGCATCGGCATCGATGGGTTTCATGCGTGAGCATGGCGTACTTAAAGATATCGTGCGGATCCGGGAGGGTGACAACCACAGAACTTCACGCGGTAAGCGAATGGTAGTTAGCACGGTGAAAGGCCCAGGCTTTGGGCCACTAGGTATTGCGCAATGCATTCTGCCATTTACGGTGTTTTTGAAACTGAAGGATATTGGGCAAAAAGTATTGCCACCCTACTCCGAACGTTATGTTGAGGTAGACATGGACGACGACCAACGCGAGCTCTATCAGAACCTGGAATATTCACTATCCCAGGAACTGAAAAGATCGTTACGGTTGGGCGACAACAGTTTGCTTGGCGTTGTGCTTAATGTTTTGCTTGCGTGGCCAGATACATGTTTTCGCGAGGAAACCGTAAAGCATCCGCGAACGAAAGCATTGTTGGCGTTCGCGCCATCGGTGTTTGATGAAGAACGGGAAGCACCCAAGGAAACCTGGTTAAAGGACTACTGTATTGAGCAAAAATCACGTGGACGAAAATGCCTGGTGTACACCAGTTACACCGGCAAACGTGATACATGCTCACGCTTGAAGGAGCTGCTTGTTGCTGCAGGACTAAGAGTTGCAGTACTGCGCGCGACCGTACCCACTGAAAAGCGTGAGGATTGGGTGGCGGAGCAAGTCGATAAAGGAATAGATGTTTTGATTTGCAATCCGGAGCTCGTGAAAACTGGATTGGATTTACTAGAATTTCCGTCCATCGTTTTCATGCAGACCGGGTACAACGTTTACACTCTGATGCAAGCCGCTCGCCGGTCATGGCGTATTGGTCAAACAGAAGAAGTGGAGGTTGTATTTGCGGGTTACGCAATGTCCTCTCAAAGTCGATGCCTGGCATTGATGGCGGAGAAGATTGCAGTCAGTCAGTCTACGTCCGGAGATATACCTGAATCAGGATTAGACTCGCTAAATCAACGCGGAGATAGCGTTGAGGTAGCTCTTGCTAGAAATCTTTTGGCGGCATAAAAAACTGCCCTCGTGTAGAGGGCGGTTTTTTACTACTTATTAAATATTCAGAGAGCCAAGCAGGCTTGCAAACGAATGTGCAACGATGGGAACGCTTAGACTCTGCGATTTAATACGAACGATGGCAAACCAGACTGCCAAGACAAAAAGATAAATAACAGTGGTATACCCATATTGGGTGTGCAAAAGCGCAAAACCTCCGCAACTAATTACAATCGTGAGCCAGACGGATATCCAACCCCCTGAGATCGCATTCCCAATGTTTAAAGCAAAACCTCTAAATATAATTTCTTCGTTTAATGGAGCTAGTACTAATATCGTAAAATAAATAAATGCGAGCGTGATTTGATTTCCTCTCATTAAATCTGCGACCCAAGGGTTACCTATACCCAACAACTTATTTACCAAGGTCACAAGTATAAAAAGAATCAAAACACCTACCAGGGAAATTCCATAGTAACGAAAATCACAACTTATGTATGATTTTAATTGTGACTTCACATTTAAACGCCTCCACGATATCAGCAGGGTAAGCACTAGCGCGACAAAGGTTGAAATATGAGAAACGACCGGAGAAATTGCAGTGTCGTTATTTAGCAAATTTTTTAACTGCGGCATTAATAGAACAGCAGTAACGACCGCAACTATAAAAAATACAAGCGAAAGCCCAACGAACGTAAGTAACTTTTTTGCCATCATTAGATAAACCACATTAGGAAATCGTTGATCAACATCGGTGTACATTTTATATATTGAACATTCGCTTATATCTCTTCTGGAGGGCAATTTCACCGCCCTCCATTATTTCACAGACATTTCTTCGAACCGCACCATCCTGTAAAGGACCTGCGGCCAGCAGTTCAATTTTTCCTTTTGATTGCAATGCAATTACATAATCCGAGTCAGCATTCACAACAATATTTGGATTGTGAGTCACCACGAAAATCTGTCGGCGTCCTTTGTTTTCCTGTAACTTTGAAACGATCATGGAAGTTATTAATCCATTATCCAAATCATCCTCTGGCTGATCTAACAACAGCGGCTCCTCACCGTAAGACAATAGGAATGTCAATATTGCCGCTGCCTTTTGGCCAGCCGATCCTTGAGATATGTCCTTGAGTCTATTTCCGTCAAGGAATTTCAAAGTTAATCGATCCTCTGGGAACCAAAATGCGAGCTGATCGAAGGTTTGAATCGGTAACTGAGAAAGAAAATCCGCAAAACGCTTGCCCAGTCCGACATCGAGGACGGCTCCGTTTTTATAATTTAACAAATCAATTTTGAACTTGTATATTAAGTCGAGACGGGCATTCAGCCCTTCTAAACTTGAAAGGTCAAATGCTGTACTGTGTGTTTTTGAAAGAAGTGCTTGTAATATTCCAGTGCTACGCTCTGCGTCATAAATATCTGACGAAAAAGTAGAATCCAATCGTCCAATTAACTTTCTGAAAGAAGAGTCAATTTCCTCATCATTCATGAACGGCTCGATAGCTACAGAAATGGACGAATTCTGTTTTATAAATGTGTCTAAAAAGCTCGCGCGTCTGACAGTTAATTGACTGCGCAACGACACCAATTCTCGATATACCACGTCTGTTTGGCCGGCCACCGAATTCAACTCAACCTCGATTGCAGTTAACGCATTAATCTGGCCCTGCAACTCAGCCCTCTGTGTGAGTAGCTTTCCGTAGTCAGCAACATTTCCGATTCCGGCAGCTTCTAGGTTAGTAACTAGCTGATTGTAGCTGTCCTTGCTAGTGTTAATATTTAATGAGGTTGCGCTTTGTTCAAACCAAACTTTGAAACCTGTAATGGCATCCTCATAGCGAACGATAGAGTATTTAACTTCATTCGTAAGGTTTTGGAGTGCCACAGTTAATTGATTGTAGTTTTCTGTAAATTTTGGGTCCGAGCTCGTTAGAGACTCCAGAGGAAATGGCGCAAGGGGAGCTATAGAACCCACTGTCTCGCCAAGCTTACGCTTAACGTCATTTAGATATCTCATCGTTGCCAGATATGCATCCATTTGTGACACGGCGGATTGATATTTTTGTAGAATGTCGGCGTGTCCAGACTGCTCGATTATCTCTATCTTTCTCTGAACATCTGCCAGAGCTCCAGTTAGTACTGACTTGCTTTTAACTTTTCCTTCCAGCTCTCTTTTTTGCCCACAAAGTCTCAAAAAGAGATTTCTTTTTTCCTCCCAAAGCATGGACCACGATGCATAATCCACAAAATCGGAATCATCTATTAGCTTAAGCAAGGTGTTTGGATTTTTTGCCAAATCAAATATTTGCTTTTGACTAAATATTTTTATTGGAAATCTCGAATGCACATCACCGGGCTCTGGAATCCATTGCTGCCCATCCGATTTAAATGCAGAGACTTTTTGCGTCGAATATTTCCATTGCAACAAATAGTTGACGTTATATTTTGTGTATATGCAGTTTATTTCCGTAGTATCCAACATGACACCTTCAGAATCCCGACCGCCGGATTTCTGGATAAAATGCTCGAATACGCGCCTAATTTCGTTGTTCGGTTGAAGCTCTGTTAAATCTTTGCTTCGATCCATTCCTATACGAATAAATTCTAGCAACGAGGACTTACCGCTACCTCGCCCCCCAATAATTGAATTGAGCCATGGATTGAAACGCACGGTCAATGCGGCAGGTCTTCCAGCATATTTTGCATTTGCAATGCTTAGCGATTGCAAAATCATGTTTGAAGTTTTATTCGGATCAGTAGATGTTTGATCAGACCTACGTATGGATGATGAACCATCGATAAGCGCTAATTTAAGCCCTTCGATAGAAGGCTCGCCCATTTTTACCCAGGTAAATGCGCGCCCCACTTCGTTTGGATGGTGAGAATCTGAACCAATTATTTCCGGGAGCCCTACATTTAAATTCCGATATCGGGATAGCGGCGCATATTGATTTTCAAGAGTCGGATTGACAATCTCAACAGCTGACGACTTTTTCGCCGTTTGATTAACGGTATGCGAACTTAGCTGGCATAACCCTGCCTTCATATCGATGTGCGCTGGTATCGCTACTCCGCCACTCTTCCGAATTTCTTCAACAATTTGCTCCGGACTTTCTTCAGACACGGCATCGCTATCGCCTCTGGTGCCGCGAAATTTTGCTGCGCCAATAATCGCCTCTACATTTGCCCCGGTCGCCGTTGGATCAAATATGGCTAGGATATGTATATTTGAATTCGCGGTAATTTCCACACCCGGAAATACAAATATGGTATGCCCCTCGGCTCGAAGGACCTCCGCGCTGCGCTGTAGTTCAGGCAACCACGCGCCCGAATTGTGATCAGTTACCGCGACACACTGAATGCCCTTATTGATAAATGAAAGCAGCCAATCTCTATGCGTGATTCTCATGGCGTTTTGATCACCACGCCCGTAATCGAAGGACGCAGGAGTGTGAGTGTGAAAGTCGAACTTCCACCAGCGAGCACCAACCCAATTCATATATATTCCTTGTTCAAATTTTTACCATTGCGTGGCGCCATTATTCTCCGTATTAAATAAGCCCTTTCAAACTGTAATTATATACAGTATCATTTCCCAGTCGCTAGCGCCTCCGTGAACATTTACGGATTGACTTTGCTAGCAATCCATAGTTAAATTCCGTAAACATTCACGGAGGCGCCATGGACTCTACAGCATTACAACGACAAAACCGTAGATTGAGCAGGCTTAAAGAACAGGGAGTCACTCGTTCCACTGTGTTAGTGCACAATGAGTGTAAACCAGCGTTTGAAGGTCTACGTGGCCATCTTATTGATCCATCCAAAGCTGAAGCGTTGACTATGCTTGTTCAGCAAATACAATCAATTCAATCTCCAACCAATGTATCTCAAGTAAAACAGTTAAGTCCTTTTCGCTACCCTGGGGGCAAAACCTGGCTCGTTCCTGAAATTCGCCGTTGGTTACTAAACTCAAAGTCTAAGCCATCCGCTTTTGTTGAACCCTTCGCTGGCGGCGCTATGGCTAGTCTCACGGCGGCCGCTGAAAGTTTAGCCCATAAAGTTGTGATGACAGAGTTGGATGATGATGTTGCAGCTGTTTGGGAGACGCTGATTTCTGGTAGTGACGCTGATGTAAATTGGCTTAACAATAAGATATTAAATTTTGAAGTATGCTTGGATTCAGTGCGAAAAATTTTGGATGGCAATCCTAAATCTTTTAAAACCCAAGCATTCCGAACCATCATTAAAAATAGAATGCAAAGAGGCGGTATCATGGCTCCAGGTGCCGGGCTGGTAAAAGCCGGAGAGGATGGCAAAGGTTTACTATCCCGCTGGTACCCAGAAACTTTGGTCAAACGAATTAACATCATTCGCTCTGTGAGAGATAGAATTTCGTTTAACCAAGGCGATGCATTTGAAACCATAAAATTATTTGCAAACGATCCTTCAGCATTCTTTTTTGTGGATCCACCCTACACTGCCGGCGGGAAAAAGGCTGGCAGTAGGCTCTACACTCATAACGCTATTGATCACGAACATTTGTTTTCGACGATGTCGAAAGTATTGGGATCTGTGATGCTAACTTATGATGACGCACCTGAAGTACGCACGCTGGCAGAAAAGTACGGATTCAGGGTGGAAGCTGTGCCGATGAAAAATACTCATCACGAGGTCATTCGTGAGCTACTTATTCTGAAGCCTTAAATACTTTATTTTGCCTATTATTGCTGTTAATCACTTGGCGTAGAGCGTTTGTGAAGTCTGTTTTACTCAAAGGCTCCGTTGCATTCAGCGCGTGCCTTGAGCTCTCCAAGGAAGTGTAGACAACCTTGTAGCGCTTCATTTTCAAGTCTTCGGCGTAGTCAACAACGAACCATACAACGTCAGCATTGTCTCTTTTTTCCTGTTCGTTCTTGGCTCTTGGATATGCGTCAATTAAATTATTCATATTGGCAAAGAAATACCTATCTATCACCACTACGACTTTCTTACCCCAATTCCTAAGAACAGGAACCTTTACATCCAACTGGGGTGCCAATCTTTTGGGGCCGCTACTACGATAATCTGGTCTTCGTTTGCCAATAGGGAATAATACTTCGGTTGGCGCACTAGCATAAGCAGAAAACTCAACTCTCATGTTGCCCCCTGAGAAATAGAGCGCCTGAGTTTCTACCGCACACCACGATAACTCTGGCGACGATATTGTCTTAGGATCTACCAATATCCAATCGATTCTACCGGCCTTTTTTCCTTCTTCTACGGCTTCCTGTTGCATGTCCAGCTCCGTTTCGACGTCCCTCTGCGACTCAGAGATCTTTCGAAGAAATGGTGTCTCTTTCACAACAGTCGGGTTCGCAAGATCCAACATCTTTTCGGAAATCCAGGAAAATAAAGTTGCCCCGTCCTCAAGTGTTTGAAGAAATCTTGAAGGGCACACCGTAACCACCGCGTCTCCCGGCACTATTGTACCGATGGTACCGTCAGGCGTTCCTATTTTGCGGATCGAGCAAACGCCCCCAGCTTTATTACAAAGAGCTCCTGGAATTAAATTTGATAGAAAGGGGCATATCGGGATCGCCTGTTGAGTTTCACCACCCTCTTGCTTGATCGCTATCAAACCAAGAGATTGTCTTTCGTGATTTGTTAGGCTTGTAATATCTTTACCGTACCATTCAGCAATACCGTACCGTGGACTAACTGATTTCATTGTGGCTCCATAAATCGCTTATATTTGTTACACAACTTGCTTCCGATGCTTTTTGGATTTCGGGTTGCATTATCTTTAAAATATTCTTTTGCTAAGCCGATAACTAAATCGTTATTTATAATCATTTGCCTCGGCCCTTTTGAACTCATATTCGCGTGAAGCGCTGAATCCTCTATCATCAACTGCATTTTCCTTACGTCGTCCTGCTTTTCCTCAAAAATCCATGTCCCGCCTATGAATTTATAGTTGATACCCGAACGAGTTTCGATTGGGTTTGAATTGCTTCGGATAAATTTCATATGCTCATTAAGAGTTAGTGATAGGTCAGCATATTCTTCAATATCGTCCGCGGTCTCAACCTCAATATCAGATATTAATTTATCCCACAATCTCCAAGCGTCTTTGTGAGAGCCGCCCTTATCGCTTTTCTTTTCCAACGTAAGTTTTATTTTTGCATCTTCGTCCACGGCTACTAAAACATAAAGCCCAGTGGGAATGTAGTCGCGCTTATCGGTGCCGATTTGCAGCCTCAAAATTTCTCTTTTTGCCCTTTCGTCCATGTTTGTCAAACTTTTACCAGTCAATCTCACTAGATAATTAATTGCATAGTAAGCGGCGTAGTAATGTTCAACAGCTTGCCAAGAGGCATTTTGCTCCTGAACCTGACAAGCTCGCCCTTGAGACACAATCGCTGCTAGAAAGAAATTATGCGCCTCGCCCATCAGCGAACGGCAAAGCGCAGCTTTATCAATTACTCCCAAGGTAATCACAGGTGTTTCCATAGGACCATCTATGCGGTCGGTATAGAATTCAATGCTATGAAGATTATCTAAAACCCTCCCCTGAGAGGCGCTTTTTACTTCTGCAACTCCTGGGAAGGTTCTTGGAAGAAACAAGCGGGCAAGCTTTTTGGCGTCCATCAGATTACAACGTTCTTCACTTTAAATAGCTTTTTATCAAGACTATCCACCGTCTTTGTGTATGAGGTTGATGTCAGAACGTCATCTAACGAGTTAGCCAAGGATTTCTCTAGCTGTTTTTTAAAGGCGCTTATTTTTGTAACATCTTCCGGACGATTGTCTGTGATAACAGATATAATTGTTTTTGAATGCGCAATCAAAATTTTAAATACAGTCGCCTTAGTGATCTCATCAATCAGCGATATGTTTTTATTAGTAGCAATATCGTTTGCTGCATTGAGATACGTGTTAATTACCTTATAAAGTCGCTCGGTGTCAGTAATTTGGAATTCACGAATAATCTGCTTTAATGAATCGTAAAATGTAACCTTTGATATCTTTCCTTTTTTCTTTTCATATCTGGAGAGTTTGTTCTTTAAAAAACTATCATTTTGCGACTCAAACAATCCGAATAACTCGTTCAACAATTCCTCTTCCTTACCTTCTTGTTTTGCAAGCGCTCTGATATCCAATAGCAATTCTTTCGGCACGGGCTTTTGTAATGTATTTATATCTATGAAGAGTCGCGCTTCCTGCATCACAGTTAGATCAGTAAAAATAATTACAGGAATACGATATTTTATAGAAGGGTATTTTTTTGCAATTATGCTAAATCCGTAAACTCTATGCTGTCCATCCAATATGAGAAAAGCATTTGGTTCAACATCGAATGTTACGCTTCTATTTCTAGAATTATAAACGAAATTAGCTTGGGCTTGCGCAGATAGGATAATACTTGATGGAATGGTACCCCCAGCATGAATATAATTTGCTATGTCTTGCGCTCGTTTAGGATCGAGCTTTCTCTGAAACCCTTTTACGGGATCACTTTCTCGGGGATTAGTGGTGCACGTGGATGCAATGACATCAGTCTCAAGCGTGCCAGAATAAAATTTATGGTCGGCCTGGGTGATTAGGTTTACCGACATCGTTATTTTTGCCATGTTTGCCTCCTGCAAATTTATATTATCTATGAAGGATTGGGCGTAGGTCAAAAGTTCCCTTCATCCCAAAATGTAGACATTTTGAGACCAACCAATTGACATTCTCAAAACTACTCCCATAATTAGATTCTCAAATAGTCTTAGAGTTTATGGGAATTATGACCGTAGTCGGATATGCGAGGGTTAGTAGCCACGGCCAAAGTCTGGATATTCAGCTGGAGCGGCTTAAGAGTGCCGGGTGTGCTCGGATATACCAGGAGAAAGCCAGCGGCAAGGCTGGGCACTTGCGACCACAATTCAAGGCATGTATGGATTACATTCGTGAGGGTGATCGCTTGGTTGTGACTCGGCTTGACCGGCTCGCAAGGTCCGTATTGGATTTAGCTAAAATTTCGGATCGATTCACCCAAGAGGGGATCGATTTGATTGTTCTGGACCAGCATATTGACACTTCTACCCCAAGTGGAAAACTCTTGTTCAACATGCTGGCTGTGATCGCCGAATTTGAAAATGATTTAAGACGGGAACGCCAGACCGAAGGGATAGCAAAAGCCAAAGAACTTAACATCAAGTTTGGCCGCCCCTCCTCGCTATCAGATAGTGAGGAAATCGAGCTACTCAACGATAAACAGGCTGGAATGCCCATGTCGCAACTATTGAAAAAATACAAAATTGGCAAAGCTACTGCTTACCGCATCATATCCAGACTCAGCAGCGATGATAAAATGCCAAACCAAAATATTAATGAGCTGGAGGTTTAAAAATGTATCGCCCCCTCAGCAACAATGAATATGTAATTGTGAGCAAGACAATTTACGAAGAACGAGGTCTTTCAGGTGGTTTAGCCGAAAGTATGTTTATGGCTTATAAAGCAAAAGCCATGGCACTTGATGAAGCGGAGTTCGAAGTTTTTAAAGAATCGGAGATTGAAAGGAAAGCACACAAAGAAAAACTTCCCAAAGATCAGTTTGAAAGTGATCATGATCTTAAACCGATGGAGTTCCTCCAAAAATTGGAATCCCTCGTTGAAAGCAATACATCTCACGGGCAGCCAAAAAATAAATACGAATGGTTTTATGGAGATGAGAGCTTATTAGATATTCGCCAGAAGAGATTGCGCGTTAAATTTTACAATTCTGAGCGCTACCGAAAACAGATTTTGCAGCGCTATTTTGAGGATGGTGTGCTACAAGAGCGACACATCAATGACCTAGCTGCCATCGGCAATCTTATTGGTGAATTCCATCGAATGTACCCTGGAACACGACAAGGGGTTATATGCCACTATGAAATGTTTTTCGGGGACTCATCAGGCTTTTCGTATGAAACGGCTTTGCAGCGAAAGAAATTTCACGAGGATGATTCTTTTCGCCATGAATATCTTAGTCAACGCAACCTTCCAATAGATTGGCAGGTCAGTGACATAAAGATGCACTTAAAATTAGACGCAATACGGTCGGGAGCACTTAGCATCGAGCAAATTGAGGCGTGGGAAAAATAACGCTTAATCATATTTATCACCACCGTTTTAAACCAAAAATTACTCCATTTTTTTGTCTTGATTTTTAACAAAAGATGGAATGTTAATATCGTTCACGGGCGTACTTTCCTCCAACCCCACTATGCTTAGCCAAGCAATGTGTCCTACCTTTAGATTTTCATGCCCAAGTTCAATCCGTGCTTTCTGAAGTATCTTCAACACTCGGTCTTTTTTACCAAGCTTCTCTGCATAGTCAATGAGATTATCAAATGCCTCCGGAGGCACTGGCTTATGTTGGTTTTCGACAATCCATTGAGCACTTTTTAATGCTTTCAATCTGCGTTGAACGAAATACAATAATAAAATTGAAATAGCAAAAATCAGTGGGACATAGTTCAGCAACATTTCTGGAACACTTTGAATTCCGTTCATTTTTTTAGACTCACACCTCGATTAATTAAAAAAAAGCCCCCGCCAAGATAGGAGGGGCTTTTATGTTCACTGGCATACTGACCTCAATTAATCAAAAATAAGAACGAATAGACATCATTGCAAATCCATGATCATTTTCACGAAGCCAATCTACCAACTGATTGTATTGCGCTAACACCATTGACTTTGTGAATGTTCGATCGCTTTGCTTTTCGCTCACAACTACATCGCACAAACCGCTGGTACCATTAAAATCTACACTCATCACATGACGACTGTTTACATCGAAAGTTTGTTCATTAGCCATGATTGTTACTCCAAGTTTTTTTTGATTAGGGAACCCACCTAAAAACCCTCCTGGAAGGCTTTTGGGAGGATTCCCTAATCGCTTGAAGCGAATCAGGGAAAACGACTTACTTGCAAAACTTTTCTTTGGCCATATTCATGGCAAAGATGTGGTCATGCGCCCTAAAGAATTCAACACACTCGTTGTACTGCTCAAGAGTTAAATCTTGAGCAATAAACTTGTTGTCAGGCACACGAGAATCAGCAACCTCAATAGAGATTGTTAGATCCATATCTGCGCTAACAGTGCGGAATTCAGAAAGATTGAATGAAGTT
Organism: Cellvibrio zantedeschiae; assembly: GCF_014652535.1. NCBI lineage: Bacteria > Pseudomonadati > Pseudomonadota > Gammaproteobacteria > Cellvibrionales > Cellvibrionaceae > Cellvibrio > Cellvibrio zantedeschiae. The sequence continues at coordinate 478,850 of NZ_BMYZ01000002.1, read as the reverse complement.
TTCATGGGTTGCTCCAGGATTTATTTAAGTGAATAAATCGAAGGAGCTAAGACCGACCCTAGCTGGGGAGAATTAGACTCCCCGATGGGTGGCAAAGTATTAGGTCAGGCTTTCGCCTTGCTGCAATTGCATACCTAGTGTGCAGCTGAGATAAGATTCAACGAAGAATGTCGTTGGGCATTTGCACATTTAAGATAGAGGTTTCTTACACTATTTGCAAGGTTCTGGAGCGAGGTCAGAATGATGAATATGCCACGCCTTTCACGCTAGGAATTCAACCTATTGCATTTGCAATAACGTATTGCTGAAACTCGGTGAGGCTCAAAAACTCGAACCCCATAATAAAACGCTTCTTACTCTGATCGTACTCTGAACGTCTAAGCGTAGCTCTGGCACGTTTACCCCAAACCATTTCAGCGTCTCGCACAAACGTAAATTCAATCCATACTGGCTCATGGATGGAAAACGTGCATTTGCCTGATACACGCATGCCTCCAATCCCGACATCAATCAGTTCAGTTGGCTCTATTTTACTGTCATAAATGAGCGCTACCCCACTGATGGGCGCCCTAAGAAACTGCCGTCTGTCATTTTCCACGATGCCGTTCCTTTATTCGTCGTACTGAATTATATGCAATGAACATGAATGTTTATCATACTGCCAGACTTGTTTTTACCTGCGAGGGGTTCAACAGGCAGGGTTTATCTACTATAGTCCAGATATGCGCCGATATTCATTGTTCATCACATTGCTACTGAGCTTGTTGCTGCCCCTTCACGTGGCGGCCAGTACACTGCTGTCGGTGCCTAGCTGTCCTGCAAAATCCACCATGGCCGCGTCTTCGACGGATGAAGTTGCTCCAGATTGTTGCGACGGCGATGGCAAAATGGATTGCCAGCAGATGCAAACCTGTCATGGCTGTAACATCAGCTGCCAGGTATTTTCCTTCTCGACACCTACCTTTAGTCCCGCGTCTGAAAAACGCTTCTACCTTGGGATAGCGACGCCTTTTGTGGCTTCGTTTGATCCCGCTTCGGTATGGCGACCTCCCACTAACGTCTGATCTTCTCGATGAATGCTGTCCGCTATACCGGCGGATGGATGTTATTTTTCGTCTATAGGATTGGAGTTAACACCATGTTTTCCTCTTCAACGCCGCTGCGGCAGCTGCTGGTATTGTCCCTGGGTATTGGCCTGGGTGCAGTCGTGACATTCGTTGCCGTTAAATCGCCACTGCACCCATCGGCACCGGCAAAACAGCCTGACTCAACGGCACCCAAAGTCCTTTATTGGTATGACCCCATGGCGCCTGCGCAACACTTTGATAAGCCGGGTAAGTCGCCGTTTATGGATATGGAGCTGGTGCCTAAATACGCTGAGTCCGGGACGGCCATGAACTCACTTCAAGTTGACCCAGCCCAGGTGCAAAATCTCGGTATGCGCAAAACCAAGGTAATGCGTATGCCACTGCACCCGCAGCATGAGTTACCAGGAACCTTACGTTTTAACGAACGTAACCAGGCCGTTATCCAGTTGCGTGCTGGCGGGTTTGTTGAGAAAGCCTGGCCATTGGCACCGGGCGATAAGGTCACGGCGGGCCAACCCATTGCGACGTTTTACGTACCCGAATGGCTCAACAATCAAAATGAATTACTGGCTTCCAAGGCGCTCAGCAGCCCTCGCTTATTAGAAACCTTGCGTACACGCCTACGTTTACAGGGTATGCCCGATGCCTTGATTGACCAGGTGGAGCGAACCCGAAAACCGGAAACACGTATCACCATAACGGCGCCGATCAGTGGTGTTATTGAGTCGCTGGAGATAAAAACCGGCATGTCGTTATCGAGTGGAGAAACCCTGGCTCGCATTACCAGTGTTGATTCGTTGTGGTTGGATGTTGCTATTCCTGAAGCCGACGCTTCAGGTTTACGGCCTGGAGCTTCAGTGGCTTTTTATGCGGCAGCCACAAGCAACATGCCAGTCACTGGCAAAGTCGATTCGGTATTGCCCTCCGCAAATGATGCCACTCGGACATTGACCGCTCGTGTCGTGCTTCCCAATCCCAACGGACTCCTTAAGCCTGGCATGAGTGGTCGTGTCGTGCTTAACGGTGCCCAAACCGATACCGGATTGCTCATACCCACGGAGGCGGTTATTCGCACCGGCAAACGTACCCTGGTGATGGTGTCTGATGCTGATAACCATTTTCGTCCGGTCAGCGTGATGCTTGGGGCGGAAATCGGTGATCAAACGCTTGTCACCGGTGGCCTTGAGGAGGGGCAAGACGTCGTGGTGAGTGGCCAGTTCCTGCTGGATTCGGAAGCGTCCCTGATGGGGATAGCACCTGAGCCATTACCATCATCGGCCATGTCGAACACGTCAGCAACCGTCATCAAGACACACCAAGCCAGCGGACGTATTGTCAGCCTATCGAATAAGGATGTTGGTCTACAACATGGCGACTTCATTGAGCAAGCCAGTAAACAAGTGTCTATGCCCGGTATGACCATGACGTTCCCGCTCGCGAACGCCGCTGTAGCTAAAGGTTTTAAGGTGGGTGATTCAGTGCGCGTGAGTGCGCACGAAGCCGAGGGTACGTTTGTCATTGACTCACTGAAATCTGAAAGCAACCCTCCTGCGGAGAAGAAGCCATGATTGCGCGCCTTATTTGTTGGTCGGTCGGCAACCGTTTATTGATTTTGCTGGGAACACTTTTCATTGCTGGCTGGGGTATTTGGACCATCAAAACCACGCCCATTGATGCCTTGCCGGACCTATCCGATGTGCAGGTAATCGTGCGCACAACCTTTCCCGGTCAAGCGCCTCAGTTGGTTGAAAACCAGGTGACTTATCCGCTCGCCAGTAAAATGTTGTCGGTACCTGGCGCTAAAACCGTTCGTGGCTATTCCATGTTTGGCGATAGTTATGTGTACATCTTGTTTGATGATGGAACTGATGTGTACTGGGCGCGCTCGCGTGTGCTGGAATATTTAAGCCAAATCCAATCACAGTTACCGGCCAATGCAAAACCGTCGTTAGGACCCGATGCCACAGGTGTGGGCTGGATTTTCCAATACGCGTTGATCGATAGAACCGGAAAGCACGATCTTTCCCAACTGCGTGCGTTACAAGATTGGTTTATGCGCTTTGAGCTTGCCCCGCTGCCCAATGTGGCCGAAGTAGCGGCCATTGGCGGCATGGTCAAACAATACCAGGTGGTGGTAGATCCGGTAAAACTGGCCAGCTTAAAGCTCACTCATCAAGAGGTCATCGCTGCACTTGGCCAGGCGAATCAGGAAACCGGTGGTGGTGTGATGGAGCTGGGCGAAGCCGAATTTATGGTGCGCGCAACTGGCTATCTTAAAACCCTCAATGATTTTAAAGCCGTGGTCATCAAATTGGTCGATGGCGTACCCATCACCGTGGGCGATGTTGCTTTCGTGCAAGTCGGCCCGGAGATGCGGCGCGGTGTGACCGAACTTGACGGTGAAGGTGAAGTTGCCGGTGGTGTCGTCGTCATGCGTTCCAGTGGCAATGCCCGCGAAACCATTGCTGCTGTAAAGTTGAAACTCGAACAACTAAAAGCTAGTTTGCCACCTGGAGTCGAGGTAATTACCACCTATGATCGCAGCCAATTAATTGACCGAGCTGTGGAAAATTTAAGCCATAAACTTATTGAAGAATTTTTGGTGGTGGGCTTGGTGTGCGGCCTTTTTCTGTGGCATTTGCGTTCATCATTGGTCGCGATTATTTCGCTGCCGCTGGGAATGCTGGTGGCGTTTATCGTGATGCATTACCAAGGAGTTAATGCAAACATCATGTCGCTTGGCGGCATCGCGATTGCCATTGGCGCTATGGTCGATGCTGCGATTGTGATGATTGAAAATGCGCACAAACATATTGAAGCCTGGGAGCACCAACATCCTAACGAAACACTTCACGGTGAAATGCGTTGGCAAGTCATCACAGAAGCTGCGGTAGAAGTTGGACCCGCGCTGTTTTTTTCGCTGTTAATTATTACGCTATCGTTTATTCCGGTGTTCACGTTGGAAGCACAGGAAGGTCGTTTATTTGGGCCATTAGCATTCACCAAAACCTATGCAATGGCTGCTGCCGCTGCATTGTCCATCACATTAATTCCTGTGTTAATGGGTTATTGGATTCGTGGAAAAATTCCGCACGAAAAAAATAATCCTGTGAGCCGGTGGTTAATCAATTTTTATCAGCCATTACTCGCAAACGTTCTTCGTAACCCAAAACGTACTCTCGTTCTCGCAAGTTTTTTATTACTCACTACCGCTTGGCCGATCAGTCAATTGGGCGGCGAATTTTTACCCCAGTTGGATGAAGGGGATGTGTTGTATATGCCGAGCGCGTTACCAGGATTAACCGCGCAAAATGCCAGCAAACTTTTACAGCAAACAGATCGGTTAATTAAAACTGTACCGGAGGTTGCACGTGTATTTGGTAAGGCTGGACGCAGTAACAGTGCAACCGATCCCGCACCGTTAGAGATGTTTGAAACAACCGTGCAATTCAAACCGCGCGATCAGTGGCGTGCCGGTATGACGGTTGAAAAATTGATGGCCGAGCTGGATGCAAAAGTAAAAGTACCGGGGCTCGCGAATATTTGGATTCCTCCTATCCGTAATCGCATCGACATGTTGGCCACCGGAATTAAAAGCCCCATCGGTGTAAAAGTGGCTGGCAACAATCTCATGGAGATAGATCAGGTTGCGCAACAGATTGCGCAAACGGCCAAGACAATTGATGGTGTTTCTTCCGCGATTGCCGAGCAATTAAACGGTGGGCGCTATGTTGATATTCAATTGGATCGCGCGGCCTTAGCACGTTATGGATTAAGTATTGCGCAAGCACAATCGGTGGTGAGCAGTTTGATTGGTGGCGACAATATCGGTGAAGTTGTCGATGGCCGCGCGCGCTTTCCCATCAATGTGCGGTACCCGCGTGAATGGCGCGACAGCCTCGAAAAATTGCGCAATTTACCCATCATCACGCCCCTGGGCAGTCAAATTACCTTGGGCACTGTTGCCGCCATTGCGATCAACGATGGGCCGACCATACTCAAAAGCGAAAACGCACGGCCCACGGGCTGGGTGTACATCGACGTGCACGGTCGCGACCTCGCATCCACAGTGGCATCGCTTCGCGAAGCGGTCTCCAGCCAAGTAAAACTACCTGCGGGTGTGAGCCTGAATTACTCGGGGCAATTTGAATTTATGGAACGCGCCAATGCCCGTTTGCAGTGGGTCGTACCGGCAACACTTGCCATTATTTTTTTGCTCTTGTATCTCGCCTTCAAACGTTTCGATGAAGCTCTACTGATTATGGTTACTTTGCCCTTTGCGCTAACGGGCGGGGTTTGGTTGCTGTATTTCATGGGGTACAACTTATCCGTTGCCACCGGGGTTGGTTTCATTGCGCTTGCAGGAGTATCGGCTGAATTTGGAGTGATTATGTTGCTATACCTCAAGCAGGCATGGCAACGGCGAGTGGACGCGGGGAATACGGATGCGATTGCGCTAACCGAGGCGATTGTAGAAGGTGCAGCTCAGCGCATTCGGCCTAAAATGATGACCGTCACCGTCATTATTGCCGGGCTGTTACCTGTTTTTCTGGGCAGCGGTACCGGCTCTGAGGTAATGAGCCGCATCGCGGCTCCGATGGTGGGTGGCATGGTCACCGCACCCTTGTTGTCATTGTTTGTGATTCCTGCCGTGTTTCTATTACGACGCAGACGCGAACAACAGTAAGCCGCGCTGGACACCCGGCTCGGTGTCCCGCAGATGTATATTGATGAGATGGAATTGGACTAGGCCGCCATTTTGCGGCAGCTCTCTGCACACTTACGGCAGACTGCAACGCACTCATCCATGTCGCCAACGCGCTCACAACTGTCCGCACAAGCGTCACAAATTTCTGCACAAACTTTGCAGAGATGGTGACTAAAATGCGAGCCGCTTAACTGCAAACAGGCCGAGGTTTCACACACTTTGGCGCAGTTCAGCATGAGTTTGAAGTGGTCTGGCTCAACGTGTTTTCCACCCATTTGCAAGCAATGATTCATGGCCGTTTTGAAACAGGTTTCACTACAGGTTGAACAATTTTTTATGCATTCGGAATCAATCGTGACGTGTGACATAGTGATAGTCCTCGTGGTTTATGATGGATCGGATTGATCTGGCTTTTTAGAAATACACCTCTGCTGCGATTGCAACAGTACGTTATCCCACAAAGTGCACTTGAGTGCCGAGCACTGGACGTTGAACGGCAAGATGAACTATTCTGCTAGCCTTTAGTCTGATCCCGAAGCCCCCTTAATTCGACATTGATTATGATCAACCGCCGCTTCAAAACATGGTTTATCACGCTGATGCTATTGGCCTTCACTGGTCAGACTGTATCGGCCCTAGCCATGCCTTGCCCAGCGATGAGTAGCATGATGGTTGCCATGAATCACGATATGACAGCCATGGATGAAGATATGCCCTCGATGGATCACGACATGAGCAATCATGAGATGCCCATGACGCACGCCATGTTGTCACATGCGGACAAAGGTTCTGTCATGAAGGACTGTTGCAAGCTGCCAGGCCACTGTGCATCCGGTAGTTGCTCCACGGCTGGCTTCGCTCACTCCGTTGATTTTGCTCTTACCCTTTCCCCAGCCACCGTCGGTGATAATTACCTGTCGGTAATACCCGCCGCCTTGGTTTCCTCTCTGTTTAGACCCCCCATTTTCCGTTAACACAGGACAAGTCCGCCCCGAATTTGGCGCTCTTGTCATCATCGCTGTTAACGGGAGTGTTTAACTCCCCGTATTGAGATTGACTCATTCGTTGGAGTTTTTATGCAAATCGCCTTTTTTCGTATTGCAGCCGCTGCTTTAAGTGCGGCTGCCCTGTGTTTTACCACCGGCGTGCTGGCAGCTGATAAGCCACAGGCCTTAGCAACACCTACAAAACCTATCGCCCTGGAAGTCTTCAAAAGTCCTACCTGTTCTTGCTGTGAAAAATGGGTTACCCAATTGGACAACCAGGGATTTCAAACGCATGTTCAACATCCCGCCGACCTCAACCAGGAAAAGCTAAAACGCAAGATCGCGCCACGCTACCAATCCTGCCATACCGCTGTGTCTGTTGAAGGGTATATTTTTGAAGGCCATGTCCCTGGTCCCGTCATCAAGCGTTTTCTCGCCGAAAAACCTAAGGGCGTAATTGGCCTCGCGGTACCCGGTATGCCCATGGGTAGCCCTGGAATGGAAATGGGAGATCACTTTGAACCTTACGACGTGCTCGCCTTAACTGCTGATGGCGCGAGCCGTGTGTATGCGCATATCGCCAGCCCAAAAGATCAATTGTAGGAGCGCACTATGACCAATCATCTGAAGGATCTGGCGGCGGCTGAAGAATCCCGCGCTGTAACCACTAACGCCCAAATGACCCGGCGGCACTTCGTGTTGGGCACCTCATCGCTGGTCGCACTGAGTGCATTGCCGCTCTCGGCGCTTTCGGTGGCCGATGCGCCCGCCGTAAGCTCGGCCACGCCACCGATACTCACGGGCACCGAGTTTGATCTTCACATCGGCTACCAAACTGTTAACTTCACTGGTCGGGAGCGTATCGCCACCACGGTGAACAACAGTTATCCCGCACCGATCTTGCGCTGGAAAGAAGGCGATGACATTCGCATTCGCGTCACCAATCACCTGAAGCATGAATCTTCCATTCACTGGCACGGCATCATCCTGCCCAGTGCAATGGATGGTGTGCCGGGCTTAAGTTTTGAAGGCATAAAGCCCGGTGAAACCTTTGAGTACAACTTCAAAGTACAGCAATACGGTACTTACTGGTACCACAGCCACTCGGGGTATCAGGAAGGCACTGGCCTTGCGGGCAGTATCATCATTGACCCTAAAGAGCCAGCACCTTTCGCCTATGATCGCGACATGGTGGTGATGTTATCCGATTGGAGCGATGAAGCCCCGGAGCGTATCTACGCGAAGCTCAAGAAAATGAATGAATACTACAACTTTCGCGAGCGAACGCTGGGTGATACCTGGAGGGATATCAAAGAAAAGGGATTGGCAAAAACCTGGCAAGACCGTTCTATGTGGGCGCGAATGCGCATGAGTGACCGGGATATTTCAGACGTAACCGGGTATACCTACACCTACTTGATGAACGGGGTTACGCCAGCACAAGGCTGGATGGGTTTATTCAAACCCGGCGAAAAATTGCGGTTGCGCATCATCAATGGCTCGGCCATGAGTATCTTTGATGTGCGCATTCCCGGCCTCAAGATGACCGTGGTTGCTGCGGATGGCCAATACATCCAGCCCCTGGTGGTCGATGAGTTTCGAATAGGTACCGCCGAAGTCTACGATGTGATCATCGAGCCGGATGCCACCCAGGCTTATACCTTGTTTGCCCAAACCAATGACCGCACCGGTTTTGCGCGCGGCACCATCACGGCAGATACCGCGTTCAAGGCACTGATACCTGCAATGGACCCAGCGCCCATCCTGGGACATCAGGAAATGGGCATGGGGATGAACCATAGTGGTCACGATATGGGAGCTATGGATCACAACGCCACGCCGGGTATGAACCACAGCGGTCACGATATGAGCCAAATGGCCGGTATGGATCATAGTGGCCATGACATGGGCAAGATGGAAGGTATGGATCACAGTGCCCATGACATGAACAAAATGGAAGGCATGGATCACAGTAGTCACGACATGGGCAACATGGAAGGCATGGACCATAGTGGTCACAACATGACGAAGGCGGCTAAGGCAGATAGGCCGGGCAAAACGACCAACCTCGCCAAAGCCGGTTTTGGTAGCAACTTTGGTGACGATGGCAAGATTGTTCACCCAGCCAGTGAATACGGACCCCACGTCGATAATCATGCGCAGATGCCGCAAAGCGGTTTGGCTGATCCTGGCATCGGCTTGCGTGAACATGCTGAACAATATGGCCGTAAAGTGCTCACCTACGCGGATATTCGCGGCTTGCATCCCACCCACGATAAGCGTGAACCCTCGCGCGAAATCGAGCTACACCTGACCGGCAACATGCACCGGTATATGTGGTCGATGAACGGCATTAATTTTATGGATGCCGCACCGCTAGAACTTACCTACGGTGAGCGGGTTCGTATCGTACTGGTCAACGACACCATGATGACCCATCCCATCCATTTGCATGGCATGTGGAGTGAGCTCGAAACCGGTGATCCTGAATACATCCCTCGCAAACATACCATCCTTGTCCAACCGGGTTCGAAGGTGAGTTATTTAGTCACCGCCGACGCCAAAGGACGCTGGGCCTATCACTGTCATCTGATGTTCCACATGCCCGGCATGATGCGTGAAGTCAGGGTCATTGAGGAGAACTGACATGAAAACATTGAAATATCTGTTACCGCTATCGCTGGGCTTGAGCGCGTATGCCACGTCGGTTGTCGCTCATGAGGATGATGATCCCTTACTTACGCGCGTCATGGTAAACCAGCTGGAAACCCGAAACACTGATGGCAACGATCCTGCGGTGCTGGAAGGTGAAGCCTGGATTGGGCATGACCTACATAAGCTTTGGGTAAAAATTGATGCTGAGCGCGTTGGCGGAATGACCGAGGAACTGGAAACCCAAGTGTTATTCAGTCGGGCGATAGCCCCGTTTTGGGACGTGCAGGCCGGTGTGCGCCACGACAGTAAATCTGGCCCTGGCCGAACCTGGGGAGTGATCAGTCTGCAAGGGCTTGCACCCTATGAGTTTGATGTCAGTACCGCGCTATTTGTCGGCGATGAGGGACGTACCGCTGCCCGGATTCATGCGGAATATGAACTGCTGTTTACCCAGCGACTGATATTGACGCCAGAAGTTGAGGTTAACGTCTACGGGCAAAACGACACACAAACCGGCACCGGATCAGGCTTATCCGATGTTACGGCAGGTCTGCGCTTACGTTATGAAATTCGTCGTGAATTTGCGCCTTACGTGGGTGTGAATTGGGAACGCACATTCGGCAATACCGCAGACTTCGCCCGTGCAATGAACGAAACCACTCACGACACACAATTCGTACTGGGCCTTCGTGCCTGGTTTTAACCAATGATGAAGAGGAAAACCGCTATGAACACATCTATTTTTTTTCGCGCTACACGTTGGATTTTGATGCTGACATTACTCAGTGTTTTTTCAAGCCAGGTATTTGCTCACGCGCATTTGGCAAGCTCGGTGCCGGAGGCCAACTCCCAGGTGAAAATGTCACCACCCAACCTGGTACTGACCTTTGAGAAACCGGCGATGGTGATGAACCTGACCCTCACTGATGACAAAGGCAAGGCCATCGATTTCAACTTCAAAGCCTCGAATGACACTAAGGTGACACACCAATACAAACTACCGCCTTTTGGCAATGGTTTGTACACCGTTAATTGGACAGCGATGGGCACCGATGGGCACAACATGAAAGGTGCCTTTACCTTTTCGGTGGGGGCAGAAGCCAAACCGGCGGCGCAAAACCATGAGGGCATGAAAGAGCACGATCATGCGGGTAAAGACATGGATCACTCCGGGCACACCAAATAATGGATGCTGGACTCTGGGTCATTCCAACGCTGGTTGTCAGGGTATTGCTATATGCCTGTGTTGCCGGTGCCATGGGTGGATGCCTCTCTTCGGTGCTGCTGACGCAGCACCGGGAGTTATCCCTGTCCATCATCCGGTACACGCAAGGCGCCTGTGTTCTGGGTGTTGTTCTTACACTGGCAAGTGTGAGTATCCAGGCAGGCGCACTGGCTGAAGCCGGTATGGCGGGTTTGTTCAACGCCTCCATTCTGTCCGTGTTGATGAGGTCGGCCGTAGGCACCGCCATGATGTTGCAGTTAGCAGGCTTTTTGCTCATCGGAACAAGTCGGTTAGGTTTAAATCGTTATGCCATCCCGAGCAATCTCCTGGCGGTAGGCGGAAGCCTGTTGGTGGCAGCCTCGTTTGCACAAACCGGCCACATGGCTGAAAAAGGCCTTGTGGGGCAAATTGCTGTGACCTTGCACGTAGGAGCGATGGGGTTGTGGCTGGGTTCATTGTACCCGTTGTGGCTCGCCGCCAGATCCAAAGACACAGAGGCAACGTCGTTGGCGATGACCCGGTTCGGTGAATGGGCGGTGTTTATTGTGGCAGCGTTGCTGATCTGCGGTATCACCATGGCGACGCTAATGCTAGGCGACTGGCACAAGCTCTTTACTACCGCCTATGGCAAGGGGCTGTTGGTGAAATTTGGGTTAGTGACTGGCCTATTAGCGTTGGCCGCTGGCAACAAATGGCTAACCGTTCCACGGTTGGCGGAGAAAGGATTTACCGTGCGTCTGGCTCACACCATTGTGTTTGAAATGCTGCTGGGAAGCGCCGTCCTGATAACTACCGCGATAGTGATTTTGGTAATTGGTAGTGAAGCCTGAACTGTCGGGCCCGCAGGCCCGGTATTGTTGGGTGGTTAAGCAGGTATGACCAAGTAATCCAGCGCATTGATAGCCGCCACCAAGTCACTCTCGGGTTTGCTGCTGTCAATCTCGACCCGTCCGCTCGCCAAATCGATAGCCACGGACGCTGCCGGATCAAGGGTTTTAATTGCATGGGTAATGGTTTTAACACAGTGGCCGCAGCTCATGCCTTTTACTGTAAATATTGTCATCGCAAGTCCTCCGTCAGTAAGTGGAGATGAGAGTGTTGACCTTGCCACCGTGGGAAGGTCAAGCGTTTTAGCGATGAGATTTTTGTGGGTGAATATTACTTGACCTTCCCATGATGGGAAGCTTGATACTGGATTCATACCTCATCAACCAGGAGCCGGTATGACTACGTTAAATTTCTCATCTCAGGACATCGCCATCCAGGGTATGACCTGCGCTTCCTGCGCCGGTCGCGTGGAAAAGGCGCTGAAAAAATTGCCAGGCATTCAAGCTGCCACCGTTAATCTGGCCACCGAAAAAGCCCACATCCAAGCCGATGCAACACTCGCCATGGCGGAGGTAAAAAAGGCCATTGAAGACGCGGGCTATGCATTGGCCACCCAAACGACCACTTTAACAATTGAAGGCATGACCTGCGCGTCGTGCGTGGGACGTGTTGAAAAAGCGCTGTTGCGTGTACCCGGTGTACTGACAGCAAGCGTTAATCTGGCGACGGAAACCGCGCGCGTGGAGGCCTTGCCAACGGTGGATAACAAAGCCTTGATAACCGCTGTTAGTGTCGCCGGTTATGAGGCGGTATTATCTTCCGCCGCCGTTGCATCCGTGCCAGCATCCAGTATTCGGATCACAGATGACTACGCCTGGAAAATCGCCGCCTTGCTGTCGTTGCCGCTCATTATTCCGATGCTGGCGTCACTGATCGGTGTACAGGTTAACCTGCCAGGCTGGGTCCAATGGGCACTCGCCACACCCGTACAATTCTGGTTGGGTGCACGCTTCTACAAAGCAGGATGGAAGGCGCTAAAAGCCGGTACCGGGAACATGGATCTACTGGTTGCATTGGGCACAAGCGCTGGCTACGGACTGAGTGTTTTCCAGCTCGCCTCACCGCACGCGGGCCACGTTGCACCGCATTATTATTTTGAAGCCTCGGCAGTGGTTATCACCTTGGTATTGCTGGGCAAGTGGTTAGAAAGCCGGGCCAAACAACAAACCGCCTCGGCAATCAAAGCACTGCAAGCGTTGCAACCTGTTGTTGCTCGGGTAAAACAAGGCGATCTGGATGTAGAAGTTCCCATCGCTTCGGTAAAACCGGGTGATGTGGTTGTGGTTAAACCCGGTGAACGCGTACCGGTAGACGGCATTATCCTGGAAGGCCAAACTCACATGGACGAGTCCATGATTACCGGTGAGAGTCTGCCGGTCTCCAAAAACCTCCACGAAAACGTCACCGGTGGGGCGATCAATGGCGAGGGATTAATCCTGGTTGAGACCCGGGCAGTCGGTACAGAAACGACGCTCGCGCGGATTATACGACTGGTGGAAAACGCACAAGCCGCCAAGGCGCCGATCCAGCGTTTAGTGGATAAAGTGAGCGCCGTATTTGTGCCGGTGGTCATTGCCCTGGCATTGGCGACATTCCTTGGCTGGTGGTGGTACAACGGGGATATTCAGCACGCCATTATCAATGCGGTGGCCGTGCTGGTGATTGCGTGCCCCTGTGCCTTAGGGCTTGCAACACCGACCGCCATCATTGCCGGTACCGGTGTTGCAGCGCAGCATGGCATTTTGATCAAAGATGCTGAAGCCCTCGAAATTGCCCACCGTATTAACACGGTCGTGTTCGACAAAACTGGAACTCTGACGCTCGGCAAACCGGTCTTGACGGCCCAGGTTCCGGCGCAGGGTAATGAAGAGGATTTTCTAAGTCTCAGCGCCGCTATCCAACGCGGCAGCGAACATCCGCTGGCGAAAGCAGTGATGGATGCCGCTCATCAACGCCAACTTCACATTCCCACCGCATCCAGCATAAAAGCGCTACCGGGGCGCGGATTGGCGGCGTCGGTAAATGGCCGCTCATTACAGTTAGGCAATACACGATTAATGCAGGAACTGAATGTTGCCTTGGGGAGTTTGGCTGCGGAGGCGGATGCGCTGGAATCTCAAGGCAACACCATTTCCTGGCTCGCCGAATCCGGTGAAAAAAAACAGCTCTTGGGGCTTCTTGCGTTCGGCGATGAGATAAAACTGGAAGCACTGTCTGCTGTGTCTGGCTTGCATAGCCAGGGTATCAACACCGTGATGATCACCGGTGATAACGCGGGCAGCGCTCATCGGGTAGCAGGTCAGTTAGGGATTCAACAAGTATTCGCCAATGTGTTGCCCGGTGATAAAGCTGCCGCTGTGGAGCGCCTAAAAGATGATCATCGGACTGTGGCGATGGTGGGTGATGGCATTAACGATGCGCCTGCATTGGCCGCCGCTGATGTTGGTATTGCGATGGCGACGGGTTCTGACGTCGCCATGCACACGGCGGGCATTACCTTGATGCGCGGTAATCCCGCCTTGGTTGCCGATGCGATTGATATTTCACGGCGCACCTACGCGAAAATCCAACAAAATTTATTTTGGGCCTTTATCTATAATCTGGTGGGTATTCCACTGGCAGCGTTTGGTTTTCTAAATCCCATGTTGGCGGGTGCTGCTATGGCATTTAGCAGTGTGAGTGTCGTGAGCAATGCGCTTTTATTAAAACGCTGGAAACCGGCGCAGCGCAATGATGTTTGTCCACTGTGAGGTTGATATGAATATTGGAGAAGCCGCGAAAGCCAGCGGCGTGACTGCAAAAATGATTCGCCATTACGAATCGATTGATTTAATCGGTCATTCATTACGCACAGAATCCGGCTACCGCACCTACACCGAAAAAGATGTACATGTTCTGCGCTTTATCAAAAGCGCACGATCATTAGGATTTTCGCTGGAGCAAATCAAAGTGCTGTTATCGCTGTGGCAAGATCGCTCACGCGCAAGTAGTGATGTGAAGGCGTTAGCAACAGAACATATCAATGAACTCAATGCGAAAATTACAGAGCTGACAGCGATGCGAAATTTGCTGGAAACATTAACAGTCTCCTGTCCTGGAGATGAGCGAGCGGATTGTCCCATTTTAGTCGGTCTTAGTGATCAACTTACTGAAAGACCTTAATGGATTTCACGATAAGCTAGAGAAGAAATATGCTGTCGAAAGAGCACCGGGAAAATGTCTACAACACGAAATCCACCAAGGCTGTTAGCTGGTTTCAGGAACATGCCGCACTGTCGTTGCAATTGATAATGTCATCCGCACCGCACACAGATGCAGAGATTATTGATGTTGGCGGAGGCGCTTCTACTTTGGTAGATGATTTGATCAATACTGGTTATTCCAAGCTTTCGGTGTTGGATATTTCGGGAACTGCGCTGATTGTTGCCCAACATCGGATGGGCGATAAGGCCACATCGGTGAAATGGATCGAGGCAGACATTACTCGGCTTTCACTGCCGAAACACCACTACGATGTATGGCATGATCGCGCTGTATTTCATTTCCTGACTGAAGAAAATGATCGCCAACAATATGTAGCGCAACTGACCCAAGCCTTGAAGCCGGGCGGACAATTCATTGTCTCCAGCTTCGCTGAAAAAGGTCCGCAACAATGCAGCAATTTACCTGTCGTTCGCTATTCGCCCGAAGCGTTGCAAGGGGAGTTTGGCGAAGCGTTCCTATTAAAAGAACATACCTTTGAAACCCACGTAACACCCTTCGAAACGCAGCAAGAATTTGTCTATTGCCGATTTGTAAAAAGCGAAGGCTAGCGCTTATCGCCAGAATGGGTTGCGCAATGATTATTACCGCATTCCGTTTGCTCGGAAGTACAACACCTTTTTTTCGTCTGGCGTTTTTGATAAATCCAATAACCCACACCAAGGACAGCAAGTGGAAGAACGCATTTCAAGAGTTCCAGGGTTGTTTGGCTCACAAGAACAGCGAGTCCGGCAGACCCAATGAATAACGCGTACAAGGGAACACTACAGCAACCAATGCAGGCAACCACCGCAATAACGGTCAACCAGAAAGATTTGGGCTTCATAAAAACTCCTGTGATTAGGTGTTACAAGGGCGTTCAGGATAAAATCTGTAGTCACTACAGATGCAAGCCTTTTATACAGGAAACGAACATGACAGGAATTGGGGCGCTATCGCGGGAAACGGGATGCCATATTGAAACCATCCGGTATTACGAAAAATTAGGTTTACTACCAAAGCCACAACGCACGAGCGGCGGCCACCGTCTTTACACGAAAAAGCATGAGAAACGGCTGGGATTCATTTTGAAAGCCCGTGGTTTGGGTTTTTCATTAGATAACACACGGGAGTTGTTAAGCCTGTCGGAAAATACCGAGCGCTCTTGCGGTGAAGCGCTTGAACTCGTGGAAACCAACCTGGCGACGGTGAACCAAAAGCTGGAAGAGCTTCAACGCATTAAAGACTCCTTGTTGGTCATGGCACAACGCTGCAAATGCTGTTGCCCTGGTACTAAGGCTCCTGACTGCACCATCGTTGATGCTCTCTATAACAAATCCAGCGAACAACCTGAAGGTTCCCATGCTTAAAACAACACTGCTATTTATCGCTACTGCATTGGCAGAAATTATCGGCTGCTTCTTGCCTTATCTGTGGCTGCGCAAAGGCGGATCAATGTGGCTCCTATTACCAGCAGCCGTCAGTCTTGCTCTATTTGTATGGTTGTTGACACTGCACCCGGCAGCGAGTGGGCGTGTTTACGCTGCCTACGGAGGTGTGTATGTGGCAACGGCGCTGGTATGGTTGCGGGTGGTGGATGGCGTGAGCTTATCGTTTTACGATTGGATAGGTGCCGGTGTTGCTCTCTTGGGAATGTCGATTATTGTTGCTGGCTGGAAGCTCCAATAACGTGGTCGAATACCCCTAGCGTGGCCCATCCCTGGGCAGCTATTTTAGCCCTTAGCAACAAGCTGGTCGTTTTGATCGAAGACTTCCACCCGCCAATACCAGTGGGGTTCAATACATTCGATAACAACACGATAGCCTTCACAGGTGAATAAAATAAATTGCATAGGAAAAACTCCGTAGTGAGGAAAATGCGCTACCCAATTGGCAGCCCTTACAAAGTTCCGTCACGACGGTTTTAGCGATACAAGAAGGTAGGAAATAATAGGCCTTGTTGCTCAAGATTCAGAAAGCTTGCGCAATATGCCGCAGTCTTTCGCGGTAAGGTTGTCGGCGCAGGAGGTGCGCAGTTGGGCTAGTTGAGCGCGTAAATCGGTAAGCTCTGCTAATCGTTTATCTACTTCCAGCAGGTGAGCTTCAACAATACGGTTTACCTGCGCACATCCTTCGTCCGGCCTCTCTTTGTAGCGAATAAGCGCCCGGATCTCGTCGAGGGTAAGCCCCAGGTTACGGCAGTGCTTTACAAACACCAATTGGCGAACAGCCTCATCGTCATACAAACGGTAATTAGCATCGTTGCGAGAGGGCTCGTGCAAAATATTTTCCTTTTCGTAGTAACGAATCGTCTGGATGGATAAACCCGTTTTGGTAGCGAGCGCGCCTATTTTCATGTGTCAGCCTCATTGACCCTATAGCAACTATAGGGTTTATAGTCTCCTCCCTACAGATTTTGCGCAAGGGTTAAGTATGAGCGATTGCGGATGTGAATTTGAAGTGACCAATGACGCCCAAAAAAAAGTGCTCTATTGGTTGCTAGCGATCAATGCGACTATGTTTTTTCTCGAATTCGGTGTGGGCTGGATCGCCCAGTCAACGGCCTTGGTTGCGGACTCGCTCGATATGTTGGCTGATGCGATTGTATATGGCATAGGATTGTATGCCGTAGGTCGCGCCGCAAAAGACAAAGCCAATGCAGCTTTGGCAAGTGGTTACTTTCAACTCGCCATTTGTATCTTGATGGCTGTCGATATTGGCCGCCGCATCGTCTTTGGCAGTGAGCCCGTTTCGGTATTGATGATGGGTATGGGCTCAGTCGCGCTGGTTGCCAATTTGACCTGTTTGGCATTAATCCATAAGCATCGTGATGGCGAAGTTCACATGCGAGCCAGTTGGATCTTTTCAGCAAACGATGCGATTGCCAACCTGGGCGTTATTGTCAGCGGTGTATTGGTATGGTGGCTCAATGTTCGCTGGCCCGATGTCGCTATCGGTTGCGTCATTGTGGCTGTGGTGCTACGCGGTGCCATTTCAATTTTGCGCGAAGCCAAGGCTGAGCTACGTGAAATTGCAAAACCAGCCTGCTGCGGCAGTGGTTGTCACTGATTCCCATCAACAAATATTTATAACTTACATCTGGATTATCGAGTGACTATCTCCTTCAAATTTCGCCTCTTTTGGCTCATTTCTTTTCTATGTTGTGCTCAGCAGGTCTTTGCAGACGAACACGCTGTTCGCCAAACCTGGCAGCTCCTGGACTATCTTTCCGTGGATTACGCCGGTGCTGTACAGAACGGCCAAGTATTGAAGGAATCCGAATTTGAGGAAATGAAAGAGTTCGCCCAAACGGCTAAGCAGAAAATCACCCAGCTTGAGGCCAATGAGCACAAAGCAGAGTTGGTTGCAGCCGCCGATGACCTCGCCACTCGGATTAACGCAATGGAGTCCCCGGAATCCGTAGGTACCGCCGCGCGGGCACTGGCTAACCATTTACTACAAGCCTATCCCGTGGCGTCCACACCACCAGTGCACATTGATACAGCCAAAGCGAAACAACTTTATCAAGAAAATTGCGCTGCCTGTCACGGCTTGAACGGGCATGGGGATGGTCCGCTTGCCGCAAATTTACCGACGCCGCCAATTGCCTTTGCGGACCCTGTGCGCGCAGCGCAGCGCAGCCCATTTGCTCTCCAGCAGATCATCACCCAAGGTATCGAAGGCACACCTATGGTGGGTTTTACCGCGCTGCCCGAAGCAGACCGCTGGGCATTAGCTTTTTACGTAAGCCAATTGGCTTTTTCCGTTGCTGATCAAGAAGCTGGTAAATCACTGTGGAACGGTTCAGACGCCATCCGCGCACAAATCCCCAATATTGATGCACTCGCCGGTATGACGCAGGTTGAGCTGGCCACTCGTATTGGCGATGATGCGCGACCCGTGCTGGCCTACCTACGCAATCATGTCGATAAAGCAGCGCTTGCCCGTGGCCAAGGCCTGACACTTGCCAAACTCCGCTTACACGAAAGCTATGCCGCGTTTACGGCAGGTAACAAAACTGCTGCACGCGATCTTGCCTTATCTGCTTACCTGGATGGTGTTGAGCCGGTTGAACCCACTATCGCGACGCGGGATTCCGGCATACGTACCGAGCTGGAAACGGCTATGAGCACTTATCGCACCATGGTTACCGAAAACGTCGAAACGCAAAAACTGACGACTCAGCTGGCAGCAGTCAACGCTGTCCTTGATAAAGCTGAGCTGCTGTTGTCCGCATCGGAGGCAAGCCCAACGACTACCTTCGTAGGAAGCTTAACGATCCTGTTGCGCGAAGGCTTGGAGGCCTTACTGATGGTTGTCACGATGCTGGCCTTCCTGGGCAAGACTGCACGCGAAGACCAATTACCTTACGTGCACGCTGGGTGGATCGGCGCGCTCGTAGCGGGCGCTGTAACGTGGGCGGTGGCTACTTATTTGATCGGCGTCAGTGGCGCGAGCCGTGAATTAACCGAAGGCTTCTCTTCGTTATTTGCGGCGCTTGTATTGCTTGGTGTCGGTATGTGGATGCACCGTAAGAGTGTTGCCGGACGTTGGCAGGAGTATTTCAATGCAAAGCTCACGGGCTCCCTCAAAAAACGTTCAGCCTATGTACTGTTCGGGTTGTCCTTTATCGCGGTTTACCGCGAAGTCTTCGAGACCATCTTGTTTTACGCCGCGCTATGGCAGGAAGGCAATCATTTTGCGTTAACCTTGGGGTTGATCGTTGGATTGCTGTTGCTCCTGGTGCTGGCGGTTTGGATGTTGCGCTACAGCAAGCGTCTTCCCATCGGTCGCTTCCTATCAGTGAGTTCCATCCTTGTGGCCGTGCTGGCAGTCGTATTGGCGGGTAAAGGGATAGCTGGTTTCCAGGAAGCCGGGATTCTCAATATTCATTCAATCCCTGTTCCACGAATATCCTTGTTGGGGATATTCCCAACTGTAGAATCCGTCCTGGCCCAAGTCATAGTCGCAGTTCTGGCCATGGTGGGTTATTATTTGAATAACCAGCCCTCATCATCCAAAGCGGTGACCTGATTAGGTCGAATGTGGAAATAGCGGCGTATGCGTCTAAACCGGAAACAAAGGACTTTGCTGATATTGCTCATCTGGCTATTTGCCAGCATGACCGGTATGCACGGGCACTATTGTTTAGATGGTCAGGAACCTCCCGTTTCCGTGCATTTTGACCTGCTCGGGAGCCATGACCACGGCGACGGTGAAGACGGCCACAAGGACTTCGATAGCAAGCCCATGGAAATGACCTTCCTGAAATTGTTCAGCCTTGATTTACCGTTCCTCGCAGCGGCTCTATTGCTGCTAATCATCTGGCCTTTGGTTGGTGGCCAGAACTTTACCTATTTCAATACCCCCTCAACCTGGTTAACCATCACCGGTCTTCGTCCACCACTTCGCGCTCCACCAGCCCACTCCCACTAAATCTTTCCGCTGTCATCAGTCCTTATTGCTTTGCGATATGGCGATGATGTGTTTGCGCACCTGCGCATTAGTTGGAGTTCATCATGTCTTTTTTTCGAATCAGGTTCGCACTGATTGCGACCTTATTGTCTTGTTCGTTTGTTTTACCCGTAGCTGCCCAAACCGCGGCAGATACAAATAGTATTCCCACCAGTAAATTGTCATTGCGCGATGCCATTACGGCAACACTTGCGCGCAACCCACAACTCAGCAGTTTTCAATTTCGTCGCCAGGCACTGGAAGGTGAATTGCAAACTGCCGGGTTAAAACCAGCCATGCGGCTAGGCACCACGTTGGAAAACGCCGCAGGCAGCGGTGATTACAAAGGCACTAAAGGTGCTGAGCTTACGCTCGCCTTATCCTCCGTGATTGAGTTGGGGGATAAGCGCGATGCGCGCATGGGTGTTGTTACCGAACGCCAACAGGCCTTGGCCGTTGAACAACGTATTGTTGAGCTGGATTTATTGGCCGAGGTTACTCGCCGGTTTATTGAAGTTGCCACGGCCCAACAACATCTTACCCTGCAACAGTCCACCTTGGCCTTGGCGACTGAAACCACCCAGTCCATTAAACGTCGCGTTGATGCGGGTAATACACCGGATGCAGAACTCGCTCGCGCGCAAGCGAACCAGTCGCGCATGGCGATTGAATTGCGTCAGGCCGAACTGGGTTTTGATACTGCCAAAATCAAACTGTCTGCGTTGTGGGCGGTCACCGAACCCTCGTTTACGTCGGTGAATGCCGATCTACTAAACCTCGGTGATTCTCCTTCACTTAACGATTTGCTGAATGGTCTTGCCAATAATCCCGATGTTCAACTCTTTGCCAGCGAAACACGTTTGCGCGATGCCGAGTTGCGCTTGGCGTTAAGCCAACGCAAAGCTGACCTTGAATGGAATGCTGGTATACGCCGCTTACAAGCCAGCAAAGATTCAGCTCTGGTTGTCGGCGTTAGTGTGCCGCTGTTTGGTGGAAGCCGAGCTGCCGGTGAAGTCGCTACAGCCAAAGCAAATCGCTTGGGCGTTGATAACGAACGTGAGACAGCTTTGCTGCAACTTCGTGCGCAAGTAGTCGGACTCTATCAAGAGCGCCAGGCAGCGATCTTTGAAGTGACAAGTTTACGCAACGATGTCATTCCCCAATTGAAAAAAGCGGTGAGTGGTACGCGCGCCGCTTTTGATAAGGGACGTTATGGCTACCTCGAACTCAGCACCGCCCAGCACGAATTACTCGAAGCAGAAGCTGCATTGATTGATGCCGCTGCTAATGCGCATTTACTGCGCGCTGAAATTGAACGACTCAGTGGCACAGCCACTACCGCACAACATTCCGAGGTCGCCCCATGAAATTATTTTTAGAAACCATTACAAAAAAACTGTCTGTAAAAAGCGTGTTGCAATTAAGCCTTGTGATCATTGCGATGATTGGAATTGCAGTAGCGAATGCTGCAAAAGAAGAATCTAAAACACCACCTGCAACGCAGCAAAAAGCGCATGGTGATGAAGAACACGAAGAGCATGAAGAAAAATCCGCATCACTGTCTGATGCTCAATTAAAAACGGCGGCGATTGAACTGGCGAAAGTCGGGCCAGCAAGCATCCACGAAACCTTGGCGTTTTACGGCACTGTTGAAGCTAACGGTGAAAAAGTACAACGTGTTGGCGCACGCTTTGTTGGCACTGTTCGCAGTGTGAATAAAAAAGTGGGTGATAGCGTTCGCGAAGGCGAAACCTTGGCGACCATTGAAAGTAATGAAAGCCTTAAAACCTATTCAATTACGTCTGCATTAAACGGTGTTGTTGCTGAAAGAAATATCAATGTCGGTGAGCAAACCAATGATAAAACCGCATTTGTGATTGTGGATCTTTCCACCGTGTGGATTGACGTTGCTGTTTTCCCGCGCGATGCAGGCAAGATCCATGTTGGTCAAGCTGTCCGTATTGGTAATCCTGCGAATGACGTAACGGGTGAAGGTGAAATTGTTTCTGTGGCGGCACTGGGTACCAGTGGCAATCAATCCTTGAGTGCGCGCGTGCTGTTAAACAATGCAGAGCGCCAATGGACACCCGGACTCTTTGTTAACGCTGATGTAATGATGGCAAAAAAATCAGTGGCGTTAGCAATTCGCAATGAAGCGCTACAAGACCACGAAGGCAAACAAGTCGTATTCGTAAAAGAAAAAGAGGGTTTTGAACCACGCCCTGTAAAACTTGGCCGCACCGATGGTGAATTCACTGAAGTCTTAGCCGGTGTTAAAGCCGGTGAAACCTATGCCAGTAAAAACAGTTTTATCATTAAAGCTGAACTGGGTAAGGACGGTGCTGAACATGAATAATTTCTGCATCGTTTTTAATTCAAGCGCAAGTGAAATAATTTCCAAGGAGACATCATCATGATTGATGCACTCCTTAAATTTTCCATTGCACGCCGATGGTTAGTATTATTTTTAGTGTTAGTGGTTGCCGCTATCGGACTCTGGAATTACCAGCGTTTACCGATTGATGCAGTACCCGATATCACTAACGTACAAGTGCAAATCAATACTGAAGCACCCGGATATTCACCGCTGGAAGTTGAGCAACGTATTACCTATTTGGTGGAAGTGGCTATTGCCGGTTTACCGAATGTGGAAGAAACACGTTCACTGTCTCGTTATGCGTTATCGCAAGTCACCGTTGTGTTTAAAGACGGTACGGACATTTATTTTGCGCGTAATCTTATCAACGAACGCTTGCAGCAAGCAAAAAGCCAAATGCCGCAAGGTATTGAACCCGGCATGGGGCCGGTGGCTACCGGCTTAGGTGAGATTTTCCATTACGCGGTACACGCTGATAATAAAGCGCGTCAATCCAATGGCCAAGCCTACGATGCAACCGCATTGCGTACCTTGCAAGATTGGGTGATTCGTCCGCAATTGCGACTGGTACCAGGCGTAACAGAAATCAACACCATTGGTGGTTATGAAAAGCAATTTCATATCACACCGAACCCTGCAAAATTATTGGCTTACGGCGTTACTTTTGAGCATGTGGTTGAAGCGCTCAAGAAAAATAATGTCAGTGTCGGCGCAGGTTATATCGAAAAAAACGGCGAGCAATATTTAATTCGCGCGCCGGGTCAGGTCAGTGATATTCCTTCCATCGAGCAAATTATTCTGGCGCATCGCGGCAAGTTACCCGTGACGATTCGCGATGTAGCGGAAGTCAGTTTTGGTAAACAATTACGCACCGGCGCTGCTACACGCGATGGTGAAGAAACTGTATTAGGTACGGCGGTCATGCTGCTCGGTGGCAATAGCCGAACTGTATCTGAAGCTGTGTCCGCCAAGCTCGTGGAAATTAATAAAACCCTTCCACAAGGTGTAACGGCTGAACCGGTTTACGACCGCACGATTCTTGTGAATAAAACCATTGCAACTGTGCAAAAGAATTTACTCGAAGGTGCGATTCTGGTTGTGATCGTGTTGTTGGCCATGCTCGGTAATGTGCGCGCAGCGTTACTGACGGCCATGGTAATTCCACTGTCGATGTTGATGTTAATGACCGGCATGGTACACGCAAAAGTCAGCGCAAATTTAATGAGTTTAGGCGCATTGGATTTTGGTCTGATTGTGGACGGTGCGGTCATCATTGTTGAAAACTGCATTATGCGGCTAGCGGGACGACAACATCATTTAAACCGAAACTTAAATTTGGATGAGCGTTTTCAAGTCGTCTTCAGTGCAACACGCGAAGTCTTTACGCCGAGTTTAATCAGCGTGCTTGTCGTGATTCTGGTGAACTTACCGATCCTTGCGCTCACGGGTGTCGAAGGAAAAATGTTCGCACCTATGGCCACAACGGTAATTATGGCATTGATCGCGGCATTGATCTTGTCACTGACATTTGTACCTGCGGCGGTAGCGCTGTTGCTAACAGGTCACATCGAAGAAAAAGACAATATTGTCGTGCGCAAAGCCAAACAGGGATACACCCGCGTTCTCGATATTGCATTGCGTTTGCGCTTACCGATTCTCGGTGGTGCTGTGGTCTTTATTCTGCTCTCCGGTTTTATTGCGACACGCATGGGCACAGAATTTATTCCTAATCTCGATGAAGGCGATGTTGCTGTGCAAGCGTTGCGCATTCCTGGCACCAGCTTAACCCAATCTCTGGAGATGCAATTTCAAGTTGAGCACGCGGTCATGCAAGTGCCGGAAGTGAAAACGTTCTTTGCACGTGTGGGTACTGCTGAAGTCGCGAGCGATCCCATGGGGCCGAATATTTCGGACGGCTATGTGATGCTGAAAGATAAAAAGGATTGGCCTGAACCGCATAGATCCAAACCAGAAATTTTGGAAGATATCGAAGCAAAGCTGGCTCAAGTACCGGGCAATGCGTACGAAATCAGCCAGCCCATTCAACTGCGCTTTAATGAATTAATTTCCGGTGTGCGCTCTGACCTCGGCATTAAAATTTATGGCGATGACCTTGAGCAGTTGCTCGCATCCGGTAATCAAATTGCCGCTGTGCTGAACGGTATCAAAGGTGCTGATGGTGTGAAGGTTGAGCAAGTGGATGGCTTGCCCATTTTATCGGTGGAAGCCATTCGTCCAGCGTTACTGCGTTATGGATTGAACATGACCGATGTGCAGGAAACTTTGTCGATTGCCACCGGTGGTGAAGATGCCGGGCAAATTTTTGATGGCGATAAACGCTTTGATATTGTGGTGCGTTTGCCGGAAAAATTGCGCAACGATCTTACGGCATTGGCTCGTTTGCCAATCCCATTGGATGAAGGTGGCTATGTTCCGCTGGGTGAAGTTGCGAAATTAAATATTGCTCCTGGAGCCAACCAAATCAGCCGTGAAAATGGCAAGCGCCGTTTGGTAGTAAGTGCCAATGTGAAAGATCGCGATTTAGGTGGTTTTGTTACTGAGGTTCAACAAAAAATTGAACAGCAAGTCAAATTGCCGCCCGGTTATTGGGTGCATTACGGAGGCACCTTCGAGCAGCTGCAATCGGCTTCAAAACGATTGACCTTACTCGTGCCCATGACACTGCTGGCGATTTTTGCATTGCTGATGATGACCTTTGGTTCTGCAAAAGATGCTGCGTTGGTATTTAGTGGCGTGCCTCTGGCACTCACGGGTGGCGTGATTTCATTGTGGATTTGCGGCATTCCATTATCGATTACCGCAGGTGTTGGTTTTATCACTTTATCCGGTGTGGCGGTGCTCACTGGCGTGATGATGGTGTCTGCGTTTCGCGATGGCTTGCAGCAAGGCCAAAGCATCGACACAGCGATTAGCGAAGGTGCAATGATGCGGTTGCGTCCGATCCTGATGGTTGCTCTGGTAGCTGCACTCGGATTCTTACCCATGGCGTTAAACACCGGTACCGGTGCCGAAGTGCAACGGCCACTCGCGACCGTCGTCATTGGCGGCATTATTTCATCCACCTTGTTAACACTGCTGGTATTACCAGGGCTTTATCGCATGGCGTATCGCTCCAAACACTAACCATCACCTCCAACCGTTTGCGTCAAGGCAAACGGTTGGCTTACGAGGCGTAAAGATCATGAAATTAATCACAGCGTTTTTACATCATGTGAAAGTCAATGCGGTAGTGGATGCGTTAAACGATGCAGGTTATCGCAATCTTATTTTACAAGACGTGCGCGGGACACTGACGCCGCTCGATGAATTTGAGCGCGTGTATTCAGCGGAAGCAAGGCTCGTTATTTCTGAAGCAAAATTATCCATTGCGTGCGATGACAATGAAGTGGACACCATTGCAAACATCATTCGATTAGCCGGAAAAATTGGCGATGGTATTTCGGGCTGGGTGTATGTGAGTGCGATTGAACAAGCGCTGCCGATTGGCGGTGATGTCATCCAAACTCAATAACCGATTCATTTTTTTACCACGAGGACATCACTATGAAAAATTCAGTTAGCTGGTTATTGATCCCGGTGCTGTGCCTCGCGGGTTGCGGTGTGACGCCTGCAAAATATATCTTTGAAGCTGATTATCCCGACACCAAACACGTAACATTTCACTTCACGACAACGCGGGAAAAAAATGGCACAACCGTGCTTCAGGGTAGTTTATTTCACAAGCCTCTTAAGCACGTACGTGAATCAGGTCATGTGGATATTGCGGTATACAATCCTGCGGGTGAATTGGTATTGCAAACCACCGCGAACTATCAAACACCCATTAACCCTGCCTATGCTTGGTCTAAAACGGGTGTTCGATTTTTAGCACCACTATCGCTGGTTCCACCGGCTGGCAGCACTATTAAAATGGCATTTCATGTCGATAAAGAATGGCCAAAAACACGGGAGCCACACGGTGCGAATATTGCGCTCTAGCGACCAAAACACCTTGCGAATTTACATAGCAATGCAACCGTTGCAACACACGAATTATTGAGGATGAAAGAATGGAACATCAACACCGTTATGATGAGCATGGCAAACAGTTATGCTGTACTGAAGAAGAAAAAATCAATAAATGTGCGGACGATGCTATACAAAAAAAATCAACATCTGCATCAAGCTGTTGCGGTCATGACGATCACAATGAACATGCTGATGACGACCATGATGAACACGACCACAGCCAAGGCGATACGAATATCTTTTTGCGTCCGGCGATAAGTTTTATCGCATTAGTCGTTGCACTGATTTTGGATCATTATTTTCTATCCACCTGGTTTCAAGGCTGGGTTCGCGCAATCTGGTATGTAGCAGCCTATTTACCTGTGGGTTTGCCCGTTTTAAAAGAAGCAGTGGAAAGTATTCGCAACGGCGAAATTTTCTCAGAATTTTTATTGATGAGTATTGCTACCGTGGGCGCATTCGCAATTGGCCAATACCCCGAGGGTGTTGCGGTCATGCTTTTTTATTCTGTGGGTGAAGTGTTTCAAATGCTGGCGGTCAAGCGCGCAAAACTCAACATCAAAACACTGCTCGACCAACGTCCCGATGAAGTCACCGTTGTAGAAAATAATCAAGCAATTACCCGCAAGGCAGAAGCTGTCAATATTGGTGACATTATTCAATTAAAAGCGGGTGAAAAATTAGGATTGGATGGTGAATTATTATCGGACACAGCCTCGTTTAATACCGCTGCATTAACGGGCGAAAGCAAACCGGACACCAAAGCAAAGGGTGAAACCGTGTTAGCCGGAATGATTAACTTAAATGCAGTCTCGCAAGTAAAAGTAACCACGGCATACACCGATAGTAAACTGTCTAAAATTTTGGAGCTGGTACAAAATGCCTCCTCACAAAAAGCACCGACCGAATTATTTATCCGAAAATTTGCAAAAATTTATACGCCGATTGTGGTTGCACTTGCGCTCGCCATTTGTGTTCTTCCGTATTTTTTTGTTGAGCAATATGTGTTTAGTCAGTGGCTATACCGGGCATTAATTTTTCTGGTAATTTCGTGTCCCTGTGCGTTAGTGATTAGTATTCCGTTAGGCTATTTCGGTGGTATCGGTGCTGCCAGTCGAAATGGCATTCTGTTCAAAGGCAGTAATTTTTTAGACAGTATTGCCACCATTCAACATGTGATCATGGACAAGACCGGCACCATGACCGAAGGCGTGTTTAAGGTACAAAAAACTAATTTGAAACCCGATATCGATGAAGGCTATCTCCTGAAAATAGTGAACAAACTGGAGAGTCAAAGCACGCATCCTGTTGCAACCGCCATTCATGAGTTTGTGGGTGACATCGATAATTCAATAGTTCTGACGAATGTTGAAGAAATATCTGGTCATGGACTCAAAGCCACAATAGATGGCAAAGAATTATTAGTCGGTAATTTCAAGCTGCTCGATAAATTCAACATTCCTTACGATATCGATCCTAACTCCATTGTCTACACGGTTATCGCTATCGCCTACGACAAGAAATTTGCAGGCTTTCTCACTATTGCTGACAGCATTAAAGAGGATGCACAAACAACTGTTGATGCACTTAAAAAGTTGGGCATCAAGATTACTATGCTCAGTGGTGATAAAAGTTCCGTCGTAAAATTTGTTGCCGATAAACTCGGCATTACCAATGCCTTCAGTGATTTGTTGCCGGAAGATAAAGTCAAAAAAGTTCAGGAAGCCAAATCGCAAAACAACACCGTGGCCTTTGTGGGTGATGGTGTGAATGATGCGCCTGTCGTTGCGTTAAGTGATGTGGGCATCGCGATGGGCGGTCTGGGCAGCGATGCAACAATAGAAACCGCTGACGTCGTTATTCAAGATGACAAGCCCAGTAAAATTGCCATGGCAATTAACATAGGCAAGCAAACCAAAAAAATCGTGTGGCAGAATATTACGCTCGCCTTTGTGGTAAAAGCCATCGTCTTGATTTTAGGTGCAGGCGGTTTAGCCACCATGTGGGAAGCTGTGTTTGCGGATGTAGGTGTTGCGTTACTGGCCATTCTTAACGCAGTGAGAATTCAGCGGATGCGATTTTAAACATGAGGTCGTCCAAGCGGAAAACAGTCACGAAGCCTTCAACCAAAAAGGTGTTTACCTCAGCACCGGTTGTTTTCATACTAGTGCTTCTCTTGGGTTTATTTTTGATTGATCTATATAAAGTGTTTAATGCAACATCTACCCTAGGAGATCACAGGCACTCACATTCCAGGATAATACCTCTTAAATGAATTGTGATTGAGATTTGGGCATTTTGCGAATTACATTGGCAAGCGGCAGCACAAATCTCACAGAGTGCTCGCGCATTGCAGTCACTACAAATGACGAGTTAAATGTTTATTCCACGCTATCACTAAAACAGAGACGACTGAGTGCTGGTAATATTTAGTTCGCGCTCAACAAAAGACACATCAATTTTCTTTTTAGCATCGTTAATTTCTGGAGAAACAGCCCTAATACGTAAAGGTAAGCTGCTGCCCTCAAGTGCCTTTAGCAATCCTGGGGCGTCATCGGTTGACGCCATCCATTCCCGGGCCTGCTCTCTCGTTAACGACAACGGCATTCGCGAGTGGTATGGGGCGAACGCTTCATTCGCTGGCTGCGTAATGATGGCAAAACTACATACCTGGTCGCGCCACACATCCCAAATACCCGCTGCAATCATAGGTTGGTCTATACAATCAGCGTAATATGGAAGCTTGTTTTTAATCGTCTTTGTCTTGATCTTGCCTGCTTTTGTGATGCCCGTTTCGATAATTTTCACTTCAGTTTGCCACTCGACAAATCCAGCCATCAGCGCAATGCCCCGGCGATATCGCAGAGGTGCGCCAAAAGCTCGACTGGTGGCAGTGTCTTCAATCCGGGAGTTGTGAGTGGCATACGACCACGGCGGCGGAGTGGGAAGTCCCCCAGGGTGTAACGACCAGCGCATCATGCTCGCCTGAAAGCGACCGTCCTCTCCGGGGTAGAGAAACGGAAGCTGTTCAGTAGGGGCCGCGTTGTTCAGTATCGGCAAAACCAAATCGAAAACCTCAAAGGCCTCCAGAAGCTGCTCCAGAGTTGGGGTAGGCTTTACCCAAATTCTTCCACACATGGTTTACCCCCTCGAATCGGTTATAAGCCGCTATCTCTGCGGTTTTACGGATGGTTCGCTTGTCTTCGTTCATTGGGTTTTAATCACGCTCTAATGCAAGCATAGACGGCGTAGTGGTCAAAACGTTCTAAAGCAAATCTTGACCTACATTAGGTAGGTCGGCCTATACTGTATATAAACACAGTTAACATTGCGAGCACCATGGATTCCCTACCCCCCGACATTGACAGCCGCGTTAGCCTGGAGCAGATCATGCTCCGGGGTGACACGTGGCGCGGGGAATTCCCGGCAGCTGTAGAATCTTCTGGATTTGATACTGGATATCCAGCGCTTAACGATGCCTTGGTAACTGGTGGCTGGCCAGCAAAAGCACTTATTGAAGTTTGCCAGCAAGGTTTCACTCAGCATGAGTGGTATTTATTTACGCCAGCCCTGCGCGAATCCGATGGTTTGATAGTACTGCTAAACCCTCCACTCGTGCCCTTTGCTCACAGCCTAATCATCGCCGGTGTGGATATGGAGCGTGTTCGCATAGTTCGCTCATCCAGAGCCGAGGATTTCATTTCCAGTTTCGTTGAGCTTTGTCGCACACCAGCATGTGGGATATTACTCGCCTGGCCACAGGATCTGCGTCTCACCTACACGGATTTACGCAAATGTTTACTTGCCGCCCACGAAGGGGATGGCCTGTATACCCTATTCCGATCCTCCGCATCACAGCAGGAATCATCACCAGCGAGTCTACGTGTTTTGGTCGGCGCTCAAGCCGACGGCATAGTCGCAAATATCTTTAAGCAGCGCGGAATGCTGCAGGGAGACAAGCTAGTTAAGTTACCCCTGCCCTCTAACACCGAAGCGGTATTACCTTACCATTTGCTTGATCTGTACGAGTCGGACGGCACAGGCCTGCGACCAAAACCCAAAGCGCCGGTATTTTCAATACGGGGGCGAAAGTGAAATTATGGTTTTCATTTCGCCTGATCGATGCACCTTTCGCTGCCCTGGGAATTAATACCTCTCCCTCTTCAGTAATCATCGAGCGGCACCGCGTTATTTGGGTAAGCCCTGAGGCCGAAGCAGCTGGTGCTGAGATCGGCATGGATATTACAACGGCCCAAACCTTAAGCGACTGTGAATTCGTGGAGCGCGACCGCGCGCTCGAAGAGGAATTCCTGCAGCGCCAGGCGGAGGCCTTGTATGTCATAACACCCCATATCACTTTTATCACCTCAACCACAGTTACACATTTGGGATTGACGCTAGAGGTATCTACATGCCTGCAGCTCTTCGGTGGAGCGAAAGCAATCCAGGAGCAAGCACTTCAGATTTTCGCGAACGGACAGCATCGGGTCGAGTTTGGCATGGCACACACAGCGGAAGCGGCCTGGTTACTAACCTATGCAGATGCTGAGTATTCGTTTCACGAAAGCAAAGATGATTTTATTCATCTGCTAAACCAGCTGCCAGTTGAGCTGCTTTATGAATTTCCAAAACAAGTTGAAGCATTGGAAAAGACCGGATTCTTTATTTTGGGCGATATCGCTCATCAAATTGAGCGACAAAGTATCGCTGGAATCAGGAAACGATTTGGACAGGCTTTTACTGACTACCTGTGCCGTATGTTTGGCATTGATCTGGATTTCCAACAAGGAAGTTTATTTTCTGTTCCTGTTGCCACCTATAAGCCGGCTGAGCACTTTTCGACGTTCGTGCAATTTGAATACCCCACAAGCTCGACGGCATTGATGGAGTGGCCGGTTGAGAATTTATTGCAAAAGCTCTCGGATTATTTGCGCAAAAACCAACTGGAAACACAGCACATCGAATGGACCTTGAGTGATATTTATAAAACACATGAATACATAAAAGTGTTTGCCGACATTCCGCAAAGTCACTGGGAATTATTTTACGATCTCACAATGATCCAATTGGAACATAGGCAATTTTCTTTTGAGGTGGACATACTTACTCTCACCTGCGAACACACTGCACGATTGCAGAGCCGTGGCCAGGTACTCAATTTTGATTTAGCTCGTAGAAGCCGAAATCTGAATCAGGATTTTTCGATTACCGCTGCCAAGCTAAAAGCGAGATTGGGGGATGATGCTGTCTATAAGTTGAGTTACAAACGAGCGATTGCTCCGGAGTTAAGTCAGGAAAAAATTCCACTTGCAACTCCTTGCAACCAGGAAGTGCCGGAGGAGCTCACAGATGTACCGCGCCCGACCTGGTTGATTCCAGACCCGGTACCTATCGAAGAGAGAAAGAAAGGCCTGTATTGGCGGGGCTACCTCAACCTGGGGACTGGGCCCGAACGAATACACGGCGATTGGCTGGGCACTACCATTGCGCGGGATTATTTTGTTGCTACTAGGCATGATCATGTCCGGCTTTGGGTTTTTAAAGATCTGAAAACCAAAACCTGGTTTGTACACGGCATATTCGGGTGATGCCATGGCTTACGCTCACCTACACACCATCACCAATTTTACGTTTTTAACCGGCGCATCTCATCCACCTGAATACATCGAGCGCGCTGCTGAGCTGGGCTATGACGCACTGGCCATCACCGACGAATGTTCACTCGCCGGTGTGGTGAAAGCGTTTGTGGCCGCCGAAGAATTAAATTTTAAATTAATTGTTGGAAGTCGATTCACCTTAAGCAATGGCATGCGGTTGATCGCTATAGCTCCATCAAAAAAAGCTTATGGTGAACTCTCCGGATTTATCACACTCGCTCGTCGCCGGTCTTCCAAAGGTGAATACGAAGCACATTTCGACGATCTTCGCTTTCGCCTGCAACATTGTTTAATCATTTGGCTCGGACAAATCCACGGCGTTGATATCGCTCCTGAGGAAATCGCAGACGAATTGAACAATGCGTTTAAGGGTAGGCTATGGATTGGTATCAATCATCAGTTGCACGGTGGTGAGCAAAAGCGCTTTCTTCGATGGCTACAACTGAGTCGCTCTAGACAGATACCAATGGTTGCGTGCGGCGAAGCACTCATGCACTGCAAAAGTCGAAAGCCGCTCCAGGATGTACTGACGGCCATCCGGTTAAACACATCTATTCCCGATCTAGGTGGCAACGTTATTTTAAACGGTGAGGCTTACCTAAAATCAGAAGAGCAACTGAGTTTGCTTTATCCGGAGTCGCTTCTCGAAGAGTCGACAGTCATAGCGGATTTGTGCAATTTTTCGATGACCGAGTTGCGCTACCAATATCCCAGGGAACTCGTACCCGAAGGCCTTACACCCATAGCGCATTTGCGTAACCTGGTGGAACTGGGCAAACGCGATCGCTGGCCTGCAGGGGCACCCTCCCACATTGAAGAGCTAATCGAAAAGGAATTCGAATTAGTCGAAGAACTTTCATACGAATATTATTTTTTAACAGTACACGACATTGTGCGGTTCGCTCGTGAAAATAATATTCTCTGCCAGGGGCGAGGATCAGCCGCCAATTCCGTTATCTGCTATTGCCTGTTTATCACGGAGATTGCGCCGGGCCAAATCAATGTTTTGTTTGAACGATTTATATCACGCGAACGAGATGAACCGCCTGATATCGACGTTGATTTTGAACATCAGCGGCGCGAAGAAGTCATCCAATATATCTACCAAAAATACGGTAGAGAAAGAGCGGCAATTGCAGCGACCGTTATCACCTACCGGCCTAAAAGTGCCGTGCGGGATGTAGGCAAAGCGTTAGGCATGGATCTCTCCTTGGTTTCTTTTATCGCGAAGAATATTACCTGGTGGGACTCTACGACTGATATCAACAAGCGCATTGAAGAACTTGGCTTACGTGGCAATAAAAAATTGCTCTCGCATTTTTTTAATTTGCTGCACCAGATTTTAGGATTTCCTCGCCACTTGTCCCAGCATGTCGGCGGTTTTGTTATCGCCCAGGATCAGGTGAGCTACCTGGTTCCCGTTGAAAACGCCAGCATGCCAGACAGGACAATCATTCAATGGGATAAAGATGACCTAGAGGCAATGCGCCTATTGAAAATTGATGTCCTGGCACTCGGAATGTTGAGCGCGCTGCGCCGAGCATTGGAGCTCGTCAATAGTTATGCTCCCGAGATTAAATCTTTAGCCAGTATTCCACGCGAAGATCCGGATACCTATGAAATGCTTTGTCATGGCGACAGCGTGGGCGTATTCCAGATTGAATCACGGGCACAAATCGCGATGCTGCCTCGCCTGCAGCCGAAATGCTTTTACGATCTCGTGGTCGAGATAGCCATCGTCAGACCGGGGCCTATACAGGGCGATATGGTACATCCCTATCTTCGCAGACGAAGTGGTCTTGAGCCGATCACATACCCTACCGACGCCGTTAAGGATGTATTGAGTCCAACCCTTGGCGTGCCGATTTTTCAAGAGCAAGTTATGAGACTCGCCATGTCATGCGCAGGCTTTACGGGTGGCAAAGCTGACCAGCTGCGCAGAGCCATGACCAATTGGGGCAAAAACTCCAAACTCCTACTTTTCCGAGACGATTTCATAAACGGGTTACTAAGCAACGGATACGATACAGAGTTCGCAGAGCGTATGTTTGAACAAGTAAAAGGATTTGGTGGCTATGGCTTCCCGGAGAGTCACAGCGCGAGCTTCGCATTGCTTTGCTACGCGTCGTCCTGGCTCAAGCGCCATCACCCAGCGGCATTCTGCTGCGCGCTGTTAAATTCCCAACCAATGGGATTTTATTCGCCGTCACAACTCATCCAGGATGCACGCCGCCATGGCGTGGCCGTATTGCCCGTCGATATCAACAAGAGTAGTTACGAAAATTCACTTGAGCGGGTACCAGCTGCTCTTGGTCAACTTTCTATCGGAATACGCTTAGGGTTTCGGGAAATTAATGGGCTGAATACCGAGGCAGCAAGCCAGATCGAGCATCACCGGGGAGCAACACTATTCGCCTCCATTGAAGAAGTTGCAAGACGCTGCGCGCTGACCTCAACAGAGCTCCAGGAGCTAGCTTCTGCGTCTGCGTTCGAATCATTAAGTGGCAATCGCTACCAAGCTCGATGGGAAGCAGCAGCAATAGCGGAGTATTCTGAGCTGCTTAATCCGGGAGAGCGATACAAAGACGACCTCTTCACCAGTGCGCCAACAGAGGCGAGAGATATATTCGACGATTTTAGGGCCTTAGGACATTCGCTGCGAGCACACCCAATGACCTTATTGCGTGACGAACGACCGTTTAATCGCTGTACCAAAAACGCGGATCTGCTTACACTCCGAAACAAAGGCTTCGTACGCATTGCAGGGCTTGTCACATGCCGCCAGCGCCCTGGTACAGCCAGCGGCACCATGTTTCTAACTCTTGAGGACGAAACCGGAGACGTAAATGTAATTGTCTGGGCTCGTACCCAAGAGGTATTCAGGAAAGTGATTTTGACAAGCAAGCTCATGGTGATCAAAGGCACCATTGAAATAGTGACCGACCATGTGAAGCGGCCCGTGGTGCATATAATTGCAGGCCACCTGGCGGATTACTCTGATCAACTCTCCCAGCTAACGATTAAAGCGAGAAATTTTCATTAAGTTTTCTCAGCTCCAAACTCAAAAACCTATAACCAACAATGGCTTTTAATTAAATGACTTTTTTAAAATCACTGCTTCGAAAAAAAGCGCCTGATGGTGAGACTGAGAACGAAAGTAATGCATTTGAAAACTTAATGATGCGAGCGAAGATTTTCGCCAATCAAAAGAATGTAGCCGCACTGGAAGATTTACAAAAACTTGTTATGCGGCCGATCCAAAGCCTTCGCATGGTAGATGTATATTTTAAGCCAGACCATAAATCTCTCGGCGTATATCACATTTGGAATGACTTTGGGCTCAACTACGTACCAGGCTTGGACAACAGTTTCATTTCTCACTTAATCGAAAATCAGATAGAAAAAGAAGATCTGCCGGTGGCGAAGCTCGGCCGTGATATTGTCTTACCTAGCGGATGGAGCCCGTCAAGCATCATGAACTCATTAGGAAGGATCGGCGAAGGTAGGAAGAGCGGCCCGTGGGAACAAGACTCAAACCATCAGCTTCATTACTGGTACCCATTAAATATTTTTTGGGTGGGCGGAGGCAACCACTCTATTACAGTTGGAATAATTTTATCAGAGGGTGTCATAAAATCCGCTGAAGGCTACGACCTCACAAAGCTTTATGAACACGTTTATTTTAATGGTCAATGTTGGATAGACACCCATAGCGGTAAAGCGATTGGCACACCGATTTACAAAGAGCTAGGGTACGTATATGAAATTGGAAGATTGATTCTGCAAGTAAAATAAATGAAAAAATTGCCTCCAGAACTGGAGGAATATTACTTAACTTACAAAAAACTCAGGATTTTAAGACCGGAGCGTTAAATGCTAACAAACGAAAACTTTTCAATTCGAATGGACGAAACCCATGGCGATGAAGTATGGCTGGTTTATTTGGATGGAGAGCTCATAATTTCCTGCTCATCGGAAGATGAAGCTTTAGAATTTATTGAGTTCATAGAAGCACTGGAACTACGGAAGGAAACTCTCAAAAAATATTTAGACAAATTTATCGAGGAATTTGATGAAAAACTGAAGAGCCAAAAAGTGACCAAAATGTCCATGTCATGAAAATAATGAGGCATTGGCCAGAAAAAAAGCGGGGCCACCAGACCTCGCTTTATAATTGGAAATATAACTTTCGAGATACTCTATTTTCTGATTGATGGTGGAAAATAAAGCGTCCAACAAGATCCATTCCATTTGTACCCTACTCGCTTTAATTCTCCGATAATTTTTTCAAAGTTTTGATGATTATTCCCAAGTCTAACTTTCGGAAGAGCCCAAGCATTTAAACCAGAATGCCATCTATAGCCGCTACGTCTCAATGCAGCAATCTTTTCACGAAAATGAAGCTCGTCTGAAGCAAGTGTGATGACATAGGCGGTAGGCTCATAAACCACTTCTTGAGAAAGCCTCTTTGCAGGCTTTTGCGGTATAGGCTTTTCAGGTAGCTTTTGATTTCTACCCTGAGATTTTCCACCCTTAGAAGACGATTGCTTTTTACCCGGTGTCCCGAAGAGGAAGCACACAAGCGCGAAAAGCACTGTGACGATGAATACAAAGCTAGCCCAAAAAAAACGCAAAATTGTTAACACTACACGCTTAGCAATTTGCCCTTGTGGAGTTAAAGTGATGGTGATCATGGTAGTTCTCCTGGATAAAGTTACCCTTGAGAAAAACCAACCCCAGCGGGAAGATTTTCCCGATGGGTTAAGATGAAAGAAGCTGATACTTCAGTGATGGTAAGCGCAACCTTTCGGTTTGATTCCAGCAACGCGCTTTTGGGAATCGACTACGAACAACGGCAACCGTTGACTGACTTTTTGCAGAAAAAGTTTAAACGCAGGAGAGAGTACCGTGCAACAATTTCGTCTACCTTTTAGAAACCAACGATTACTGGACGCACAATCCGACGATTCATACGCCAAAACTACTATCGGTTCATTTCGTATTCACTGGAAAGCTGCTATCCTCACACTAGAGGTTAAATTTCAAGCAAGGTAGATATCATGGCCGCCGTAACTGCATCTAAAGCTGGGATCGACTGGGGTAAAGCCCTTCGTTGGACTGCGCGCTTTATTTGGGCCACTACCCTTCTCCTGGTGAAGCTCGCCCTAATACTCTTTGCAGCGTTGGCTGCCGCTTTGCTCCGTGGTCGCAGCAGCAACGACGAACTGCGCGAAGAATACAGAGTTTCTGATCAAGCGTTCGATAGAGACTCCGCCGTAAATAAATACGCTCCTTACGAATAAAAAAGCCTCTTTTAAAGAGGCTTTTTTAATTCTAACGCTTAAACTTTTGACTTAATTTTCTAGAGCCAGCCCCGGCACCTTTCCCTGCACCGCTCATCATGCGCTCCATCCCACTCTCCAACCGTGTACCCAAATTATTTCCCACTACACCGAGCAGGGCAGAAAAGATAATTGGAAGAATAACGTACATAAATCGAATAATCCAAAGCGTTAACATCATTTCCATTGGCTGATCGCCGGTATTAAGCATGTCCAACCAGCGTCCGTCGAATAAGGCACTTAGAAGGAAGTTGTTCATCCACAACGCTAACGCAAACAGAAACGACCAAAACATTATTGAAAACTGCACAACCGTAAGCGTTACAAGTGTTGCCACATCGTACAGACTTAAAAACATCAGCAATGGGAGTACGATTACAAACAACATTAAAATACATGCCTGCACAACCGGCGCACCAGCCTTCAAAGCTTGGGCCTCCATTAGAGCAAATGCACCCTCATATGCGACTCCAACACCCGCCAGACCATTGACCCAGCCTTCGACCGAACCCCAGCCGCCATCGATGTGAGAGTTTGCAATTGGAAGCTGTGATTGCGGCGATGTTTTCGTAGGTGATGTGATCGCTGTTCGGAGCAATTGGTCATTAGCGTCTGTTGGTGAACCGAACCAGGTAGGAGATGCAGTATTCCAGTTGCTCAAATCATCGGCATTCATATTGTCCTTCACGTCCTTAAGCAAACGCACACGCAAGCCATCAGTACCATCTGACCACCATCGCTCGCAGGTTGGCCACCCCAAACCGTCCGCACCGTCAGAAACAGCGTCATCACCATGCAAAACACTGTATGAGAAAGATTGCAGCCCTTCATCTGTGCGGAAGCTGTCGTAATAGCCTGCCGTATCCATAAAGAATCGCGACCCCAACCAACTGACGTTATCGGCAATTGGCTCTTGGCTGGGTGGTATCGAAGGATGTTCACGTAGGAATTTATTTGAAGCAGGCAACCAGCACTGGTTATGAAAGTGCGCAGCCTCTTTGCGCAATGAAGGATCAGTGATAGACGATGATGCAAGGTTTGCAGACACAGTTACCAAATCCGCCCGACAAGGCAATTCAAATTTAAGACTGTTAGCAACCGCCATGTTGAGCTTGGAGAACACGTACCACCATAAAGGGGCCTGAGGTATGTGCCCTCCTAACATCGCAGCAAATCGACCGCTATCGTTATCAAGCGTGGTGCCCGATGCACCAAAATACTTTTCCGACGTGACGGCTGCCGAGGAATCGTCCGCAGGGCAACTAGCCTGGACATACTTAGTATTATCGGGATAAATATCTATAAACGGTGTTACGGCAAGAAAGAACACAGCGAGCATGGAATATAACCGAACTTCCAACGCGCGAATGATTTGCTTTGAGGAAACATTTTCTTTCTCTTGCGCATCCAGAACAGTGCCTATGGTTGCAACGACAAATGGGATTGCTCCAATACCAGTACCGGAAAATATTGCCCAGAAGCCATCATACAAACGCCATGCAAGTAGTACGGTATAAAGCTCAATCGCGGAATTAACGATCATATGAATTCCTTTAGTGCGATAGAAACGCAATAATGTTGATACCAAAAAATAATTCGTAAACAATAAATAAACGAATTAAAACAGCCCGCGCAGTTTTGATGGAATCTGGTGTAGTTTTCGGTTGAATCAACCTCATTAACCAACCGCATAGAAAATAGCAGCCCGCATAGATAGCAATACGCATCAAAATAAACCAATGCTTTACTGAATCTACACCCCCTAAGAAATCGAGAGTCTGTTCGTGGTGCCGCATTAACTCAGTTGCAATAATTATCGCTAGCCAATAGATGAGCAAAACAAGCGCGATGCATATGCAAACGCGCTTTACCCATTTCATTCCTACATTAAGGCGCATTCACACCTCCGTCGGTCATACCCTTAGACTTTGATGGTGCGGTCTTTAACTGATTTCCTGTAGGACTGTGCGAACGCGCATATTCACGTTCTGCCAAAACAGAAGTGGCGTTGTTGAGTACTTTCTTACGCACGTCGCTTTCGAACATTACGTTATCGAGCTCTTGCTCTAAACGCTTTTTCGAAAACTCAATTTCTTGCTGCGCTTCAGTATTTGCGGAAATGTTTGGCTCTTGTTCGCCCATATTAATTAAGTCACGCGCGATCAAACCCTTTTCCATGACACGGGCCAACGCAACTTCAGACGCATAGCGATTGGCTAGTATTCTTTGTTCTGCAGAAGGTGCGTCTTTGATAGCCCGGATAGTATCTTCCGTAGCAACGATCCCCATCCCAGGAACTGATAGCTTGTTGAGCATGTTGTTGGTTACTTGTGGCGACGCTAGAGCCGCATTCAAATCCTGAACAACATTTTCTTTTTCCTCCTTGTGCATGATGCGCAAGCCCTGCCCTACCTTGGTACGTAATTTTACGCACGTTTCGCAAGTACGAATTTCACGCTCACCCACTACCGAGGCCGTCCACTTCGAAGCGGCAGCGGCATTTGGAAAGACGCGAGTTATATTTCTATCGCCCTGTACGGGATCAATATTTGGATCCGGAGCCAGTGCGTTAGTCATGTGGTAATAGCCAGCCTCTACCGTATCTGCAACGGCACGAATTGGATCTTGATTAAGCCCCCCTTTTTTAACTCCACCAGCCATCACAATGCCACTATCGCCATTTGCGTCCACAACATGAGTCGGATTGTCACCAGTAGCAACCGCAGTATCCCAATTGGATGTCTTACTAACACGTATCCACCCATCGACGGGATCACGTCCATTCTTCACGTCATTACGCATATCTTGGCAATTCTTTAATGCAATTTGGTAAGAGGCCTTTGCATCAACCAACCCTTTCATCAAGAAGTCGTAAACACCCGGATA
Source organism: Cellvibrio zantedeschiae (assembly GCF_014652535.1). Taxonomy (NCBI): domain Bacteria; kingdom Pseudomonadati; phylum Pseudomonadota; class Gammaproteobacteria; order Cellvibrionales; family Cellvibrionaceae; genus Cellvibrio; species Cellvibrio zantedeschiae. Next base: position 438,315 of record NZ_BMYZ01000002.1, on the reverse strand, counting down.
ATTTTCCTGCACCTGGCTAAGCCCCCATGCAGTTAGTAATCCAGGTGCAGCAGCGACAACATCATTTGCTAGACCATAAATGCTTCGTTGTGCATCCGAAAATGTTTGTGCTATGGAGGTACGCGGATCAAAGGTACATCCACGAAATAAATTCCACTCAGCCCCCGCTGATAAATTCAAATTCGTGCGGTTACTTTGGTGATAATTGACGTAGGGATCAGATCCTCCCATAGAAAAATACCAAGTGTCCTTATCGCCATTTGGACGAACCGTTTGGGCGCTAAGGATTGGCGACAAAAGCGCCAAAATAAATATCGATAATTTTAAAATTCGACGCATGATGATCACCAATCAATTGAAAATAGAAACACCTGGCCTTTTTTGTGGCAGCAGGTATAGGGGCGCCACAGAGACCAAGCGTACTGTTCATTAAGTTTTTCGTTTTTACCGTTTGCCCAAGATGCAGAGCCTCCCATAACCCTTCCGGTTGTCGCAGGTTTCGGGTAAACCATTTGAAACTTATGCGTGCTCAACTGCCCCTCCTGAACTTGCCCAGGAGGCCAACACTTGTTGCCACAGTTCTTGCCTACCGGCATATAAACATGCGCTGCTGCAGGACTCGTTACGATGACAGCTGCTCGATGAGCATCGACGGCCGCGTTGATCGCGTCATAAGGATGAGATCCCCACCCACAGAGCGGGTAGATTTGCGCCCAATAACCAAGTGGAAAATTCGTCTTTATTTTTGGGTATCCAAGGATTGCTTGCGGATAGTAGTGTTCGACACTGGGGCTATTCCAAAACATATCGAGACCGCTTAAAAAGTATGGCATGTATGGAACTTGAACAACCGACTGGCAAAAATAATCCGACTGCGCCATACCATTAAAAATCGCCGCAGTAGGATTTCCCATGACCTCTGCATGCTTGTAATCAAGATAAGTCTCTAACGCACCATTACCCTTTTCATCCAGTGTTAGGTTTCCGTTGTTTGTTGGGTTGACGCCAGTACTCATATCGATGGGCGGCTCAGTTGTATATGTCGCCACCAACAGATCGGGAATGTAGTGAGAGACTTTGGGCGATTGCTTTACGGAACACTTGATAAATGCGCATTTAAGCCAAAAGCAGACGCCCCTAAGTTGCCAATCCATGCAATCGGTGCCACCGTTTCCACAATTCATAGTCCTGTCTACTACGTCAAACGCGTCTATTTGCCCTGTGGCAAATGAAGAAGAAACTTTTAAAGCACTGACTAGAGAAACTGCCATCAGCATTTTTTTAGTGAGCGGCTTCATCACGTCCTCCTTGTTTTAACTCAGGATGCGCGCGCCGATAGTTGTCATAGTCTCGTACGGCTACTGCTAAATCTAGAGTGCCGTAAATGACGTATCTGCCGGATTCAAAAACTATTGCGGGTACCTTTCGAATATCGTATGCCATTAATTGTTGCTGGCCACGATATGCGTCCTTCAAATTTGCGATGTGCTGTTTACCCGCAGGAGAAGCAAGCCAAGCCTTTGCCTGGATTTCTGCCAGAGTAGGATCGGCTGGAAAATCAGGTGCGCTCTCATCAAGTCGAGCAGGAAGTGACAAATCAAATACAGTGACGTTGGTGTCCGCTACACGCGCAAGCGCTACAGGGCCATCCGCAAAAATTTCAATTTTTGTTTGAGCATTTGCCTGTAAGCAAATGAGGAAAAAAAGTCCGATTATCTTTTTCATTTCGTTCACTCCATCGGTTTTGAATCAACAGTCCACGATTCTTCGTCGCGAGCGTTAACTCGCTTTGCATCAGAGGTGGCCACCATCAGCGGCCCTTGCTTACCCTCGGATACCAGGTAGAACGTGTCACCGCGCTTTACTTCTGCGACGCGACAAGGAATCCAGCCAGTTTCATGTTCAACAAAAGCTAACGTGACCATAAATGTCTCCTATGCTGCCATCGCTTGCATTCGGCGACGCTCGGCAATTTGCTCACCGATCATTTCCGCTGCTGCTGTTTCGTCGATGTTATGCAAACGCATCAACTTCATTCGCTCGCGTTTTTCTTCCTTCTCAGTTTGTCCCAGGGCTAAGCATAAGCCTGGTGGAACTATCCGGAATAAACCTTGTACGTTGTCACTCATGATGACCCCTTCCGTATACTTGCCCGATGCTTTACGGGTACTCAGCAACATTGAGCGTTGATCCGGAGAAAGCTTCTTGAAACGCTCAATATTGGCGAGCTCGCCCTGGTCAATGAACAAACACATCCACCACTCAAACATGGCCAGCATCTTCTCGGACTCATCCGGGTAGTCCTTCATGTTCTGCGTTGCTTGCCACAACCAAAGCCCCATACGGCGCCCCAAGAGCTTGGAAACAACAACTAGGTATTTCGCTAACAACGGGTTAGTCGTCAGCACGTGAGCTTCATCAGTGAGATTAATCGTGGGGCGGCCATCGCGCTGCGTGCGTTGTGCACGCGCAATTACCTGGTTGATGATGGAAATGTATGCAACCGACAATTTATCGTTGGTATCATTACCCGAAGCGAGCGCGCCCATTTCAATGCGAATGTAATCCGCATCGGGCATCTCTTCTCCGGGGCGATTGAAGAGTTCCCCAGCAAAGCCATCACAAAACAATTCCATTGCATCAGCCATTTCAGTAATACGCTGAGCGAGCTGAGGACGCTCTTTAATTTGTTCACGCAAACAAGCAATAACTTGCGATGGCAGGCAGTCGTTACTTCCTGAAAGGCGGGATTGTATAGCTGCATCGAGTAGTGCTTTTTTCAGCAGGCCGAGGTCAGAGCGGTTCATGCGTTGCTCTTCTTTATGCTCGCCTCCGGTAACCATCAGACGAGCAATGATCAGCATTTCACCTAAAATGTCTCGCGATACAACTTCATCCTCACTGTCACCCTTGTCAGCCTCGTCAAGTTCGGCATCACCGACAAGAACATCTTCAACGATACTGGTGAGCTGGATAACGTTGCCGCTGGGGTCAATGAGATCCATTGCAGGTTTGAAGGGCGCGATGGATGGCGCCTGCCCTGGGCGTAAAACGATATCGACTACCGATTTACCATGTTTCTTAAAGTAATTGGATAACAAGCCAAACGAGTTACCCGCTTCGACGACAACCCACCGAGGGTTGTATACGGCAGTGATTAGCATTTGCAGATAAACGAGACTTGCAGATTTTCCTGCTCCTGTTGGGCCGAACAAAAATAGATGGGCGTTCTTTGCGCGGTCACCCTGTAGTAACGGATCGCAGCTGAAGTCCTCACCTCCACGGTTGTAGGCAACAATACAAGGATTGCCGGTGCCAATCCCTCTCCCATAGAAAGGGAGGATATTTGCTAAGTGGTTGGTATAGATAATGCGCTGTCGAATGTTTACCTGATCAAGTGTTGTATCGTAGGCACAAGGAAGGAATCGGATGTAACGATCAAGGCGAAATTGATCGTACTCTGGATCAATAATTTGAAAATTTTTTTTCATCAAAAGCGTATCAGCTTCGAGGATGGCATCTTCCATATCGTCATCATCGTCAGCGCGTAGCGCTATTGCCATACTGTAGGGATAAAGCTTATTCCCGCGAGCGATTTGCGCACGAGCCGCTTTAACCTCAATTCGGGTAGCTTCGGCTTCCGGAGTATCACCGCGCGAATTCTTTTCCAGTTTTTCTAAGTGCTTTCGAATAGCATTTTGCGGTTGCGCCACATAAGTAACGATTAACATTGAACCCTTCGGTAGCTCGTCAATGAAGCATGACGTTCTTGCGTTCGGGCCCGACCGCTCCTCCTTACTTTCATAGCGTTCAGCAGATGTCTGCCCAACCTCTGGAACACGGGTCATTCGCTCAACGGAAAGCACGGTGTGCGGCATACCGTCGAAATACCAACACTTCGTTTTCTTATCTCCACGGATATCGCGACTCATCACATCAGCAGATAAATCAAATTCAGCAGTCTTCATTTCGTCCGTGCAATACGGATTCATAGCTAGCCACGCATCCTTGTCACCATTCGTAACTTTAGGAGAGGGATTACCCCAACGGAATAGCCAGTTGCGTATGGCTTCACCCTGGAGGCGTTTAGAATCGATTCCAGCCGCCTTAAGCATTTGTGATACGCGTTTGCATTGATTCTCAAGCTCACGGATCGCGGTCATCCCCTTCCTGCGCTGGATTCCGGTTAATTGTCTGCGATAAAACACCAGGTAGACCTTACGCTTTGAGCCTCCCCACTGACGTCCATTCAGTGGATCTTTGAATAGACCATAGGGAGCCGACATATCCCGTACATGAGGGCCAAAAACATTGTTGATGAAATGTTCGCTGTAAGGAGTTAGCTTGGCATCGCGCATCGCATGCATGCGAATGGAGTGGGTTAATAGCCTATCAGTGAGCCCGCGGAATTCGTCGTTATCGCACCAACAATATGTAGAGACCACCCAGGGGGCCATTGCGTGTTCTTCGAAAGTACCGCCCACAAATGCATTGATGCTATCTCGGATATTTTGCAGATGCTCATCAGAGCGAGCTTCCGTAGCAATGGGTGTGATGTCATAAACAGCAGCGACGGTTCTTGCATCTGACAAGAGAATTTTGTCCTCTTCAACAATATCCATCCACGGTAACAGGCCAGTGATCGACCTGTTATTCTTGTAGGCTGGTTTCAAGTCTTCGTCAGTAATCTGGGGGCCACCATTCAACGTGGATCCCTTTAACAAGTCTTTGATAAGCGCTACTGGGTTTATATCGAAATTCATGTGCGCTTCCCTTTTGATTTTGAGGCGGAATTTTCAATCGCTCGCTCATCGACTTCTTCGATACGCTTGCAAACTCCATCCTTAGGATGATCGGGAAAGCATTTCACTTCCGGATGCTTAGGCCGTGAAATTACCTCATTAGGCATTGCGTAATGAGTGCGGTCATACATGGTAAATCTAGTCATGTAGGCAGGCACTGCAGCTCCAGAATTTCCAATAACGTGCGGCCTCACGTACATATACAACTCCGGATTTGGAAGAGCTGGAAACAAGTGTTGTATTTGTGCAGCACGCGGCGGCAAATCGGAAATGTAATCCTCTTCACTTGAGATGGGTCGCGCACGAATTTCCATCTCCCGTCGGCGCAATACCTCTGGGTTTCCGTTACCAGTCTTGCTGTCGTAAATTTGCTTCATGGTAGGCGTATTCGTAGGAACCACTTTATCGATGTGCGATGCACACCCACTCAGTGCGAAAACGACAACGATAATGAATGCATTAATCCATTTTTCTTGAGCCATTTTTATTCCCCTGTGTGTAAACGAGTTTGCGACTGCCGGTGTTGTAATCGACATAGAGATCGCGTGTGATGTGAAGTGAAACTTTTTCACCTGGATTAACCACGATTGCGTCGAACGAGTCGCGCGTATGAGTTCGATAGAAGTCAATTACCGTCTGCATAGCTCCAGCTGCGGTCGCATTATTCGCAAACTTAACTTGGTCGCCGGTGACCGTAGAATTCGACCCGCCAAGTGGATTTACTGTGTTAGTTGTCTCTGCGTTAGCCTTCGCATCGAAATAGCTTTTTGCCATTCCAAGCAAACCCATTTGCGCCAACTGTTGCGGAGCGTCAGTGACACGAACACCACCGATACATGGCACGCCCTGGGGATTGCTGATGTACCCGATTGGATCGCCACTGGCACCCCTACTCTTGCCTTCAGCAGAAGCCATAGGGTTTGTTTCCATCTGACCTTCTGGACGGCCCTCAAACTCGTTCTTATCGGTGTTTGGAAGATGCTGTACTCGACCGTCGGCAAACGTGAATGTTGCCCCGGTAAGTTGAACTGACACGCAACTCAAATTCCAATTGCCCGTTGCGATACCTTCAGCAACTATCCCCTGCAGTCCTGGAATTGAAAGGCCATTTGTAGCCAAGTTATCGTCCCCAATAATGAACTTCACTGGGAACGGATCTTGCACTCGGCCACCCACAGGAACGCGCCCGATCATTGCGGTCATCGCTACTGCATCCATGATTGTGGCGCGAGCCGGGATAGTAAAATGAGGTGTCGTCACGCTCTTTTTCTTGCCATCAGTAAGCGTCACGTCCTTCCCGTGTTGCTCGATATTGCCGCGCGGGGCCAACCCAAGTTTTTCTGCATTGTCCATTGCAGTGCTAACTCCAGGTTTCAAACCACTCGAACCGACGTTTGATGAAGCAGACAAGGGTCGAACTGCCACATATCCCTCCATGAGAGTGACTTGCGCTTGCGGATGATCTTTACCATCTGCTTTTGCATTTCCGATACCCAAATCATCATTCGAGAATGCGTAGCCGTTCGCCTTGGTAGTATTAAGGCGCTTTTCCTGAGTACTGAATTGGCCTGCCAAATCACCTACAGTCTCCTTAATCTGATCGACTGTACTTGCCACAGCATTAACGCGATCATCGCCCTTTGCATCCGCACCAACCCTCTTCTCGATATTGCCCTGGCGTTCGGACACTTCCTTTAAAGTCTTTTCGAGCTCAAGCCGAGCGTTGCGCTCGACCTCATATCGTTTTTGTACATCCTTCAAAGATTCAGAAACGGTATCGCCCGTAACTTCAACAACTTTTACTTTAGAATTTGGCCTGACCGTTGGCTTTGTATTCCCTGTAGCAACAGGATCACCAGTACCGGGCAATGCTGGCGCTTCCTCTGGCTTATTGCTCCGGTTAATGAACACAACGACTACACCAAATAGAAGAATACCCATCAAAGCCCAAACGATTTTGTTAGTACGCATAGCTGTCCTCCGTCAACGCTTCTGCAAACGGAACATCAGAAATCAAATATATCGTTGTCCTATCAGTAAGAGCGCCTCTGGGCCCAATACGCAAATGCTGCGCGGTTATATGGGTAAAGTTTCCGCGCACACGGGAAGCATCAAACTCAAACGCGACTGACGACTGGTTAACGACAAGTACGGCCGTAATATATTTTCCAAAGCCTGTCCAAGCTCCAACCACACTCACCGAAACGAGCTCACCGTGCGCGCTCTGCAAAAGAGGAAAATTCTTGTTGAGTGATTTAATTTTAGTAAGCGAAATACGAGCATCAGCAGGGATCAATCGACTTGGTGCATAGAGCGTTTGCGATGCAAATCTTGTAAGAATAATTTCTGCAGGGTCCTCAAGCTCTTCCGATTCTTCGACCGGTTGTACCTCCGCTGAGCTTGTTGTCTGTCCTGATCGCGCTATTTCATTGATAGGTACACGTGCAGGATCTTCGATGACAATATCCTCTTTTACAGCAGATTTATCGGCAGACAAATCAATGACGTAAACTGTATGCCCGTCTTTAGCTGTAGCGAGAATACGGCCCGTAGGAAATTCTTCAATGGGCGTCCAATAAATCATTCGGGTGTTCGGAGCAAGCGACGTCAATTTTTCCGAAACTGCCATCGGAACCTGGATATCGACGTCCGTTGGAAAAGTTACTCGAATTTCCTGACCGATGGGAATGACCAATGACAGCGGCTTGTCTTCCCATACACGGCGTGAATCAGCATGAGCGACGTTACATAAAAGTGCTCCAGCAAGGATAAATTTCCAATGAAGTTTTAACATCATTTCTTCTCCACTTGAACGTGCTCGACTTCCGTTCTCTCAGGCTGAGCATAGAAGCCATCGAGGGACATACCCATTGCATTGCATTTTCGTGTATCAGGAACAACACGCAGCGGGTAGCGCACGATTATGTCTTTGATAGGAAGCGCTTCGATACGCTCGTGAACTCTGGTCGTCAGAGTAACGGCAAAAACATTATTTCCCATTGGAGTAGACATACCTTCAGCGTACGCATCTTCCATCGACAAATTGCGCGTTCGACCAAGCTCCCCTGCGTCTTCTTTTTGCTTAGCATTTTCCTTGAGCCATGTAAAAAAAGTGGGCGTGACGTAACACTCATACTTTTTAATATTGCTGATGTAATCAACTTTTCCTTCATGCTCCCAATCGTTCAGTGAACGCCACACATTGCTAGCAAAGGCATAAGAATTCGGAGCCTGCAATTCCCCAGGTTTAATATTTGCGCCACGAGAAAGATCGGGCGGGATATGGCAATTGAAGTCATTTTGTTTGTTGTCGATTGTGACAAGCAATCCTGCGGACAGAGCGCTAGCCATGATGAAGCCGACACGCAATGTCCAAATATGTGAATCACGAGCGCTGACAGCGTTACGCGGATTACTCACGTTTACGTGCTCCTCTTCCGTAGCGGGTACTTTCCTCAATCAAGTCGAGACCAAACATTCCAGAACGCAGCTTCAACATAAAAAATTTTTCTTTTAGCCACGTTTCATAATATTTATTGCGTACCGCGCAAATATAATTTAGTACCAGATAGGTACAACCCAACCCAATTAATAGACCTACAACGAGACCAATTAAAATCATTCCCATCATTAAGCCGCCGAGAAACCCCAGCGGCACACCAACACCAAACGAGATGACAGCCGACATGACAATTTCACTGCCGGTACAATCCATAAATACAATTGGCTCAGCATTGATGCTGTCAGCTAGGCGATCATCACTCATAGTGAAAACCCGATGGTTAGTTGAGAATATTGGTAACCCAAGCAGCGAGTAAAATCGTGCAGATAACCACCACAGCGTTACCTGTAATTTCACCAACAACGTCTGCCCATTTACCTTCTTCATCACGACGAACTTTATGAACAGATTTAACGGTGTTTTTAATGAAACCAACACCGACAATCACCACCAAAATCCAGAGAATCATTTTCACAGCGTATTTAATAACCGCTGTAATAATCTCAGTAGCTGACGAAGAACTAGTAACGTTAGGAATGCTGACTGTTGGTAAATCGAAATCAGCAGCGTGGGAGGGAAACGCAACACACAGCAGCATCATTCCTACGAACAAAATGTAAGGATGATTTGCTAGCCGTGCCAATACACTCGTTTTTGCAAGCGAGTAACTTTCGTGTGTTTTTAACATGATCTTTACCTAGTGAAAAAAAAGTAATGCGAACACCAAAAGCAAAGCGAGCATTCGCGTTATCGTGGTAAAGAAATCAGTAGCGTCAAAGTCGGGATCTCGGCGTACGTCGTTCCACGCCGCCAATGTAAGTTTTATTAAAACAATGCCTAATATGCAAGCAAGCAAAACCATCACAATGACGAACACAGTATTTGGTTGGCCAAAGTAATTTGCGAACGCTGATTTTGTATCGTTATTCATCATTTACTTTACGAGTGTAATTTTCCTGAAGCGCCGCGACCGCGCGAGGCGTGCGAGACGGCTCTTTAGCATGTCTTTCAATTGCGCTCTGCATTTGCTCCAGATCACGCTGCAAAGCTTCATAGTCAAATCGAGTACGAGCCTTAATATCGGTGTTAACTTCTGCCTTTTTAGCTAGCGCTTTAACATTCTCGATCTCGTTGGCGATGGCAATTAAATAGCGGCTCTCGTCTTCGCTTTCTTCACTAAAGGCCACCCGGGGAGCAAGCAAAGCTATGAGAACCAGAATCAATCCTGTAAATTTTAAAGCCTTCATTGAGCAACCTCCTCCCCGGTAACTAGGACGGGATATACGTTAAAATGTAGAATTTCCGCGATTTCATCCATCGGCACAGCCACCAACGGTAGCGGTTTGACAAAGGATGCAAGCGAATCGAATTCACTCTTGCTGGCAATATTGGTAGCCAAGCCTTGAGCACCAATTTTCTGTAAATATTTCCTATTCTTTTCAACCCAATCACGAGAAAACGCATCGACACTTATTACAAAGAATGGCTGCGCTCCTTTTATCGGCTGACTTAATTTCTGCGGTTCATCTAGGTATCCAGGCTGAAGCTTCGAACGCATCGGATAGCGTGCACGTTCATCAAGGGGAACTGGCTTGAGATATCGGAAGGTGTCGCCCTTTTGCGGCTTCACCGGAACGCCAGAAGGATGACCGCCGTAGTCACTGATCACGACGGGCTCCGCCATGCATGCGGCCGCTTGAATCACAAAAACAGCAATCAATATTCGCTTCACTATATGGCTCCATATCTGGTGCAGTAGTCGCTTATTTTTTTGCAACGTTTAAACACCTCTTCTCTGTAATTCTTTGCAAGTTCAGCATTCGACGGAGTGTGGTACCTCCCCACTGCCTCCCACCAATTTGGCCTACCCTGCTTGACAGTCCATTCAAATTCATTAGCAAGCAATTGCGCCGCATAGGTCAAATTTATCCCTGGATCAAGCAGCTGTGCCTTATCCGCAAACAAATGCCCATGGGAAGGTAGATAAATCTGCCCAAGACCAACAGCTATCCTGGCTTTGTCATCGACAGCCAGGAATTGTCGGAGGGCAACCTCCGCACTTTCCTTAGAATCGAAGTAGTAGGCTTTCAACTCAACGTTGAGCACCCATGGCCAAGGCAAGTACCGATTAGCTTTGGTCTTACCACTCTCCTGGAGTAACACGGCAAAGAGAACATCGACCGGTATGTGATAGTCCGCTGCAATCTTGTGATAAGCACTAGGGATAGTTGATGCCTGCGCGGTTCCAAATAGAACAGCGGCGACCAACCCAAATAACGAACGTCCTAACATTAGAAAATCACCGCCTTGTATTCGGATTTTGTCTGCAAATAAGCAATTGGAAATTCGATTAGCGAGATCGGCGTCGTTGTCACCATGTCCATATAATTGTTTTCCATGTTCAACGTAATTTGCTTAACATGGACTCGATCAACAGGAATGTTTGCTGCGGTGGCCCACGCAAAAACTTCTTTTTCAGTCTTCGCCTTTCTTACAAAAATATCGATGTGTGCCGAGGTAGTTAACAATCTATTCGTTAACGCCCGACAACGAGCCTCACAAGGCCCAGCCTCAACGAAATACAAAACGCGATCGGAGGCAGTAATATTTTTTACATCAGGTTTTTTTGCTTCGGCTACCGCTCTATTTTTTTCGTAGACAATTTCGCGTTCATGGTTGTAGATTGCTTGCCATTCAAGAACAGTATTTTCCCTCCATTGATCGAGCTCTGCGGCGATACGGGCGTACCGTATCTTCTCTGCCGGAGAACTCGAATAATGTGAAAGAATTGCGAGTGGAGTTGCCTCGTTTTTCCAGACCGACCAGGGCGACTTTTCTTTGATCGACGTATATCTGTCCCATTCCTGCTTAGTTAGCCCCCAGTATTCCCAAGCATTTTCGTGGGTCTTGGCTTTTTCAATCAGACTGCTCTCAAATGTTGACACTGCGAGGCGATTCTCTTGTGCTCCGCAATAACTGCAAAACAACACTAAAGCAATTAACGATATCTTAAGTAGCTTCATTACAACCTCACAGTCAGCACAGTGCCGTTAGAAGCAACCTGAACTGCACGCGACGCAGGATCAATGCCCACAACTTTAAAGCCGCGCCACTCGTCTCCTACTGTAAGTAGATTTGATGTATTTAAACCCTCCCTGAGGGACGCCCAGACCACACCACCCTGATTCCGAATCGAAACGACATTCACTAAAACAGGCGGTTTTACCGGCTCCTTCGGTTTCACAGCGATTGGCTTAGGAACAGGGCGCGCATTTAATGCTTCAATTTTTGAATTAATTTTTGCAACAGAGTTTTCAAGGGACGTTTGACGCGTTTCAATGTCGGTAAATTGTGCTCGAAGGCCATCCAAACTTTGAACCACCGAACGCAACTCCGTCTTTGCCTGATCCGTAGCGCGTGAGGCTTCAGAAATCGACATGCGGAATGTTTCAATTTGGAGCTGTAGCTCTGCTGCTTCAGACGTTTGATCAACTTTCTTTCCACCAAACATTGCAACTATTCTTTGGACTGGATGATCAACAGCAAGCGAAAACACCATAACGCTAAGCAGTAGTGAAAGCAGAGAAACTGGTAGTGCAAATCCAGAACCGTTTTTTTTCGGTTTCGAAATTTGTGATACTGCGCGGTCACGTGGATCAAATCGCAGAGGCACTTCCGTAGATTCATTAGAAGGTAAGTCGTGGTCTTCACTTTCGTCACGGTTAAATTCTTGCGGTAGAGAGCTCATAAATTCCTCTTGATCTACAAATATTTTTTGAAGCTTTTTACTGTCATGAAAATCATGTAACCCACAACAGTCATAATTGGGAGAAAAACTAGCGTGGGGTGTACTGAGAATGGCAATGTCATGTAGAGACCGAAAGACAACATGGTCAGTGGTGCTATAAGTCTTTTTGATCGGTGATAGATCATTGCCGATTCGATGCCACCACACGCACGACGAATGTCGCGTTCAACAAGACCATCGATAAATGCGACTACACCTACAAGTACAAAACCTGTCGCAGCACTTATACAAATCGTTAACCGCACAGCAAAAATGAATAAGGTATTTATTAAAATCTCAATTCCTTGGGAAACGTAGTCACCGACAGAGTGTCCCCCAGCCCTTCCCAGTGCCGTGGCGATATCACGCAAGTGGAGAAAATTGACAGCGTTATTAATCCAACGACCAAATAGTCCGGCCATTTCGGTTGGATTTAATCCAGTAAGTAAATTGCGATTGAAATCTCCGAGGTAGCTCATTTCAGCTTGCAGGACCTCGCGAGAGTGTTCTGGGCCCCAAAAATATGACATGCCTATAACTTCAATCATCCACGCTACAAACACGGTACAAAGCGACCACCAAATAAACTGAAAACCGAGGCCAAATGTAAGACCAAAAAACCAATCCCAATGGTCCTTCTTTCGGAGTTTTCTCTTCGCTTGATTTTGTTCTGCCATTAGGACACCGCGCTAATATCAGGAAGCTTGTACCACTCTTCATTTGCTGCATTACTTGAATAGGTTTCACGCATGCGTGTGCAGAGGAAATCAAGATTCTTAGGCAACTCACTGGTATCTTTAAACAACGGCAAACGAAGCTTGTAGAGCTTTCCACCTAGCATCGCGTACGCATGCCCTTTCGGAAGTATCATCATGTCGCCTATAGGAATTAACGGTACCGGACGCGAAGAAATACGTTGCTGTGTGTTTGATACGAAATCGTTGAACGACTCAGGATTAGTGTCGTCCACAACACCGCTCACAAGTGTCAATTGGTTGACCTCAACTTCTGGCTGCAGGCCCGTTAATAGCTCTGCGGTTGCTGGTTCCTTGACTCGCAACATTATCAAGTTGCCTAAGTTTCCAATTACTTGGCCCGCACGAGCTGAATCGCCAAACCGAGCAACAATGTCAGAAAGCGTTTGCGTATAAACCGTTAATTGGAAGCCTGCACCACCTGCTTTGTTTGCCATCGGAATAAACTCTTTTCCAACCAGCTCATTGAATTCATCCGCGTGTAGGCAGATTTTGCGAGTCGTCGCTAAAGCAGCGAGTTCAGGAGATAGACCTTGTGTTGTTCCATACTTATAGATCGCACCTGCGCGGCTAGTAAGATCACTGAACATAGAGTTACCTACGGCCTGGGCAACTTCGGCATCGGACAGAGCATCGAGGCCGACATAAACGATACCGCCAGTACGTATTACCTCGTCCCAATCGAAGATAGGGCGCGGATCGTCAAGATTGGTGTAGTCGGGTGAAAGCAGCTCACGTGCAGGTCCGGAAGTAAGCTTTTCAAGTAAAGGGAAAAGTGATGCAACGAGTTTGTCGTAGAATGATTTTTCGTATTCGAAGGTTTTAACTAATGCGTTTGCAACTGGGTCGCGAAGATCAGCCTTCTTGAAGATTTGCGCAGCTGCCCAAGCCTTACGATCACGTGTCGCCTGTGTTTTATCCTGGCGAAGACTTGTGTCCTCAACCATAGAAGCAAGCGCCTTACGCCAATTCTGAACACCTGCTCTGCGAAGCTTTTCTTCGCTAGCAGGTAAATCAAAAATGAACTCCAAATACCGATACAGCAGTGGATCAATATCCGCTCCGTAGTGGAGTAGATTGTCATAGGTAATTGTTTCGCCTAGTGACGTAAGGGTTTTGCTTAAGACGTTGACGTAACGCCAAGTGAATTCGCGAAACGCGGCACTCGCTCCCTCTCCAGGTAGTTGACTCGCAATTCTGGATGCTGGCTCAGTAATGCGACCAAACGTCCCTATAGGATTGTAGCGAGCTGAAATGTCGGGATAGCCCAAATGGAAGACGTAAAATTGATGTAAGCGGTTAGCCTTTTTCGCTTCAAGGTACATGCGCTTAAGAAGATCAGCGTCTCCCTTAGGATCAAACACAATTACGATATCATTGTTATGGATATCCTGTGTGATAAACACTTCAGCCAATCGAGTTTTTCCAACGCGTGTTGTTCCTGCCACTAAAGTGTGGGCGACACGCTCTGCTTGTCGCATGTTGATGGGATTTTCACCTTCCCACAATCCGACAGCATGAATTGCAGGCACCCCTTCAACGTAAGGAATAGGTGCCCAAGGATTGACCCAACTTTCGCGCGAGGTAATCCACCCGAGCCATGCAGTGATCGCCCATCTGCGAAATAGTTTTTCAAAGCCGCGAAAGAATTTGTAGGGCAATTGCTCGTGACGCGTTTTGTGATGATCGAATTCCAAGCGATCAAAATCAATCCGGCGTTGCGTGTGTCGCGCCACCCACTCAAATCCTAAACCGACAAATAAATTTTCTTTACTTTTTGGAATGACATTGCTGTCAATTTCATATTTTGGCAAGACATGCAAACCGTATTGATATGTTAAAAGTTTTCTCGTTTCCCAAAATCGCTGCGTTCCTCGCAGAGCAAGTCCCAACGCAATTGAATATGTTAACGAAGGAGTATTCAGTGCGCCCATTAAAATCGATGGCGACATGAGCACCAATGCGCACGCCAGAAAATATGCAGCGGCAGAAGCCCACTCATAGGGATAGCGCAGCAATTGTTGGATGGGGTGATTTTTACTCATGCCGCGAATGATATGCCTCACGACTTTTGTGTCAGCCGACAAATCGAACTCACCATGTGCAATTTGATTGCTGCGCACATAAAAGCAAAAAAGTTATAAAGCAAACCGCAATGGCGAAGGGACTTATCCCAAGAGAAAAAGCGCGCGCCATCTCACATA
This sequence comes from Cellvibrio zantedeschiae, assembly GCF_014652535.1. Lineage (NCBI taxonomy): Bacteria > Pseudomonadati > Pseudomonadota > Gammaproteobacteria > Cellvibrionales > Cellvibrionaceae > Cellvibrio > Cellvibrio zantedeschiae. Next base: position 423,265 of record NZ_BMYZ01000002.1, on the reverse strand, counting down.
AAGCCGTGAGAAGTCGCGCGCTCAAAAAGGCGAATGGAAAGGGTCTAAGAAGGGTTAAGCCATTTAAAGGAAAAAGGATAGAAAGGGTAAAGGGTAAAACGTCCAACAGCCAAAAGGTCTACGAATGTCACAATCTTTTGAAACAAGCCTTCACAAATCGCTTGAGCATATCGGTAAAAAGGAGTGGGCGACCGCATTGCTCAATATCGAAAAGCGATTTACACATGTCCCAGTTTCCGAGACCTCATTTCGTGATGAACTGCTAAGCGCTTTATGGTCTCTACATGAAGCAAAGAAAATAGATAGTGAACTGCCACTACTCCAAGTCTTCGCGATTCGATTTTCAAAATTTGACGCATGGACGTTTAGGTTCATCGAATCCACGGATCAAGGAAAAAAATATCTAAATCCTTTAGTTGATTCAGATGAATCGTTCGGCGGATCTATCGAAGTTCTGCAAAGTTGCAGCGCGTTTCCTGCTGAGGACATTATCAAGCGTTGGGTTCGAGACCACTTGTCATGAGCCAGCTTCCAATTCTTTCAGCTGAGAAGATTTTTGAATACTGCAAAGTTCATCCTAATCTAAATGAATGGCGGCCGTTAGCAGGGTTAGACACGGATGTGTTTGACAAGCTAATTCTTGAACCCATGCATCGATTTGCTGAGGTGGTCCAGCTAGCGCCAGCAAGCGAATCTCATCACCACGCGGGGCCCGGCGGTCTATTTGCACATACGGTCGATGTAATCACTATTGCACTAAAAAAGCGACGTGGGTACCAACTCCCACTAGGTGGCACGATCTCGGAAATTAATGAGCAACGTCACCTATGGACTATGGGTATTTTTGTGGCTTGCCTATTACATGATGTTGGCAAGCTCAGCGCGACCATCAGATTACTAGTGAAGTACAAAAATGGTACCGAGCGACTATGGAATACCCATACAGAGATTTTACCTAAGTTAAAAGCAGCAGTTTCCTACCGCATTGTGTTTGAAAAAACACCTTACGAATACCACCATAAGGTTGCACTTACCCACTTCGAAATTCTGCCCCGCGTGGCCCGTTCCTGGCTGTTTTCAGCACCTCAGGTTATGAGCGAGGTTTGCGCATACCTCTGGGGGGATCGCTTTGAAAGCGGGATCATCGGGGAAATTGCAGAGTTTGCAGACGGTGAGTCAACCGCCCGCAATTTACTAATTCCAGCCGACCACCGCTTTAGCAATGCTATTCCCGCAATCGACCGCTACTTGAAAATGATAAGGCACTGGATAGCAGAAAACGCGATTAGGATAAATGTGAACGGCGGTATGGGCTGGGTTGATCAGCAGGGCCATCTTTACCTAGTGTGTCGATCCTTGGCGGATAAGCTAATTCAGGAATGCGAAGGTCAGGGCTTGAAGAATCTTCCTCAGGATCCTGTTCGGATTTACGACATATTGCAAGAGCACGGATATGCGCTACCTACCAAGGATGGCAAGGCAATTTGGAACATCAATATCGCCACGTCAACCTTTAGCCACAAGTTAACCTGCTTGAAATTTGAAGCCCGTAAATTTTCAAGCCCGTCCAAAGTTTTAAAGCCACTTGAAGGAGAAATAACAATCGGCTCCGAGGAAGGAAGACGAGCCCCTCTGCAAGCCAACGAACATTCGTCCATTTCAGACCACCAAAATGAAGCTGGTTTGGTACCGGCGACCGAAACAACAACACATGAACCTGGCAAACAAGCGCCTACCAACGCTAATGACGACCAGCCATTAGCAAGTGAAGCGGCTACATCTGATCCTGCAGATGAATACCAGGATTCAATCATCGATTCTGATACTCCAATTAGAAGTCGTTCGAACAACGACACCTCGTCACTCGATACCTCAAATGAAACTGCAGGAAAGGTGCTGAGGGAATATGAAGAAAAAGTATTAGTACCTGTCGCAAACATACAATCAGAAAAACATCTGGACTGGGAGGCTGGCGATACAGGCGACAGATTCTTGCAATGGTTGAAGAAAGGCTTAATTGAGAAAACGATTCTTATCAACAATGTGAACGCCGAGGTGCACATTGTTGAGGAAGGTGTATTTCTCCTCGCTCCGGCCATTTTCAAAACATTCTTAAATCGTCATGGCCTTAACGGCGAGTCGCTCCACAAAAACATGTCGAAGCGATTTGCGCGCTTGCGCGTAAATATCAGAACCAATGATATGAACGTACAACCCTATTGGGTTTTCTCAAACAACAGGGCCACCAAAATCCAAGGATGGCTACTGCCGTTCTCGGTCATCTACGAAAACGATTACCCCATCCCAAAACCTAACAAGTTCATTCGAAAGAATCTGGAGGACAAAAACGCTGACTGACTATAACCCTACCTTTTTATAACATAACCGTAACATGTGACTCAGGTCACTTTTTTGGGTGTCGCCTAAGTTGTTTTTGGGTGATTTGTATAGATAATGACCGCCGCGCCAGCGAAGCACTTCACAGTGTGGGTGGTGCAACGGAAATTGGAAAAGAAATTCCAGGAAGTATTTCAGAATGAAGTTAATTGATATCGCAAAAGAATACGTTGATCTCAATGTATTTAACCCATTTACCCAATCTACAATACTAAACCGCGCCGAACTGTTCAGCGCCAGAACCGGTGTCGAGGACATTAACGACATCACGCTTGAAACTCTCGCAACTTTTAAACGAAAAACACTGCACAGCCTAAACCCCATCAAACCCGTCACATACAACGGATACCTCCGCTACCTTCGGATAGTTGGCGACTACGCTGTGGCGCAACACCTGATACAGAAAAATCTCTTCCGCGAAATTAGGCTTGCACCAGTCACTGAACCCCGTCCGAAGACAATGAGCCAAAATGAAATTTTAGATATTTGCAATTGCATTCTTTCAGGTAGAGACAGCGGCTATCGCCCAGGTTGGTTTTGGCTAACTGTTATATGCGTGTTCTACTACACCGGCATGAGGAGACGTCAATTAGTAACTTTGAGATTATCGGATCTCATCTGGTCGGACGACACAATTACAAGCATACAACTTCGCGCGGAAGGCTCAAAAACGCTTCGTGAGTGGCAAATTCCTGTACACCCACAATTAGCGAACTACCTAAAAGCATTTCTTCAGCGATCAGAGATGGAATTGAATCGCTCACTTAGACCAGATGATTATTTGTTCGAAGTATCGCGTTTCTATAAGCGCTACAAAGAACCGGTGAATGGGCGGATGAATCCGACTGCAATTACTGGCTTCTTTAAAAGGTTAAGCCGAAACACGGGGGTACCAGTTGGAGCTCACCGTTTTAGGCATACATTTGCAACGACATTATGTAATCCACCTGGTGATGGATTTCCTGATGTATTCGCAGTACAAGCAATCTTGGGCCATACCAATTTGCAAACGACACGTCGGTATGTGCAAACCAAGATGAGAAGTATGGATAATGCCTTGAGGACAATGGGCGCGCTTTTTTCTTCAGAAAAGACGACCCACTTGACAACATTGTTATAATTGAGTGATCCTAGAACGGATTCGCATAGTTATGCGATGGGAAAAGCGATACAGAGGCAGTTCTGTAAAATAACGGAACTAGAAAAAGCGACAATCTGATTTGAGCACAGCACTCATAATGCTGGGGTCGGCGGTTCAATCCCGCCTCTAGCTACCATATACAAGAAAGCCTGATTGGTTATGCCAATCAGGCTTTTTTCTTTTTCAGACTTACTTTCAATTTAAACATCAGCTCAAACAAGCCCTGCCTTATCCAATCCAAACATTTTATCGAGCGTGCCGGGTGTTGTGCGGAAGGCGACGTTTGCGCGGTTCCATGCGTTGATGCCCATGATGCGGAATACCAAAGCGGTTAATTCTTTTTCGTCAAATTGTTCGCGTGCTTTTGCGTACAACTCATCAGAAATTCCGTCGGGTGCAATTTGAGTTAAGGCTTCTGTTAAAGCCAACGCGGCGCACTCTTTGGCATTGAATAAAGGCGACTCTCTCCAGATGGATACATGATGCAAACGCAATTCGCGCTCGCCATGTAGCTTGGCCTCTTTGACGTGCATATCCAGGCAAAACGCGCAGCCATTTAGCTGCGATGCGCGAATATCTACCAAGTGCGACAAGAGTGGTTCAATGTGGCCACTTTTAACAATTGCCATACTGAATTCCTGAAGTTTTTGCAGAAGCTCAGGCAATTGAGCGGCGTAATTTAAGCGAGGTTGGGCGGTGTTACTCATAAAGCTTTTCCTGTAGATGTGAATAAATTGTTTGTGATCACACCTTTAAGACGAGACACCACCAAACCTTGTGACGTAAATTTAAAAAAATTTAAATTTTTATTTAGGTGGGCCTCAAAGCAGCTAATACGCTTTGAAGCTTATCCGGGTTGCGCTGGATATAAATAGCATCTATTCGGCCCGGTTCATTTGCAGAAAGCGATAAGGTTACCGTTTGTACCAAGTGACCTGTTGCACTATCCAGAATCAAGCAACCAGGTAACCCATTGATACGCGCTGGTTCAATATGCCACGTGCGGCTGGTGGGCAACTTGGCGAAACCAATAAATGTTTTTGCGACCAATTCACGGCCTTTTAATGGATAAGGTACAGCGTTAACTTTACCTCCTCCGTCTGAAAGCATAATCGCATCTTCGCTCAATATATTTGCAAACGCATCCAAATCCAGATTGCGCACCGCATCGTTAAAAGCAGCAAACAATCGCTCACTCTCTTCTGCCTTTACTTCGCGACGAGCATAATCGGCTTTAACATGATTGCGCGCTCGGCTGGACAATTGTCTACACGCAGATGGGCTACGTTCCAGCCGCTTTCCTATCTCCTCAAAATCCAAATCAAACACATCATGCAATAAAAAAGCGGCGCGCTCCAAGGGCGAGAGTCGTTCCAATGCAAGCATAAAAGCTACAGATACATCATGCGCAAACTCGGCCCGCTCCTCTGGGCCAAGCGACCAACCTAACTCTTGATCCAACAATGGTTCAGGTAGCCAGACACCGACATATTGCTCGCGCCGGGCAGAGGCTGATTTCAATTTATCCAAACACAAGTTAGTTACTAAACGTGAAAGATATGCCCCCGCATGTTGGATTAAGGTTTCATCAACCTCAGCCCAGCGCAGCCAGGCCTCTTGTACTATATCTTCGGCTTCACTGCGCGAGCCGAGCATGCGATAAGCCAAGGCGCGCAGGTTGCGCGAGTGTTCGCGATCATAGCGCAGGGCGCGCTCGGGAAGGGTCAACATCACTTAATCTCCAAATTCTTATAAAACTAATAATATCTTTTTGGAGACGAAACATCCTTGGTATTTGTGACATAAATATCTAAGAATTTTAAAAATCTGAGTAAATAAAATAATCAGCAAGTTTCACACTATTGATTGGAATCCTTGCGTGCAGCCTCAATTTTAGCGATATCAATTTTTGCCATTTGCATCATTGCATCAAAGGCACGCTTTGCTACTGCAGGGTCGGGATCACTTATAGCTTCAATCAATGCAACAGGTGTGATTTGCCAGGAAATACCCCACTTATCTTTACACCAACCGCATTCACTTTCTTGGCCGCCATTGCTAACAATTGCATTCCAGTAACGATCAGTTTCAGCTTGATCATTAGTTGCTACCTGGAATGAAAATGCTTCGCTGTGCTTGAATATGGGGCCACCGTTAAGCCCAATACACGGGATACCCAGCACGGTAAATTCAACCGTCAAAAGATTGCCCTTCTGCCCTGATGGATAATCGCCCGGGGCGTAATACAGCGTACCTACTGACGAGTTTGGAAAAGTCTCGGCGTAAAAACGGGCAGCTTCTTCAGCGTCGTTATTGAACCAAAGGCAAATTGTGTTTTTAGCTGGGGTTGCCATGTCTGCTCTCCATTTTAAAAATTAAGGTTAACGGATGTAATTAAAAGTTGCCAAGCCACAACAGACTATTAATGCGAAAGCGAACTACGAGGAATGCATTTTAATGCGCTACGCTCCTGCTGAATTTCATTCGTTGTGCGATAACCCAATCGACGTAAATTGGCAGCGGTGGGCACCAGCCCTGCAAGGCATGCTGCAATAGAAAAGCACCAACCACGAATGGTACAGCGAAAAATTTTCTGCTCGCGACAACGCCTAGAAGACTACTTGCAACAATTAAACTGGAGGCATTAGTTTCGAGCACCCTTTCAATATCCCACTCATTATCAAGCTCATCCAAACGCTCGGAAATTAGCTGCGGGTTGACGCGGTAAAATTGTACTGACTTAGCAATCTCTTGTTGAATTTTTGCATTAACACTTGGTGAGGTATTTTCTGACACCCGGCGATTAGTCTGTGGCAATTGCATAATCATTCTCCAAAGCGGAAGACGTTAATAAACAGGAATATTCCATTAAGCTTTGAAAAATATTTGAATACTGATCAACTGTCTGTTCGCACATTAACATATTTTATTGGAAAAAATGTAATGAGGCGACAATAGGGTGCGCTAAAACTTTAAGTAATCAACATAGTCACAAACTTGAACAGCTCAATTTGTAACGCGACTTTAGATTCAAATTTACCTGCAACTACAGGAGAATTCAATGAAGCCCTCCGCCCTACTAAACATCGCGCATCGGAGCATGGCTGCTACATTAATTATTTCTTTGATTGTGATTTACTTGATCTACGGTATAGATTTGGGATTCGCCATACCAATGCTGGTATTCCTTCACATTCTTTTTGTAATTATGGCTGCCATTTTTAAAATAAGTTATGTTGCGCGCCTTACCGCTCTAAAACAATTGGGCCGCCCAGTTCATTAATATTGAAAACTGACGCCTTAATCTTCACTATTTTTTTGCGCAATTATTTTTTATATGTGCGCTTGGGAACGGAACATATTATAAACGTTTTATAGAATCGCGGCGGCTAAGTAAGATTTTTAACGTCAGAGGAACTTCTATGAACGCGTTAATTTTTTCACAAACCGCAATTTTTCGTTTACAGCGATTGGGCAGCCAGTACTATCACTACACCGGTGAACGCCACAGGCTTGCTGAGGAAAATGGAATTTTGGATTTAATTCAAAGCAGCGCTTTAGTTCCAGATAGAAAAGTGCGTAGCGCTTATCACGCTTTTTTAATGGAACTGAACCAACCCCAAATTGATGCCTTACTGCAACGTGGAATTAAGCTACGTCACCCACATATGCTCCATTAACTAATTGCAACTTAGCTCGTCTGATTAACAGGCGAGCTAGTCATTCGAATCAATTAGAAAAAATTAATGTTGATGTAGAATCCGAATAATACGATTATAAATTATCTCCGTTATCATCCAGGAATTTCCGCCACTGGTATTCACAAACTGGATTACGACCGTATCAATATCTTTGTGATAGCGCGCGATACTCGAATAGCCTGGTAACAACCCTGTGTGTTCATATACATAGATAGAAGAGTAAATTTTTTGCTCTTCCTTATTAAGCAGTGAACCATCATTTAGCGCTCGCAAAAAAATTCCCACATCCTGCGCTGTCGCTATCATGGAACCGCCAGCACCTATATGATTTGCAGTCTTTAAATCAGGTACATAACCAATAAAATAACCGCTAACCACATCCTTCAGATCCACCTCGCTTAACAAACTAAAGGTGTGTGTTAATTTAAGCGGATCGAGAATTTCATTTTTAATATATTGGTGGTGGCTATAACCCAAGACCTTATCCAAAATCATGCCGATTAATAAATAATTGGTATTGGAATATTTATAACGGCTATCAGGATTGAAATCAGCAGGCTTATCTAAACCATATTTTAGTAATCCATCCACATCCCTTGGCAAATTAGCCCACGGAAATTTTGGATCATCAATATAATTAGGAATACCACTGCGATGCTGTAGCATCATTTTTAACGTAATCTTATCTGCGTTTTGAATTCGCCCTTTCAATTCTGGCAAATAATCCGCCAGAGTTTTATCCAAGGCCAGGCTTTTACTGCTCACAAGTTTTGCCGCAGCGGCGGCTATGTATAACTTGCTGATGCTAGCAATTTTGAACAACGCGTGCGGGTCTGCAGGTATTTTATTTTCTCTATTTTTCCAACCCGCAGAATAAAACTGAGGAGCTTGGCCTTTTTTATCTACATACACAATAACGCCATCCAAATCATAATTTACTGCCTTATCAACCTGCTCCTGAACCGTATCTGGCAAGGGCGACAGATAAGCGCAACCTGCAAGCCAGGGCACAAATAGGATCAAACAGACAATGGCAATAATGGGCATGATTATGCGAAGACTATTAATAAATGCAGATGTTTTTCGAGTGTGCGAAGCCATCTAACTAGTGCTTTTCAAGTGACGCCAGAACATCTGGCAAGGGAATTATTTTTCGCTCATGGATATTTCCCTGAACCTTTGCAAGTTCTGAGTGAACATTGAGCTTGTATGGTTTGTCGAATTTACTCTCGTAATACAAGGTGATATCTAGTGTATGCAAATCAAATACGACGGAAAAAATAGATCTGAAAGGAACAATCCAGCCGCCGCTCTGATGAGTTTTATCCAATATAGATGTCATGTACGCTTGTGTAAGAGCATTCTCGCCAGATAATTTTTTTAATTCATTGTCTGCAGCTTTGTACCTACCGGGTAAATATTTTTTAAGCCCCGCATCACGCACATTAAAATTAGCTGAAACAAGGTAGCCTTTACTTTTATCTATAGAAGTATAAGTAAGTTTTCCATCATCACCCGGATGAATGACGGCGGCATCGCCAGTACTATCAGCAAGATGGATTTGGTATGCGATGGAATTTCCCCAATCGTAAGCAAAAAATTTATCCAGCAATTCCTTGACCGTGCTTGATTCACGCATCAACGCCACCAGTGCCCATTCTTTTTGCGGAATGGCATTGGGCGCGCGACTTAGATCTTCGCTCGCAATGGCGTTTATGCTGTAACTCAGCCCCTTTTCATTAATACCCATTTGCATAACCAATGGCAAATCATCGGTTGGGGTTGCAAAAAATACAACACCGTATTTTCCTGTTGGGTCTACAATCAGGTAGGAGTTGTTAGAGGTTTGATCTTCGTTGGCAGCGAATAAAACTGTCTTACCTTGTACTGCCGTAAAAATTGTGCAGGCAGTTACATCTTTTATAAAAAGAAGCGGCACAAGTAAGAGTAAACAAATTCGCCTATTCATAGTTTTCACGCTTACTAAATGAAATCACGCTTTTTATTTTGTATGTATATTGTCATTAATATCACGAATATCGCCGCGAAGATTTGTGAAGCTATTACCGTAATAGCCGTTGAGTTCCATACACTAACCGGGCCATAAATATGATTTGCAATGGGTTTAAGGTATACAAGAATCCATAAATATGCGGACGTAGCTAATTCAAATAATAGTATTGAAATAATCGTAATACCGTGGGACTGAAATATCAGACTGGCACTGAGAATACAGATGTACGCTAGCAAAGCACCCAGAAATATCATTGTGACAAAAGGCAGTGTTCCATAAGGAAAAACACCCAGCCAAAAAGCAAAGTAAAAGGTTACACCACAGCTTAAAACCCAGAGCGCGCAAAATATTGGAAGATTTACCCATAATTTTGCCGCAGTAAATTCTTTGACAGTAACAGGAAGGCTCATAATAAACGGCTGTGTAGCTTTTACTTTTTCCATTACGATTGTTCTGAAAACTAGCACCATCCCGCAGGTAAAAAGCGGCGCCACCAACAAGACAAAAGCAAGATTAACAAAAGCCCAGTTGGGGACGCGCCCGAAGAGCACACCAACAATTGCAATGAATAAGATATTTATTGCACAAAAAATTAAAATAATTTTTCGTGTTATCAACAAATCCTTGATGACGAGCTGGGGTATTATTGAAGTACTCATCGCGCAAGCTCCATTTTTTTATTTGATTTGGCATGGTGAACATTACTCAGGAATATTTCTTCCAGCGTGAGACGCTCAATTGCATCAACCATTAAGCCTGCGCTTGTGAGCTGTTCGGGGATTGAATCTTCGTAATTATTTACCGTAAGCGTACACAGGCGACCATTTTGTTGTACGTCGGTAATATTTTGCAGTTGTGGCAACCGGTTATTGTGCATATTTGTTAAACGCAAGCGACGCCAACCATCGATAAAATCTTCTTTGTTACGCGACTCAACAACCTGACCACCGTAGATAAACGTGATGTAATCGGAGATTTGTTCTATATCCAGCGTATTGTGCGAAGAAAATAAAATTGAATGGGTTTCATCGGAAAGCGCATTCATCATTGCATCCAGCACTTCTTTTCTTACTGCTGGATCCAAACCTGTGGTTGGCTCATCAAATACCAACAGTTTGGGTCGACGCGCTAATGCCAGCAACAAAGTTGCCTTAACGCGCTGCCCGTGCGACAAACCTTTTACTTTTTGTGCTTTATTTAAATCAAAACGTTTCAGCAAATGTTTTGCGTATTCCGCATCCCAGGAATCAAAAATGGATTTAATAAAATTCATGTGAAACTCAATGGTCTCACTTTCATAAAGACGCATGTCTTCTGCAATAAAACCTATATCGCGCTTCGCCTTTAATTGCTCCGAGGGCATAGTGCGCCCCAATACGTTTACAGAGCCGCTGTCGGGAGCGATTAATCCCATCACAATGCGCAAAATAGTCGACTTGCCCGCTCCGTTTGGTCCCACCAAACCCATTACCGTACCCTGCTCAAAAGCGAGATCTACATTCTGCAACCTAAAATGCGGATAATTTTTAGTGATGCCCTTACACTCAATGGCAAGCGGTGTGGCCGCGTCAGACAAGCTCATGCGTTTAACTCCGTGTTAAAGATATTTTTTTATCATTTGCGCCAATTCGTCTTCCGTTATGGAAAGCGACTTCGCCAATTTGCCGGCTTGCTGCACGTGCTGAATTAACTCCTCCCGCTGTAGCGCATTCATATCGAGAGAATCTTTTACCCAACAACCTTTACCTTGCTGAGTAGCAATCACTCCTTCCCGCTCCAACTCCAGATAGGCTCGCTTAACCGTAATGATGCTGACTTTAGTATCTATCGCCAGCTCCCGAATGGACGGCAAGGGAGTTCCAGGCGGCCAATCGCCCACAGCAACTCGCTGCGTAATCTGCTCCATGATCTGTTGATACATGGGCCGGGTGTCGGTTTGGGAGAATAGGAATCCAAATTTCATATACACAGTATACACACTTAAATACAGAGGTCAAATATCAATCTGGAAATATGAAGTCTGCCGATAAGCATCTAAGCCAAACAAGCATTGTTCCCCTATCCGCTTAGATAAATATGCAACCTCACCTTCAACCAAAGAGTTAGGCAACGTACCGTCTTAAAAATGGCGATTACATAAAATAAAGTTTTACAACAATGGGAGAGCCGCAATGACTTATTTAGAACCCATAGCACCCAAACAAAACGCCACCGAAAAACCATACGTTGACAATGTAAATGTTAAAAACGATTTTTCGCCGGAACAAAACTTTGTGTTGTCTGAGCGAGAAGCTGAAGCAGCCAGCCCCGAAGCTATGGCAGTTTGCGGCGAAGAAGACCCTGGTGAAGGATTGGAATTTTTAGTCACGGAAGATTCAAGAACTTAAAATTTACGAAATAATCCAAACCATAAGGAGGACCTATGTCGTCCACAAAAGATACAGATTACGAGCACGCCAATGATCGCGGCAACGGCCCCAAAGAGCGAATGGAAGGCGGCGACCAAACTGACGATATCGATATTAATGACCCTGAGACGCGTGAAAAACATTTAAAGGGAATTAAATATCAGGAAAGAAAATCACAAGATAAAAAAGGCAAGCTTTAAAAATAATCTGCATAGACTTTTTATTTGTTCGCACTATGAAAATAGCAACCTACAACGTGAACGGCATTAATGCTCGTTTACCTGTTTTGTTAAACTGGCTTGAAAAATCCGAGCCCGATATAGTTTGTCTCCAAGAATTAAAGGCACCGCAAGAAAAATTTCCGGAGGCAATACTTAAAGAGCGTGGTTATGAAGCCATTTGGCACGGCCAAAAAAGTTGGAACGGTGTGGCTATTCTTTCGCGTGTAGGCAAGCCGCTGGAAGTACGACGCGGGTTGCCGGGCGACCCCGAGGATTTGCACAGCCGTTATATTGAAGCTGCTGTAAATGGAATTATTATCGGCTGCCTTTATTTGCCGAATGGCAATCCTGCACCAGGCCCTAAATTTGATTACAAACTCTTATGGTTTGAGCGCCTGAAGCGCCATGCGGCAGATTTACTTAAATCAAATACTCCTGTTGTTTTAGCTGGCGATTACAATGTTATGCCCACGGAGCTGGATGTGTATAAACCAGAACGCTGGTTAGATGACGCATTATTTCGGCCTGAAGTTCGCCAGGCTTTCCACGAATTGGTTGCGCAAGGTTGGACAGATGCTTTAAGAAAATTGCATCCAGAAGAAACCATTTATACTTTTTGGGATTATTTTCGCAACGCCTATGTACGTAACGCAGGCTTGCGCATTGACCATTTTTTATTGAGTCCGAAATTAAAAAAGCGCTTACTCGATTGCCAGGTGGATAAGGATGTGCGCGGCTGGGAAAAAAGTAGCGATCACGCTCCCGTATGGATTTTATTAAAGTAAAAATCAAAAATTTTTAGCTAGACATTCCCGCCGCTGTCATTAATTTTCTAATTGCAAACGCAACTATTCCCAGCACTACAACACTCATTGCCCAAATCCCCACCAACCATGCCACTCGGCTCCACCAGGAAAAATCCTGAGGCTCGTCATTGGGTGGAATATTTATTTTTGGTTTGTCCATTAATGGTTGTACCCCATGCCGGGTTTAATTTTCCCCCGGAATACGTAGTAGGCCCAAAAGGTGTACACCAAAATAATCGGAATAATAAAAAGTGCACCTACCAACACAAATCCCTGACTTTGCGGCGGCGCGGCCGCTTGCCAAATCGAAACTCCGGGGGGAATGATGTTAGGCCACAAGCTAATGCCCAGCCCACTGTACCCCAGAAAAACAAGGCCCAACGTAAAAACAAAAGGCCGTATGTGGTGACGATATTTAACGGAGCGTATAAGTAGGAAGGTAAATATACCCACCAACAAAGGAACCGGCGAAAACCAAAAAACATTAGGGAAACTAAACCAACGTGCGGCAATTTTTTCATCGGACAACGGCGTCCAAATACTGATCACAATAATCGTAGCAAGTAGGAGCCATGTTAAATAAATTGAAATCTTATGAGCACGCTCCTGCAATTCGCCCTCCGTTTTCAGAATAAGCCAAGTGCTGCCCAATAACGCAAACGCAACAACCAAACCAAGGCCAGTAAAAACAGAAAACCACGAAAGCCAATCCAGCGGCCCGCCAGCATAAGCGCGATCAACCACAGGCAATCCTTGAATATAGGCGCCCAAGGTTACGCCTTGAAAAAACGTGGCACAGAGCGAACCGCCAATAAATGCCTTGTCCCAAAAATGGCGTTCGTGATCCAAGGCTTTAAAACGAAATTCAAAAGCAACCCCGCGAAAAATCAAACCGATTAACATAAAAATAATAGGTAAATAAAGCGCACTTAAAATCACCGAGTAAGCAAGTGGAAATGCAGCTAACAACCCTGCCCCACCCAATACCAGCCAAGTTTCATTGCCATCCCACACGGGCGCCACCGTATGCATCATTATGTCTCGCTCTTCTTTATCCTTAAAAAAGGGAAATAAAATTCCAAGCCCTAAATCGAAGCCATCCATAACGATATACATCATGATGGAAAATAAAATGATCACGGCCCAAATGACAGAAAGCTCAACTCCCATGATCAGGTCTCCTTGTGGTCGAGTGGATTGTCTGCTGCACTGGCATCATCGCGGTCAGATTTTTTCGCTGCAGATAATGGACGCATAGGCGTGCGATTTTCACCAACACCACCAACATTCGGTTCTTTGCCTTCGTTGACTTGTGGGCCTTTTTGAATGAGTCGCAATAAATAAGCGATGCCCGTACCGAAGACAGCAAAATAAACCACAATAAAAATAATCAGCGTTAAACCTACTTGGGTAGCATCAAGGCGAGAGACTGAATCTGCCGTACGAAATACACCGTAAACCGTCCAAGGTTGTCGTCCGATTTCTGTGGTAAACCAACCCGCTAAAATGGCGATAATTCCAGCAGGCCCCATCCACATAGAGAAGTATAAAAAAGGTTTACTGATATATAAGGTTTGGCGGTAGCGCAGCCATGCGCTCCAAATGCCGAGAACAATCATTAACAATCCGAGGCCCACCATTATTCGAAATGACCAAAACACAATGGTGGAATTGGGGCGATCTTCGCGTGGAAAATCTTTTAACGCCGGAATTTTTCCATCCCAGGTGTGCGTTAAAATCAAACTGCCCAAGCGCGGCACTTCAACTTTGTAATGTACGGTTTCGGCTTCCATATCTGGCCAGCCAAATAAAATTAAAGACGTTCCCTCTTCACCTTCGTTTTCCCAATGACCTTCAATTGCAGCAAGTTTTGCGGGTTGATGTTCCAAGGTATTTAAACCGTGAAAGTCGCCAATAACAGCTTGTACAGGCGCGACCAACAGTAACATCCACATGCTCATTGAGAACATTTTTCGAATCGGTTTGCCGTCATTACCATGCAGTAGATGCCAAGCGGCAGAACCACCAACAAATAATGCTGTTGCAAGAAAAGCAGCAACGCTCATGTGCATCAAGCGATAAGGAAATGAAGGATTAAAAATAACTTTCAACCAATCGGCAGGAACTGCGCGCCCATCAACAATTTCATAACCTTGCGGTGTTTGCATCCAACTATTGGACGCGAGGATCCAGGTAGCCGATACGAGAGTGCCAAGTGCAACCATTGCGGTAGACATAAAATGTAAGCCCGGCCCAACGCGGTTCCAACCAAAAAGCATTACGCCCAGAAAACCTGCTTCCAAAAAAAATGCGGTGAGGACTTCATAAGTTAATAAAGGGCCCGTGATGCTGCCGGCGAAATCGGAAAAAAAACTCCAGTTAGTTCCAAATTGATAGGCCATTACAATTCCAGACACCACGCCCATCCCAAAATTAACGGCAAATATTTTTAGCCAGAAATGATAAAGGTCGCGGTAAACTTCGCGCTTGGTGCGCAACCAACATGCTTCAAGCACAACGAGGTAACTTGCGAGCCCTATGGTGATGGCGGGAAAAATAATGTGAAAGGAAATGGTAAAGGCGAATTGCATTCGCGCCAATTCAAGTGCAGAAAAACCAAACATATTTCCACTCCATTAACCAATCCAGTACTTGTACGTGATGCTAAAAATTAAGCTTCACATACAAGCACTGGATTGTAATTACACAATAGGTGGATCCATTTCCCTTGCAAACGAACGATGATTCGCCAAAGCATTTTTAAACTCTTCTAACCCGGCGGTTAGCTCAGCCATGCCTGCAAAAATTATGGCGGGATCATCAGTTCCATCGGGTAAGGTTTTCAAAATATCAGCCTTTGCAAATAGCTGGTCAGCTGCACCTAAAGCCAGAATAGGTTTGCAGTGTCTGTATTGTTGGCGTAAAAAATCCAAAGCGTGCGCATCTCTTGTTAACGCCTGCACAGAACTTTCTCCGGCTGCAATTACGACTGCATCGTATAAAACCGAAGGACCAGCTTCGAGGGAAATCTCTACATCCAACAGCTTCCCATCTGCGGTGGTCACTTTTCCAAGACGTGAGCCAACTATGCGAGGCACAGCGCCGTCTTCCAAAAGATCTTCATAAATTGGCGCAATACTTTCTGCATCAACACCATTTCCTACCAAAATTGCGATGCGACGTGTACGAATACGTGTTTGCCCAGGGCGCGCCAACAATGACAAGGCCGGTGAAGGTTCGTAATTTGGCGTTGGCAAATTTGTTGCCAAGGGGGCAGGCGCAGGCAAATCAATTCCTAACCCATCTGCAACGCCCTCGGCAAGTATCGGATCTACGTTGACTAATAAAGACAAGACTCGCTGGCGAATCGCCGGAAATTGCACCCGCGATAATTCAAAACGAAACGCTGCAATAATATGAAGCTGTTCTGCAACTGATTGGCTTTGCCAAAACAAACGCGCTTGCGAATAATGATCTGCAAATAATTCCGGTTTGCCGCGAACTTTATCTTCGGTAATAGTTTCGGGAAAACTGCTAAAACCGGCAATACCTGCTTGAAACGGACATCCACCTGCCAAGGAATTAGGCTCATAATTAACGCGACCACGATGAATAGCCTGACGATGAAATCCATCGCGTTGATTGTTAAAGACAGGCACTATTGGCGAATTAATTGGGATTTCGTGAAAATTGGGCCCACCTAAACGAGTGAGCTGCGTATCCAAATAGGAATGAATGCGGCCTTGCAAAAGCGGATCATTAGTAAAATCAATTCCCGGAACTATGTGCGCAGTGCAAAATGCCACCTGCTCAGTTTCTGCAAAAAAATTATCCGGGTTGCGGTTCAATGTCATTTTGCCAACTCGCGTAACAGGTACTAATTCTTCTGGCACAATTTTGGTGGGATCTAAAACATCAAACGGAAAACTATTTGCCTGTTCTTCCGTAAATAATTGCAGCCCCAACTCCCATTCTGGAAATTCGCCAGCTTCAATTGCTTCCCACAAATCACGGCGATGGAAATCTGGATCAGCACCGCTAATTTTAACGGCTTCATCCCAGACTAATGAATGTGTGCCTGCAAGCGGCGTCCAGTGGAATTTACAAAATACCGACTCGCCTGCTGCATTAACCAAGCGGAAGGTATGCACACCAAAACCTTGCATAGTGCGATAGCTGCGCGGAATAGCGCGATCTGACATTTGCCACAGCAACATGTGAGTTGACTCAGGCGTTAGCGAAACAAAATCCCAAAATGTATCATGGGCGCTTGAAGCCTGCGGCATAGCATGATGCGGTTCGGGCTTTACGGCGTGTACAACGTCAGGAAACTTCATCGCATCCTGAATAAAAAAAACGGGAATATTATTTCCCACCAAATCCCAATTGCCTTCGTCGGTGTAGAATTTCACGGCGAATCCACGGACATCACGCACAGTATCAGCAGAGCCACGCTCACCTGCCACTGTAGAAAAACGCACAAAAACCGGTGTGCGTTTTCCTGCTTCAGAAAATAAATTTGCACGTGTTATATCAGTTAAAGATTCGTAGGTTTCAAAATAGCCGTGAGCTGCGGAGCCGCGCGCATGAACAACGCGTTCAGGGATTCTCTCATGATCAAAGTGCGTTAGTTTTTCCCTTAAAATAAAATCTTCCATGGCGGTTGGGCCACGCAAGCCAATTTTTAATGAATGCTGGTTATCTGCAACGGCAACGCCCTGGTTTGTTGTCAAGACTTGATCAGAGGCATCAACCCGTACACGATCCAGGGGAGCAACCGTTGGATTCTCACCTATGATTGGTTCGCCACTACCAACTTTTTCTGACGCAATTATTTCCGAAGAAGTACTCGCTGTTGCTGATGCAGAGGCAGGCTCGGCTGTAGCACCAGTGTATGGACAGCGAGCTGCTTCGCCATATTCATTCGCTTTGTTTTCATTTGCCGGTATTGCAGCAGCCAATTTTTTACCTTCAGTTACTTTTTCCAACAGGCGAACGCCAACCGACGTTTCCGCTCCAAGACTATCTGGTGAATTATCAGTGGATGGACCGGAAACTGAACTCAATACTGAACCTGCTCCCGCTAAACTTTCTTCCAATGTCGTTTCTTGATTTGGCATGCTACAACTCCTAAATATTTGAAGAATGAAAGGATAAAAACTCATCTAAGGTTCTTATCATCTAAACCTGCATTTTCGTTAGCTATTTAGCTAAAAGCTGGAAGGAAAAAATTTAAAACGTGCGTAATCGAGCAGAAAAATTGTTGTTGTAAATACTCACCACATAATGCAAAGCAAGACACTTCATCTCTGTACGTTGGCGAACGATAACATCGGTATTTGATCGCTATGGTGGTGTTCATTATCGAAACAAAAATATAGCTATTTTTAAAATGGTTTTATTCAGTGCCATTTTTATTCGATAGTTCACAACCACAATTAACGGGCTTATATTCAATGTTCGCACAATTCATTATTGCCATTACCGGCGTAGCTGCGATATTTCTCAGCCAAACTGAAAAAATGGAATTACGAAAATATGCGTGTATTTTTGGGTTGGCAGGTCAGCCTTTTTGGTTTTACGAAAGTTTCAATGCGGAAAAATGGGGAATTTTCGGTTTGACTTTTGCTTACACCGCAGCATGGGTTAAGGGCATTCATTTATACTGGATAAATTCTGATAAAAATAAACTACCAAAATAAATATAGAAATTCTAAGGATGGAAAATATATTTGCAGACACTAAATTTTTATAAATCCTAAATACTCATATGCTTCATCTTAGTGTGTTAACGAACTGATTCCACATCCCTATATTCCTATTATGCTCACTCCACCAACTCAGGTGTCCCACTCTTGTTTATATTTTGGAGAATGACCATGGTAGCTACTGCAAAAAAATTTGAAAGCATCCGAACTTCAAAAGCAAAAGATGCAACTGCGCTACTTCGCGCGGACCACAAAGAAGTTAACGACTTATTTGATGAATATGAATCCGTTAGATCATCTGCCAAAAAGAAGGAGCTGGTATCAAAGATTTGCCTGGCACTGACCGTACATGCGCAGATAGAAGAGGAGATATTTTATCCTGCTGTAAAATTAGCATTAAAAGATAAAGAGTTAATTCCGGAAGCTGCAGTAGAACATGCGACTTTAAAAAGCCTGATCGCTCAGATTGAGGGCGTTGAACCTGACGGTGAATTGTTTGATGCAAAAGTGAAAGTATTAAGCGAATATGTTAAGCATCATGTCAAAGAAGAACAAAATGAAATATTTCCCAAAGCCAAAGAATCATCCAAACTGGATTTAATTGAATTAGGCGCGCAATTATTAGAGCGCAAAGAAGAATTAATGGCCGGACAAGCCTAATTACCACTAGCCAGGGATGGCATAGTTAGTTTTATAAAACTGCTACTGTTAATTTACATCCGACCAAAACCTATTTATGGCTCCGGCTTTCCATCCAAAGGCTTTCCATCTAAGGGTTTTACATGCGCTAATTCAGCTTCATCTAATCCATATCCTGCACCTATTTCATCGGCATCAACGATTGTTAAGTCCTCATCAGCGGGAAGATCTGCAGAAGGTTCTCTCGGCGAACAAGCACCATCTTCATTAATTAAATCTTCCGGTTCAAGATCATCCGACATATCTATAGGTTGAGTATCGTCTTCATTTATTATTTCCGTTTCAGTTGAATCCAGTTCTGGCGAAAGCTGGTTAAAGGATTGCTCTTCGTCAGTGGAAAAATCTAGCTCGTCACTCTCAACAGGAGGCTCTGAATCAGGATCGAAAGGTTCTTCGGGTATATCTTTTTGGCTTTTCATCTAATATCTCCAATCGAAACATAAACTATTAATGCGAATCGCGCGGCTCTTGTTGTTTTAACATCTGTTTCGCCACGACACTGTCAGGCGTGATATTACTCATGGCAACTTGCGCTTTATTTTTAAATCCGGAAACAACCATATCGTCGCCATCCATTAACGCGTTAAAACCGTCTAGTGCGACCTTGGCGGGGTCAGCCAATTCCGTATCAAGAATTTTTGAATCTTCCATATGTGCTTTGTTAAAAAAATCAGTATCAGTCGCGCCAGGCAATAGAGACGTTATGGTAACGCCGGTATCTGCAATCTCAGCGCGAACAGCTTCGGTAAACGAATGAACAAATGCTTTAGTACCGTGATAAACCGATTGGAATGGACCAGGAACCTTGCCCGCAATGGAAGCTACATTCAAAATTTTTCCTCTTTGCTGGTAAACCATATCGCGCAGGAACAATTTGGTAAGGACAACATAGGCGCTAATATTTAACTGAATGATATCCAACTCCTTATTGATATCCGTATCAACAAAGCGACCATACAAACCCTGGCCCGCATCATTTACCAAAATATCAACATGCTAATTTCTGGCTTTAATCTCCTCATACAATTCAAACGGACTTTGTCGTTCAAATAAATCTTTAGCGAGAGCTATTACTTTAACGCCATAGTCGGTGGAGAGTTCTACAGCGACATCTTCAAGGCGACTCGCTGTGCGAGCTACCACTATTAAGTTATATGCGTTTGCAGCAAACACTTTTGCAAGCTCATAACCAATGCCGCTTGTTGCCCCGGTAATTAGTACGTAAGTTTCAGTTTGCGGTGCCATAAGATTCTCCCGAAAAGTTTTGTAAGCCGTAAATTGCTCAATGAAATTCGACCATCAATTTAGTTCATATGACCCTAACAAGCCTGCTAGCAGAGTATCGTTCGCCAACGAACGGAACTGTTTAAGGTTGGCGCGCAATCTTTTTATATTCGGTATTTTTACATTCAACAATTAATTAAACGTCAATAAACTTTTGGAGTTTTATAAATTGAATTCAATTGAGGATGTAATTGACTTTTTATGTGAACATCGCCTTATGTTAACGACTGCTGAATCGTGCACCGCGGGAATGGTTACATCTTTATTAGCTGACGTGCCTGGTTGTGGGTCTGTTCTGGATACAGGTTTTGTTGTTTACACCGAACATGCAAAAAATCACTGTCTTGATGTGAACTTGCAAACCATAAAAACTTTTGGACTGACGAGTGAAGAGGTTGCGCGTGAAATGGCTGTTGGCGCTTTAAAACGAAGCCAATCCAATTTTTCGGTTGCGATTACGGGCACTGCCGAATCAAATGACGAACTTAATGGTGTTGTATGTTTCGCTTACGCACTTGGAGATGACACCAACAAAATTCTAAGCGAAACAATTAAATTTGATGGTGAGCGAAATCATGTTCGCTATTTGGCAGCCATGCACGCGATCCGTTCTATTCCCGAATACTACCAACGTTTTTTAAGTGGTGATGGAGATTGTATCGAATGACTAAAAATCACGGTTTCTTTAAGCGAAATGGGTTACTGATTGTTTTCTTTTTGTTTATGGCCTTGTCTTTAATCGGGCAAGCATACACGGGATACAAAGAGAACCAGGAAGAGCGCTATGAAAAACAATTAGTGCCCTTAAGCTTTAAGGAATATTTGCAATCGGGGCACTTTATCCAATCTACTTTTGAAAATTGGGAAAGTGAATTTTTGCAAATGGGGATGTACGTATTTTTTACGGTATTCCTCTACCAACAAGGTTCTGCCGAATCGAAAAGTCTTGATGAACCGGAAGAAGTTGATCGAGAACCCACCCCCCACGAAAATGCCCCTTGGCCGGTAAAAAAAGGGGGCATGTATTTAACAGTTTATAAAAATTCGTTAAGTTTGACTTTTACCGCATTATTTCTTGCATCGTTTTTTTTCCACGCCTACGGCACCATGTTGGAAATTAATGAGGAAGAACATAAATCCCTCACTCTCTTTCAAACACTCATCGAAAATCGTTTTTGGTTTGAATCACTCCAGAATTGGCAAAGCGAATTTTTATCTGTAGCTGCCATCGTTTTCTTTTCCATTTATTTACGTCAAAAAGGATCGCCAGAATCAAAACCGGTTGATGCACCGCACGACGAAACAGGTAAATAAATGGCCATCCTTTCCTATCACGCATCTCACGAACAATTTTCACCATCGGATTTACTCGCCTACGTAAAGTTGGCCGAACAAGCAGGATTTCATGGATGTCACTCATCTGACCATTTCCACCCGTGGAGTGAACGCCAGGGGCAAAGTGGTTACGTGTTTAGCTGGTTGGGCGCAGCAATGGAGGCAACGCAATTTCCGTTTAGTGTGATCACAGCACCAGGCCAGCGTTACCACCCCGCAATAGTTGCACAAGCAATTGGTACGCTTTTACAGATGTATCCAAACCGGCTTGGTATTTCTTTAGGCAGTGGTGAAGCCTTGAATGAGTGTATTACGGGAGATGCATGGCCCGAAAAACCCATTCGCAATCAACGCTTGCTGGAATGTGCACAAATTATCAAACGTTTGCTTGCTGGCGAGGAAGTGACGCACACAGGGTTAGTAAATGTGCATCGTGCAAAACTCTACACACGTCCGGCAACAACCCCATCAATTATGTGCGCGGCTTTAAGTAAGGAAACTGCGGCATGGGCTGGTAGCTGGGCCGATGGATTATTGACAACCTATCAACCTGAAGGGCGACTCGAAGAAATCATCGCAGCGTTTTGCAGTAATGGTGGAGAAGGAAAGCCTGTTCACGTGAAACTCACTTTTTCTTTTGCGCAAGATGAACAACTCGCCCACTCCGAAGCACACCATCAATGGCGATTTGATTGTATTGATAAGCTAAAGCTCGCAGAACTCAGATCAGTTGCAGACTTCGATAATGCCGCGAAGGATATTTCCCCTGAAAAGGTTGCCTCTACCATTCCCATCTCTAACAGTGTTGACCACTTCATTCGATTAATTAACAAAATTGAATCCATGGGAGTCAACCACATAGTTTTACATAACGTCGGGCGCAATCAGGAAGAATTTATTACAGCTTTTGGAAATGGACTTTTTAGGCGCTGAAATTTATGAATTATTTATTTCATAGTAATTCATCCAATATCCACTAATTAGCTTTTGGGATATGCAAGCTAACAAGCCTCGACCTGGCCAGCGCATCCCAATAGTCAAGATGTGACTTCCGACAAGCTAGCCCTCTGGAAGAAAGGAGAATCTTGCAATAAGATAGGCCCTGCACAAAACATCACCAGGGATGAAGGAGATAGATATGCAAAAATGGATTTTATGCTTGCTCTTGGGCTTAAGTGTAATTAGCAACGCCGAAGCCGCCGACTGCAGTGTTTTTCAGGACAAAATTCGCAAACTCGAAGATTTGCGCCGCCAGGGTGGCAGCCTCAAACAAATGGAGCGCTGGCGAATGCAAAGTGATGAGCTCACTAGCAAAAAAGTGCGTTGCAGTCGCGAAGGATCTATTCAGGTAGCATCGGGCAACGCAAATCCCACCAAGGCTAAAACCAGCAAAAGCGCTCGCGTGCCGAAAAGATCGCAAAAATTACGTAGCCTTGATAATGACGATCCACAAGTCCAACAACTATTAAGCACCTGCAATTATTGGATTACCGAATACAATAACAATCCTTCCTCCAATAATGTTTCATTCAGGGATACGGCCTGCCGCGCCCTGGACGAAAAACTGCGGGCAAGCGATAAACCAGCTCCGTTAGAAATTGCTAACCTGCGCAGCTTGAGGGATTGCATCAAGCCAAATAATCTTATCGACAATGACGTCCAGGAATGCCGGCAAGGCCTTCGCGATCCCATTTGGAAACATTAGCTAATGAGTCAATCCTTACACGATCTGTTTAATACGCTTCCGCAGGTTGGCCGTATCAGCTGGATAGGCATTCGGCCCGAGCGCAAAGCACCTATGATCGAACTGGCGAGCGTTGAAGCTGTTGCAGGCAAAGGTCTGGCGGGTGACCGCTACAGCAGCAAAAACGGCAAACGCCAGGTGACATTGATTCAGGGCGAACATTTGTCTGCAATTGCATCTATGCTCGGCAAGGAGTCAGTGCCACCCGAACTGTTGCGACGCAATTTGGTAGTGACGGGCATTAATTTGCTCGCACTAAAAGACAAACAATTTCGTTTAGGAGATGCCTTGCTCGAATACACAGGGTTATGTCATCCCTGTTCAGCAATGGAGGCGACTTTTGGTGCAGGCGGTTACAACGCAGTACGCGGGCACGGCGGGATTACAGCGCGAATTATCGAAGGTGGTGAAATAAAATTAGGTGCCGCGGTAAACGCAATCGTTGCATTTACTAGTTCATGAGAGGAAGAGACGCGAGGACCAACAGTATTGAGCTGGAGCGAACCTGAGCCCACCCCAGCTAAAACAAACTTAGAAGCGGTAATCTACAGTAGCGCTTACAGAGCTAAGCTTAATGTCTAGATCGTCAACGCGACTGAATTTATCTGGATACCAGGTGCCCTTCGCATTAGCCAAAACCTTATATTCAAGGTTCAAATTGAATTTTTCGCTAATCACAAAGCCAACACCGGCGCCGTAAGAAAAACCGTTGAAATTAAAATTGCCAGTTTGTGCTTCAACATCTGCGTGGGTATATCCCACCAACAAATAAGTTTTACCTACTGAGTTAGAGCTTTCAGTACGGTAGTAAATAGATTCGTAATTAGTGATCTTGCTATCGCCGCCAGAAGATGCGCCAACGCGAATTTCGCCGCCAACCCAAGGACTCAGTTTGTAGCCACCGAAAACTTCAACCGGGGACCATTTGTTGTCATCCCATGTGTTCCGGACACTGGAAACTCCACCACCTACATAAAAACCTTCAAAAGAACCGGTATCGGCATAGGAAGCTGCAGCGGAAAGAGCGAGTGCTGCTACGAGGACTTTTTTCATCTGGGATATCCTTTTAGGAAACTTTTTTAGAATATTCGTGTGTTAGGTTGATTTTACCCGCTTAAATAAGCCTATTTCAACCGAACCGCTCACAAGACAACGCTTTTGTAGCATGAGTTATAGACATTAAATGCCATCTACACAAGTTATTACCAGAGCGCCGCAACTCCTTCATAGGTCAACTTGATGCCAGCAAGCAATAAAAAGCCGTAGCTTATCCAATAAAACACCTGATCTGAAACACGATTATGGAGGTAAATCCCTAGCTGAACGCCAAGTGGTGCAAGCGGCAGCAAAATTAGTGACGTCAAAAAAGACTCCGTATTGATCTGCCCCAGCCAAGCATAAGGAATCAGCTTTATAAAGTTAATAATAGAGAAAAACAGAATTGTGGTGCCCACCAAAGCGGTTTTGGACAAATGTTGTGGCAACAAGTAAATGGCAACAGGAGGGCCACCTGCGTGGGCAATGTAGCTGACATAACCCGCAACCGTTCCCCAAAAAGTTCCGCGCACCGGGCTGGCTTTTTGCTGTTGTAAAGACTCAAGAAAATGTTTGCCCCATAAATAATGGCACACAAAATAAATGGAAAGCACGCCTACAATCAGGCGCACCATATCGGCATTCGTGACCTTAAAGGTTAACGCACCGGCGATGGTTCCGAGAATAGCGCCCGGCATTAAAATTTTAAGATTGAGTTTGTCCCAGGTACCGCGAAAACTCCACAAACTCACCGCGTCCATGCCACATAAAATTGGCAACAAAATCGCAGCCGCGAGGCGCGGGTCAATTAATAGCGAGAGGAATGGAACGGCAAGCGTGCCCAAGCCACCACCAAAACCGCCCTTGGACATTCCCACCAGTATTACGACAGGCACCGCCAGCAAATAAAAAGATAAATCTGTAATCACGTAATAAATGACCGCAATAAACGAAAAGAATCCGGAATGATACGCGCAAACGCGTTCACCGATAGAGGAATTACATTATTTTATACAATGGATCAGCCAAAATTTTTATCTGCAACAAAGGCGTTATTCAAACGCTCTTCACCAAAAGTCGACATTGGGCCATGGCCCGGAATAAATTTTACATCGTCGCCGAGCGGCCAAAGTTTTGTGCGAATTGCATTAACCAGCTCATCGTAATTTCCGCGTGGAAAATCTGTACGCCCAATCGAGCCTTTAAATAAAACATCACCCACCAATGCAAGTTTGGTCTCTGCGTGGAAGAAAATAATGTGCCCCGGTGTGTGCCCAGGGCAATGGCGAATTTGTAAGCGAATATTGCCGAAACCGACTTGATCACCTTCTTCAAAAAACACATTGGGTTGAAAGTTTTGCGGCGTGGTGAAACCCATCATCTGCGCTTGTTGCGGCAATATATTAATCCAGAACATATCATCTTTATGAGGCCCTTCAATAGGCAACAAAGTTGACCCAGATGTAGCTTGCATAGCTGCAACTAAAGCTGCTGTACCGCCAACATGATCGAGATGGCCGTGGGTTAATAGAATCTTCACCAAGCTTAAATTATGTTCAACCAGGACACTCAAAATTCGCTCGATATTGCCACCAGGATCGACCACCGCCGCTTCACGGGTTTCATCGCACCATAGCAGCGTGCAGTTTTGTTGATAGTGAGTCACGGGAATAATTTGATAGCGCAGCACAGCAATCACCAGAGATTTTAGCTAGTTGAGTTTATATGAGAGCGTTAAAGCAGACTTTTTGATACCATGCGGCATTCTAACACTGCATAAAACATAGTTTGAAACAGGCCGTGCCGCTATGAACGATAAGTTATTTATTAAGTTGCAACACTGGGTGCCACAACATGCACTCTCACGTTTTGTTGGCAAAATTGCCAACAGTCAAAACAGTTTTGTTAAAAACACCTTTATTGAATGGTTCATCAAGCGCTACCAAGTGGATATGTCGCTCGCAGCAGAAGAAAATCCCCGTGCTTACGCCTGTTTTAATGATTTTTTTACGCGTGAGCTTAAACCCGGAATTCGCCCTATATGCAAAGAACCCATTGCCATCGTATGCCCTGCAGACGGCGCAATTAGCCAGCTGGGAAAAATTGTTGATGGCCGTGTATTCCAAGCCAAAGACCAGGATTACTCAGTTGAGGAATTACTCGGTGGAGATGTAGCTCTCGCGCAAGAGTTTGCGGATGGTGATTTTGCGACTGTTTATTTATCACCCAAAGATTATCACCGCGTGCACATGCCCTACGGCGGCAAATTGCGCACCATGGTTTCTATTCCGGGCGATTTATTTTCAGTAAATACGGTGACTGCGGGACATGTATCGCGCTTGTTTTCGCGCAATGAACGCGTAGCTGCAATTTTCGATACCGATATCGGGCCCATGGCCGTGGTACTTGTTGGCGCCATGATTGTGGCAGGTATAGAAACTGTTTGGGATGGTGAGCTTGCCCCTATGGGTAGCCGCGAAATTGAATTCTCGAATTACCCTTACCAAAATATCGTTTTGGAAAAAGGTGCGGAAATGGGCCGCTTTAAATTAGGTTCAACCGCAATTATTTTGTTTGCAAGAGATAAGATCAAATGGGAAGCACAATTTATCGCAGGCGCGGCGACCCGCGTTGGAGTTAAGCTTGCCGAGAAAAAATAAGCGCTAAAACATCTAATAAAAAAGGCTTCCACTGGAAGCCTTTTTTATTTCACCAATCTTTCTTTATTGCAAAGAATCGGTTTTAGCGGTTAACTTTTTGCGCATTCTAATGTTGATCATTTCAACACCCAGGGAGAATGCCATCGCAAAATAAATATAACCTTTAGGTACGTGAACCTCAAAGCCTTCCATTACCAAAGTTACACCTACAACTACCAGGAACGAGAGTGCCAGAATTTTTACAGTGGGATGATTTTCAACAAACTCACCAATAGATTTAGCGGCAAACATCATTACACCCACAGCAATAACAATGGCAATCGCCATCAGCGTAATCTGGCTAACCAAACCTACTGCCGTAATTACCGAATCCAGCGAAAAAACTATATCCAGGATGGCAATTTGCAAAATCACAACAAAGAATTTAGAGCTACCTGTTTTTAATTCAGCAGCTTCATCTTCGCCTTCAACACTTTGGTGAATTTCCACCGTGGCCTTATAGAGCAGGAATAAACCACCGCCTATTAGGATTAAATCACGCCCGGAAATATCGTACCCAAAAGGACTCATAAACGGATGGGTCAAACTCATCACCCAGGTCAATGAAAATAGCAACGCCAAACGGGTAAGCATCGCGAAGCCTAACCCCAATGTACGACCCAACTTGCGTTGGTGCTCAGGTAAACGCCCCACCAAAATTGATAGGAAAATAATGTTATCTATACCTAAAACAATTTCCAGCGCGGTTAAGGTTGCCAAGGCGACCCAGGCTTCCGGGCTTGCGATCCACTCAAACATCGTAAAAATCTCTTCACTATGAATTCAACGAGCAAGCTCCAATCAGATAATTCTGATTGAGCGAAGCTCACAAACACCACTTATTTACCGCACGGCGGACTGAGGATGGTGACAATTGTAACCTGTCCTCAGCGAAGATGGGCAATGACTTTGGGGACATCACCGGTAATTATCGAAGGATTTAACCGAAAACCTCAATGCTTCTCAGCACCCAGTTGGCTGTTGCTTACAAAAGCAACATAGCGACCATCAGGCGACCAGGATGGCACGTTAATAGTGCCCTGGCCACCGTACAGATAAGCAACAACTTTCGCCTCACCACCCCCAATAGGTAGCATGCGCAAATAAACTTGTTTGTAGTAGGGATGCAATATCGGATCTACATCCGGCAGATAAGAGAGAAATAAAATATGTTTTCCATCAGGCGAAATATGTGGAAACCAATCGTTGAAATTATCGTGAGTAATTTGCTTGGGATTTTTACCGTCCGCATCCATACGCCATAAACGCATGGCGCCACTGCGGGTGGAATTGAAATAAATGTATTTTCCATCGGGCGTGTATTCCGAGCCGTCATCCATGCTGTCATTGTTGGTTAATTGCAGCTCTTCGCCACTACCATCGGCATTTGCACGATAAATTTCAAACTGTCCATTGCGACGCGACGTGTACAAAATATAACGCCCATCTGGCGACCATCCGTGTAAATAGGATGGCGTTTTGAAGGTTAATCGCTGGGGCTCACCGCCGTTAATAGGCAGCTTATATATCGACCAATTATCAATAATATCTTTATCCATATGAGTAATCCCCAAGGTTTTTCCCTTGAATGACACTATATGGTCGTTGTTGTTTTTGACTTCAAAACCGGTATTGAATAATGAGATTTTTTTGGTAGGCAAGTACAACTTATAAACACGGCCCGACGAGTTATAGATAATAGTGTCGCCATCGGACGTCCAGTTAGGTGCTTCAATACCAGCGGCCGTTTCGTAAATAACCTTACGCTCACCGGTAACCACATCTAAAATTTCTAAACGACTGCCAAGATAATGATAGTAAGGAATAAAATTTTTCCACGCGGGAATTACCCAGCGCAGGTTTTTTAATTCGAGCGGATTCTTATCATTCGCCGCAAAATCGCGATAAACGCCTACTTGAAGATTTTGCAATTTCGGCAGCGTATAGCGCGCGACAACTTTCAACGGCTTACCACAATTAGCGGCAGAAAAAATTAACTCACTGCCAACCTGTTCGACCTGAAAAATATCAGGATTTTTTACAAAGCCTTCACGATTCAGCTGTATTTTTTTTGAACCATGCAACTCCACCGACAAATTGGAATAGCTATCAAATTTGGTTTTGAATAAGAGTTCGCTATCAAGCGCCTCAATTTGCAGACCGAAATTATAAAACTGGTCAGTATTTTTTTGGCTTCTCAACTGAACGGTTAAAATAAAATCGCCGTATAGTTTTCGATAGGCGAAGCCGGTACCCGGATGAGGTGCTGCTGATTGTATGCCTTTCCAAAGATGCAAAGTCTGGTTTGGGTCAATTGTTAAATCGCCCGGGTCACCTTTTACGCCATCGAAGATAGTGGTATTGCTTTGTTGTGTTTCAAACGAGCCTGCGGAAGCCTGCATGGAAAATGCACAGCATAAAAACAACCCGTATTGAAATACCAACCGCAGAAAACCAAGCATGAATTAACCCTAAAGACCGCCTAACGCGTGCTGCACTAACTCCAGTCTGCTACTCATAGATACTGGAAAACGAGCTTATTTTAATAACTTTACATTGCGCCCCGAGCGTGTCACTCAAGGCCCCATACTGCCCCAATTTTTGCTACCGCAACATAAAAAAGCCGCCATCAGCAGAACTGATAGCGGCTTCGATGGAGTAGCAATTCCAACTAGCCTTTTAGTCGACTCAACAAACCAAGCAGGCCCGTTTTTTCAGTTTTCATTAAATATTGATCGCGAATACCGGAAATATCCACATCATAACTGCCCGGTTCCAAATCCCGAGCGATCTCAATTTTTTCGATTTCATAGCGCGTTTTCTTGCCAGAATCCAGCAAGGCTTGCTTACGCTTATCATCTTCCGCAAGATCCAATAGCACCGACTCTGCCATCTCTTGCTTAAGGGCATCCAGCACCACCATAACTTTGGGCTTTAAACGTCGCTCGAAATTTTGCTCTACGACTACCGCAACTTCGCCAGTGCTCAACTCAACTAAAGTACCCGTTGGATATAAGCCAATGGCGCGAATAAATTCCACCACCAACTCTTCTTGAAACTGAATATTGCGCAATTCATAGAGACGCGCAACCGCCTTTGATGGCGCTATGGGGTGACGCGAACCACGGGGGTTAGTTACATGATCATAAAAGGTCACTATGCCCGCAATTTTGCCCAGCAACGGAATTTTGTCCCCGACCAAATGTGCGGGATAGCCGCTACCATTCAAACGCTCACAGTGCGTTTTAACAACGCTAATCACACGCGGCTCAACGCCTTGGGTTTTACGCAAAATTTCACAGCCAAGCTCAACGAAAGTTTCGTAAATTTTTTCTTCATCGGGATTGCGCTCAACTTTAACTAGCAGGGCTTGATCGAGCATCACCTTGCCTACATCTTTTAGCAGAACACCCAAGGCTAAAACGTCAAGGTCGCGTTTGGGTAAACCAATATGGCGACCAAACAAAATTGCCCACACGGATGAACGCACCGCATGGCTATAGGTATATTCGTCTTTTTCCTGAACGCGTGATAACCAGGTGAACGCATCGGGATTGCGCAATACGCTATCCACCATTTCGCTCGCCACTTTTTTGGTCTCACCAAGGGAAATATTTTCGAGCTGCTTGTTCTCCAATAGCTCAATCACTTCAACCACTGCACCGTAAACTTTTTGGTGCAATTGTTTGGCTTTCTTAACTTCTTTTTGGAGAGGCTGGATTTCACGATAAAGATTGCGCTGGATTTTGAGCGGAGCAATTGGCTCGGTTAGCACAGCATTATCGCGCTCGCGCCCTACTGTTTTGGATTTACCAAGTTTGCTATCCAGTTTTTTTAAGTTTGCCGCTATAGGACCACGACCGCGCTCAACATCAATATACACATAATTGCATAGGCTTTTGAGCTGGTTAACTTCTTGTAAATCGCGCAGGTAAAAACCCTGCAAGGGGAAGGGGGTTTGCGACCATGGACGATCTAAACCGGACACATACATGCCCAGACTAAGCTCGTTCACATCGACCTTTACCTGCTTAATCCCCACAGTCACGCCTCGTGTTAAATTTTAAAATCAATTCCGTCTTACAAATGCTGGCTATATTCAAACACTCTTGAAGATGAGTGTAATGAAGAATAGCCGAACAAACCAGAGCGCCAGGTGTAAAAAGCTCCAAAGGGATATTATCTACCCCTGAACGGCTAGCTATTCGTGGTAACGGCTCGACAGTTCGTGCACGGCATTGATAAAGGCACCCGCATGCGCAGGATCTACCTCTGGAGTAATTCCGTGTCCAAGATTAAATACGTGGCCAGAGCCTTTCCCATAAGCCTGCAAAATATCGCCCACTTCCGTGCGAATTCGCTCGGGCGATGCGTAGAGAATAGTCGGGTCCATATTGCCTTGCAATGCAACTTTGTCGCCAACCCGGCTACGCGCAGCGGATATATCCGTCGTCCAATCCAACCCCAAAGCCGTTGCACCTGTGGCCGCCATGGCTTCCAGCCATTGTCCGCCACCTTTGGTAAACAGAATCACAGGTACCTGACGACCTTCATGCTCGCGAATCAAACCTTTAACGATTTTTTGCATGTAATTCAGTGAGAACTCCTGATACGCACTGTGTGACAAAGCCCCACCCCAGGTATCAAAAATCTGCACTGCTTGAGCTCCGGCCTGTATTTGCGCGTTCAGATAGACAGTCACCGAATCTGCTAACACATCGAGCAACCTGTGCATCAACTCCGGCTGGTTATAGAGCATTTCTTTCGCGCGACGAAAATCGCGGCTGGAGCCACCTTCGATCATATAAGTCGCCAAAGTCCACGGGCTGCCAGAGAATCCAATCAGGGGCACACGGCCATTCAACTCGCGGCGAATCGTTTTTACCGCATTCACAACATAGGGCAAATCCTGCTCGGGTTTGATGACAGTCAGAGCATTGATATCCGCTTCAGTGCGAACAGGTTTACGGAATTTAGGGCCTTCGCCAGCTTCAAAATACAGCCCCAAGCCCATGGCATCAGGAATAGTGAGAATATCGGAGAAAAGAATAGCTGCATCAAGACCTGGATAACGGTCCAGGGGCTGCAAAGTTACCTCACACGCGGCTTCAGGATTGGTACACAAGCCCATAAAGTCTCCAGCACGTTCACGGCTGGCGCGGTACTCAGGTAAATAACGGCCTGCCTGGCGCATCATCCATACAGGCGTAACGTCTACTGGTTGCTTTAACAACGCGCGCAAAAAACGGTCATTCTTTAATTCAGTCATTCTCTTTTCCACTTTTTCAAGGCGCGAGCAAATGGCTCTGCCGAATAGCATTAGCCCCGCGAGTGCGGGGCTAATGAGTTTATCGCATAGGATCTAACAGGGGAGAGCAGGATTAAACTTGCAGATAATCCAGGATACCTTCTGCAGCTTCACGACCTTCCCAAATTGCAGTTACAACCAGGTCAGAACCACGCACCATATCACCGCCTGCAAACACTTTAGGGTTAGTGGTTTGGAACTTGAACTGTTGCTGTTCTGGAGCGTGTACACCGCCCCACTCGTTCACTTTCACACCATTGGTTTCAAACCATGGCTGTGGATTTGGACGGAAACCGAAGGCAATCAGCACTACGTCAGCCGGCAGAATCTCTTCAGAACCTTCAACCACTACCGGACTGCGACGACCTTTTGCATCTGGCTCACCAAGTTGTGTAGTAACAACTTTCACGCCTTCTACTTTACCGTTACCGACAACCGCAACTGGCTGACGGTTAAATAGGAATTCAACGCCCTCTTCGCGCGCATTCAACACTTCACGTTTTGAACCAGGCATATTTTCTTCATCGCGACGATAAGCACAAGTCACTGAATCAGCGCCTTGGCGAATCGAGGTACGGTTACAGTCCATCGCGGTATCGCCACCACCGAGAACTACAACTTTTTTACCTTTTACGCTGATAAATTCAGACGCATCTTTTTCGAAACCGAGGTTGCGGTTTACGTTGGCGATCAGGAATGGCAAGGCATCGTAAACGCCGGGTAAATCTTCACCTGGGAAGCCGCCTTTCATATAGGTGTATGTGCCCATACCCATGAAAACTGCATCGTAATCGCGCAGCAAATCTTCCATGGAAATGTCTTTACCGACTTCAGTGTTCAAACGGAATTCGATACCCATTTCAGTGAAGATTTCACGGCGACGTGACAACACTGATTTCTCGAGTTTGAATTCTGGAATACCAAAGGTCAGCAAGCCACCGATTTCTGGATACTTGTCGAATACAACGGGCTTAACACCGTTACGAATTAAAACGTCTGCACAGCCAATACCCGCTGGGCCAGCGCCGATAATGGCGACCTTTTTATTGGTCCACACTACTTTAGACATGTCTGGTTTCCAGCCCATGGCGAAAGCGGTATCGGTGATATATTTTTCAGCGTTGCCGATAGTTACCGCACCGAAACCGTCGTTCAGCGTGCAAGCGCCTTCACACAAACGGTCTTGCGGGCACACACGGCCACAAACTTCTGGCAGCGAGTTGGTTTGATGGCTCAACTCGGCTGCTTCAAAAATATTGCCTTCCGAAATCAGCTTCAACCAGTTGGGAATGAAGTTGTGCACCGGGCACTTCCACTCGCAATAAGGGTTGCCGCACTCAAGGCAGCGATGCGATTGGCTTTCAACTTCTTCTTTAGCGAAAGGCTGATAGATTTCCACAAACTTGTGTCTGCGGGTTTCTAAGTCTTTCTTGGATGGGTCTTGGCGACCTACATC
Organism: Cellvibrio zantedeschiae; assembly: GCF_014652535.1. Taxonomy (NCBI): domain Bacteria; kingdom Pseudomonadati; phylum Pseudomonadota; class Gammaproteobacteria; order Cellvibrionales; family Cellvibrionaceae; genus Cellvibrio; species Cellvibrio zantedeschiae. The sequence continues at coordinate 389,309 of NZ_BMYZ01000002.1, read as the reverse complement.
GAGAAATTGGAAATCATTGTTTAAACGTGCAGTCATGATATTTCTCCTCTCGCCTTATTCGCCGCGCTTGCGGAAACTGACGAGCAGTCCACCCAAAGCTGCTGCTTTAGGTTTAACCAGCCAGAACTTGCCAATGTAATCATCGAAATTGTCGAGCAGGTTTTGGCCCCACTCACTTTCCGTCTCTTCAACGAACTCTTCGATGGTAGTGCGCAAATGGTTGCGATGCGCCTCAAGGGCTTCAGTATTGATACGATGGATATCAACCAACTCGTGATTGTAACGATCCACGAAATCATTGGCTTCATCCAATACATAAGCGAAACCGCCAGTCATACCTGCACCGAAGTTAACACCGGTTTGACCAAGTACTGTGACAACGCCGCCAGTCATATATTCGCAGCAGTGATCGCCTGCGCCTTCAACAACAACGTGAGCACCTGAGTTACGAACACCACAACGCTCACCTGCTGTACCCGCCGCAAACAATTTTCCGCCTGTAGCACCATACAAACAGGTATTACCCATGATGCTGGATTCGTGCGATTTAAAGGTAGAATTACGCGGTGGACGCAATACCAGCTTACCGCCAGCCATACCCTTACCTACGTAATCGTTGGCATCACCTTCCAAATACATTTCCAAACCGCCAGCATTCCACACACCGAAAGATTGGCCTGCAATACCGGTCAACTTCAGCTTGATCGGAGCATCGTCCATACCGAGGTTGCCATAACGCTTGGCAATTTCACCACTGATACGCGCACCGATTGAACGGTCACAGTTGGTGATACGGAATTCAAACTCGCCGCCTTTCTTAGCTTCAATTGCTGGCAACAAGACACGCACCATAGCTTCGGCAGTTTCGCCTTTGTCAAACGGCTCGTTTTTAGCAACAGCACACAATTGTGGCTTGGTCGCCAGATAATCATCGGTATAGATGATTGGTGATAGATCAAGCTGTTGCTGCTTGGTGGTTTCACCTTCGAGGATTTTCAGCAAATCCACACGGCCAACCAACTCGCCCAGCGAACGCACACCCAAACGCGCCATCCACTCACGAGTCTCTTCAGCCACGAACTTGAAGAAGTTCATCGCCATTTCAACGGTACCGATGTAATGGTCTTTACGCAGTTTGTCTTGTTGGGTAGCAACGCCCGTCGCGCAGTTGTTCAGGTGGCAAATACGCAGGTATTTACAGCCAAGCGCAACCATTGGGCCAGTACCAAAGCCGAAGCTTTCCGCACCGAGCATGGCTGCTTTAACAACATCCAAACCAGTCTTCAAACCACCGTCGGTTTGTACGCGAACTTTGTCACGCAGATCATTCGCACGGAGAGTTTGATGGGTTTCGGACAAGCCCAATTCCCACGGCGAACCCGCGTATTTGATAGAGGTTAATGGACTTGCAGCAGTACCGCCGTCGTAGCCGGATATAGTAATCAAATCCGCATAAGCCTTAGCCACGCCCGCAGCGATAGTTCCTACGCCTGGACGCGATACCAGCTTCACTGACACCAAAGCCGCAGGGTTAACTTGTTTCAAATCATAAATCAGCTGCGCCAAGTCTTCGATTGAGTAAATATCATGGTGGGGCGGTGGCGAAATCAAAGTTACGCCAGGCACTGAGTGACGCAAACGCGCAATCAGAGCATTTACTTTACCGCCAGGTAACTGACCGCCTTCACCCGGTTTAGCACCTTGGGCTACTTTAATTTGCAGTACTTCAGCGTTCACCAAATAAGCTGGAGTCACACCGAAACGGCCAGACGCAACCTGCTTGATTTTTGAAGTCTTGATGGTGCCGTAACGCGCTGGGTCTTCACCGCCCTCACCTGAGTTAGAGCGACCACCCAAGCGGTTCATAGCTTCAGCCAAAGACTCATGCGCTTCTGGCGACAAAGCACCGAGCGACATACCCGCTGAGTCGAAACGTTTAATGATGCTTTCGATTGGCTCAACTTCTGATAAAGGAACTGGCTTGCAGGCATCTTCGCGAATCGCCAACAAGTCACGCAGCATGGAAACCGGGCGCTTGTTTACCAAATCCGCATAGTTACGCCACATTCCATAGTTGCCGCTTTGAACAGCTTTCTGCAATGTTTGGACAACATCCGGGTTGAACGCGTGGTATTCAGAGTTGTGAACATACTTCAACAAGCCGCCTTGAACGATTGGCTTACGCTCAATCCACGCGGTTTGCGCAACGATTTTTTGGTCAGCTTCCAACTCTTCAAAACGCGCACCGCCCACACGGGATGGAGTGCTGTCGAAGCACATAGAAACCACTTCTTCCGACAGACCAATTGCTTCAAACAATTGCGCACTGCGGTAAGAAGTAATAGTAGAAATACCCATTTTCGACAGGATTTTCAGCAAGCCCTTGTCGATACCTTTACGGTAATTTTTGTAGGATGAATCTACATCTACTAAAAGCTCACCCTTCTCAATCAAATCGTTGAGAACGTAATAGCTGAGGAATGGATAAACTGCGGTCGCGCCGTAAGCGATCAGAGCTGCAATTTGATGTGGATCGCGTGCAGTACCGGTCTCAACAATAATGTTGGAGTCGCAACGCAAACCTACGTTAGTCAAATGCTGGTTAACCGCACCTACTGCCAACAATGCATGGATTGGCAACAAACCTTGTTTAAAGTCGTTATCGCTCAATACCATTAACACTTTGCCTGATTTAACGGCAGCGGCAACGTCTTCGCAAAGTTTGGTCAAAGCAGCTTTGAGGTTCGTAGCAGTTGGATCGTAGTGCAACGAGAATTTGGCAACTTCGTAACCTTTACGATTCAAGTTCATCAAACCGCGGAACTTAGCTGGTGACAGCACAGGCGAACTCAGAATTACACGGTCAGCGTGCTCTGGGGTTTCATCGTAAACAGGCAATTCGCGGCCGAGGCAAGTCTCAAGCGACATGACAATCGCTTCACGCAATGGATCGATTGGCGGGTTGGTTACCTGCGCAAATTGCTGACGGAAATAGTCATAAAGCGAGCGTTGCTGGCGAGACAGAACTGCCATTGGAGTGTCGTCACCCATGGAGCCAACAGCTTCCTGACCACCTTCAGCAAGAGGACGAAGCAATTGATCGCGCTCTTCGAAGGAGACTTGATACATCTTCATGGCAGCTTTCAAGGCGATACCTTGCAAGCCATTTTCTTTCGCATCCGCAGCCAAAGTTGATTCGATACGCAACGCGCGCTCTTTCAACCATTGCTTGTAGGGCTGGGTTTCTTTGAGTTGATTGTCTACGTCTTGCGTGCGATGCAACTCGCCAGTCAAGGTATCGATAGACATGATCTGGCCTGGGCCAAGACGACCTTTGGCAACCACATCAGCAGGATCGTAGTTGTACACACCAACTTCTGAGGCCACAGTAATAATGTCGTCGTTAGTGATTACCCAGCGCGATGGGCGCAAGCCGTTACGGTCAAGCGTACATACTGCGTAGCGACCATCAGTAATTACCAAGCCAGCGGGGCCATCCCACGGCTCGATATGCATAGAGTTGTATTCGTAGAACGCGCGCAAATCCGGGTCCATGTTTTCAACGTTCTGCCAAGCCGGCGGAACGAGCATACGGATCGCACGATGCAATTCCATACCACCTAAAGTCAGGATTTCCAGCATGTTATCGAGGCTGGATGAGTCTGAACCTGTACGGTTTACTAGAGGCTTAACAGTCTGCAACTCTGGCAATAAAGGCGTTACAAATTTCGGCGTACGCGCTACTGACCAGTTGCGGTTACCAACAACGGTATTGATTTCACCGTTGTGCGCCAACATGCGGAAAGGTTGCGCCAAAGGCCATACCGGCATGGTGTTGGTAGAGAAACGTTGGTGGAATACGCAGATTGCCGTTTCCAAACGCTCATCTGCCAAATCAGCAAAGAAACGCGGCAAATCGACAGGCATCATCAAGCCTTTATAAGACAGGGTGCCAGTGCTCAAGCTCGCGACATAGAAGGATTTATCGCCCGTTAAACGCAATTCGGTTTTACGGCGAGCCATAAACAACTTGGCTTCTACTTGCTGGGTAGACAAGTCTTTACTGTTCACAAATAAATGGTTGAACACAGGTAAAGAACGCATGGCGATAGGGCCAAGGCAACTTGGATCCACCGGGATATCGCGCCAGCCAGCAACGATTAAACCTTGAGCGGTTAATTCTTCCGCAAAAATAGCACGCGCAGCCTCAGCCTTATCGGCTTCGCGGCTCAACATAATGGAGCCTACGCCGTAAACTTCAGACAAATCTGCATTACAGGCTTCTTTAGCGACGGCACGCAAAAAGCTGTCCGGCTTTTGGATCAATAAGCCACAACCATCGCCTGTCTTACCATCGGAGTTAATACCACCGCGGTGAGTCATGCAGGTCAATGCTTCAATAGCAGTTGTGAGCAGACGATGGCTGGTTTTGCCCTTTAAATGGGCAATCAAACCAAAACCGCAGTTATCTTTGAACTCGTCTATCTGGTAGAGGCCAGTGGTCATAGGCTGAATCTCAATAAATCAATCAATATCAAGGAACATGACAATATTTTGCGCGCTAGACTTTGCTTTTAATACAAAAGACGCGCCATTTCACATCCCAGACAAAAAAGCCCCTGAGGTCTAGGGGCTATGGACAAATGGGCGCAGGATATTACCCGCTTGACCTCAAAATGGCAAGCAAGCTGACCTGTTTTACACTGACAAATCAGTGTACAAAAACCTGACAATTGGGCATGGATAAACAGAGTAAAATGGTCTAAAAAATCTAGAATTGATGCTAACAAGTTCAGCTAAGCCTATAAAAATGCTAAAGAATGCACATTTAGCAACTCTATCTGATTTAAGGTGCTACTTTTCCGATGACAAGACTTTAACATTGACGAGATATAGGCTAACTTAAGACATTACTAAATAGGCTTTATCTCAATAAAACACTAAAAGCCGTGATTATCAGGTTTCAATTCAACACGCCGCTTCTAACTCTCAGGAAATTAGGAAGACACCATGCAAACAAAAACAACGTTTAAATTCCTTAGCGCCTCGCTCACGGCCTTAATATTGGCAGGATGCGGCGGCGGGAGCGGCTCAGCACTTGATAACACACTGAATGGTGGCGGCACCACTAACTCAACTACAAACTGGCGCATAGGTAATGGGATAGGCACCTCCTTTGTGTCTGGCAGCATGGGTGTTGTCAACACGGAGGGTAATGCACTCTACGTAGGAGGTACGGCTAACTTAACAGTTACCATCGTCAATGAAAGCGGAGCATTAATTAGCGATGCAATTCCTATAGAGTTTTCCTCCCCTTGTTTAAGCAGCGGTAAATCCAAGCTTGTTGGAGGAACAAAAGTAAGCGCCGCCACAGGCAGCGTCACCGTACAATATCAACCCAGCAGTTGCATTGGTGACGATTTAGTGACCGCAACAGCTGTATATAAAGACAAAACCCAAAGCACCTCAGCCACGGTAAAAGTCAGCAATTTACGCTTAGGCTTGGGCTCCGGGGTAGATTTTGTTCCTACAAAACTTGATTTGGGTGCTAATTCTTCTGCAATGTTTACAGACCAAATAACCACTCTTTCTGTAAATATTGTTAATGACAGCGGTAATCTTATTCAAGCTTCTGTACCTGTTACATTTACTTCCAGCTGTATCAATGCTGGTACCTCAACCATTACCGGCGGCAATGTAATTAATAGTACTGCCGGCGTTGCCAAAGCTGAATATAAAGCCGGTTCATGCTTTGGTGATGATGTCGTCAAAGCATCCATCACTTACGCTGGCAGCGTGATTAGCTCTTCAGCGACCATACCCCAAGTTAACAATAAGCGTATTGGATCTGGAGCTGGGACATCTTTTACCCCGGGACAATTGACTACGTCTACCTCAAACACCCTGTTTGAAGGAGACACAACTCAAATTAGCGCCAATATTGTTAACAACCAAAGCAACCTTATAAGCCAAGCAACCCAAGTGGTTTTTGATTCGCCATGCTTAAGCGCTGGCCTATCTTCAATCGCCGGTGGAAATATAGTTACCAGTATTAACGGAACAGCCAGAATTCAGTACAAAGTTGGTAAATGCGATATCGATGACAAAGTAACAGCCACGATTTCAAATGGTGACGGAACAATAGATGCGTCCGTGTCCTTACCGATTGATACTCGTCGCCTTGGCTCTGGATTCGGCTCAAACTTTGTTATTGGCGCACTTGAATTAGGCATAGGTATTGGCTCTTTATCGCCAGGCGGTAGCACAAGTATTACTGCGTATATAGTCAACTCAAAAGGTGATCTGGTTACTGATCCAATGAATGTAACCTTCAGTTCACCCTGTATTTCGGCTGGCAATGCAGTGATTACTGGCGGCAATACAGTAACCTCAGTAAATGGTAAAGCCGTAGCCACTTATACGTCACAGGGTTGTGCAGGTGTGGGTGGGGTGGATGCCATCAAAGCATCAACCACCTTTAGAAGCGTGGTATTAAATGCCTCAGCAGATTTAACCGTTAAGTCTGATACAGCTCAAACAATTTCATTTATTGATTCAGACACACCTCTTATCAGCATCAAGGGCACCGGCGGTGATGAGACTGCTATTTTACGTTTCAGAGTATTGGGTCAAGGCGGCTCCCCGCTGAAAGGTGTCTGTGTCAACTTTGCCCCAAGCACTACTATTGGCGGCTTGGCTCTGGTACCGAGCAAGTGCAACCCTGCAGGTCCGGAAACTTATGGTTCTTCTACAGACGCAAATGGTTACGCATCCACTACAGTTCAAGCTGGTACAGTAGCGACTGCCGTACGGGTAACGGCAACAACAGCAAATGGCTTAAGTACTCAATCAAGCTCTTTGGCTGTATCTACTGGCATTCCTGATCAAAATAGTATGAGCTTGTCATTGAGCGATATTGCTCCAAATGCTTGGAAATACGATGGCATCTCAAGCACCGCTACTATTCGTCTTGCTGACGCATTCAACAACCCAGTACCGGACGACACTGTAGTTGCTTTTACCACTAACGGTGGTTCTATTGAGCCGAACTGCCCAACCACGAACGGAGCGTGTAGCGTTACTTGGCGCAGCCAATCCCCGCGCCCAACATCACCCAATGCTGTTTCATTTGCTACGACTGCACCATTTGCGAAAATTTGCCCCGCCATTAAGGATTTGGACAATCATGATGTAACTGAGTGTCGTAGCGGACGTGTCACGATCCTTGCCACAGCGATTGGTAATGAATCATTTATAGATGGTAATGGTAATGGTATTTATGATGATGTGGCTGTGGACACCTTCTCCAAGCACAAGTCCAGCGATGCAGCCGATGCCAATAAGGACGCCTGCAACCCTTCCGTTCCCCTATCATCTGCTGCCATAGGCGCTACCAAAGGGTGTGACGACTTACCTGAAGCATATTTGGACGGGAACTCTAATAATTACCGTACCAGAGATGAAGAGTTTATTGATTTCAACCAAAATGGAACGCACGACGCAGGCAATAGCAAATATGACGGTGCGCTATGCTCGGGCACTGCAAAAACAAGCGGGGCATGTACCACAAATAAAGTTACCGTAAGGGACAGCATAACTTTGGTCATGGCATGTGAGACTCCATTCCTACAATCCGGTGTATTGCCAGGACAAAGCAATATCGACCGCACAACCGATAGCTTCAACGCTATTGGAGCAGTAGTGACAAGACAAATGTTACTGGCAGATTGTAATGGCAATGGTATGCCCGCAGGAACTACCGTAACTGTAGATACTAGCGGTGCTGTAGGACTTACCGCTACCGTAAGCCCTAGCGGTGGCCTAGCCAAATCTTTCGAGCCTAGCATTATTACTTTGACTGCGAAAGCAACCACGAATACACCGTCAGGCAATATAGTCCTTGAAATTAAAAGTGGAAGCATCACATCATTAGTAACAATCAACGTTTCAGATTAAGAAATAAAAATTAACAAAAAAATAACCCTCGACGCGGCCCACGTCGGGGGTTATTTTTTTCAATTAAAAATTGCATGCTACATTAACATCTAGCATGTAATTTAAAACCCTATCGCTGTCTAATCTCCTGCTGAATTACTTTTACCTCCCTGGGCCATGGAGCTGCTTTCTTCTGCGCCTCACTCAAGCCCTGACCTGCCTGACGCGCTTTAGCAGAGGAAGAATAGTGCCCCGTAACAACTACAAACCAATCCTTACCGGCCCGCTTGCTTCTAAATAAAAGTAAATCTTTTTTATTAGGTTGCGCCGATATAAATTCATGCGCAGCTTTTTCGTTGCTTAATCCCACCAGCTGTAACGTGTACTCGGAAGCATCCCAACCCAAAATGACTTTTTCTTGATCGCTAAAAGTTTGGGTTACTTTTGACTCTGCCGATACTGAAGTATCCGTTTTTGTTTTAACCACCTTGGCCGGCTCGCTTGACGCTTCCAGTTTTTTTACAGGCTTCACTGAAGATGCAGTTGCACTAGTTTTCACTTGTCTTGAAGGTTCATTTTGAAGCTCATTTGTTTGAACCAACGGCACTACACTTTGTTTGACAGCAGGGGCAATTTTTTCAGCTTCTTTTACTACAGAAGAATTAGCAACTGTAGTTGTTGTTGATGCAATAGCTGCAACTGACGCCGCCGTATTTGTAACCGCGACCGAACTAGTTTGTGCAATAACAGCTTGGGATGATGCAGAGCTCACAACAGCCTGTGGTGCAACTGGAATTGATGAAGTTACTTTATTTTCCACAGATTTGGATGAGTCGCGCCCCACATACAGAGATCCAAAAAATAAACCTCCCACCAATACAGAAGCCGCAATAATATGAGGGATAGGTAGACCGCGCTTATCGGAACCATAACCACGTGAGCGCTGGGGTTTGGATACCGTCTCTAATAACTTTTCTTGTGCAAATTCGTGCAACTGCAGTAATTGACCTTGTGATTGGCGCCACCAAGAATCAACTTTAGTTTCGATAAAAATTTCGGGCCCGAGATAATCTGCCATTTCCATACGGAAATTAAGATAGTCTACAGCCTCTGCCAACGAAAATTTCTCCAGGAAAAAATCTGTCAGCACAATATCGGGAGCATTAATTGTTTCCAGGCGGTCTAATAAATAGGGCTCAGAAAATAATACCAAATGCAAACGAGACTCAGCGTTTTCCTGCAGGATACCAATTAAATCCAGAATAACTTCATCAGTTAAGTGGTGGGCATTATCAATAATTAAAACAACTAGGCCATCTTGTTCAGATTTTTTCCTGCACAACTCCACAAAATCTTCATGGCTTGCCAATTCAAATTGTTCATATACTTCTGCAAGCACCGAATTAATATCGGATGTAATTTGTCCTTCAACGAAACATATGTCATCAGCATCATCCAGCGCATCGATCAAGGCTTGCGCCATGCGAGTTTTGCCTACGCCATAATCACCAGTAACAACTAACAGATTATGACTAAACTGACATAGGTGAAGTAATTGCTCAAGAATTTGTCGACGTTGCGCGCCTTGGTAAAAAGGAAAATGAGGATCATCTACAAAAGGATCTGTCGATAAACCATAACGTTGGCGATAATCTGCCAAAAGTGACGAGTCCACATCAAAGCGTGCATTTTCATTTGCAGATCGTTCGACACCATCTAAATGATTCTCAGACTCTTCTGAAAAAGAAGGCTCAGTCCTCATACTTATTTCTCTCTCGATGAATTAACGACAGGCTGCAAAGGTTTCCATCAACAGCTTCGTATCTATATCACTGGTAACTATCGCGCGTCCTAGCGACTCTAAAAGCACCAATCGCAAGCGACCATCTAATACTTTTTTATCTACACCCATAAGATCAACAAATTGCTCCGGTGTCATATCAGCCGGTGCCTTAGTAGGCAAATTTGCACGCTCTAGTAGATCGACAATTCGCTTAAGTTCTTCGCTTGAAATATCGCCTCGGCGCATTGATAAGTCAGTAGCCATTACCATACCAGCAGCAACAGCTTCTCCATGTAGCCAGTTGCCATAACCTTGTGCAGTTTCAATAGCGTGACCAAAGGTGTGGCCTAAATTGAGAATTGCGCGAATCCCACCTTCATGTTCATCCTGAGCAACAATATCTGCTTTGTTTTGACAGGAGCGTAGTACTGCATAAGTTAATGCAGCTTCATTACCTTGAATCAATAATTCAATGTTTTGTTCAAGCCATACAAAAAACTCTGCATCTGAAATTAATCCATATTTAATAACTTCAGCAAGCCCAGCCGAAATCTCCCGTGGAGGCAAAGTTTTAAGCAATGAGATATCTGCGATTACTGCTTGAGGCTGATAAAACGCGCCAATCATATTTTTGCCCAAGGCATGATTAACACCGGTCTTTCCGCCAACAGACGAATCCACCATAGACAACAAGGTGGTCGGGATTTGAATAAAATTTACACCACGCTGATAGCAAGCCGCTGCAAACCCCGTCATATCACCAACAACTCCACCGCCAAGAGCAATTAAAGTTGTGGTGCGATTGTGTTTTTCAGACAAGAGCGTGGTAAATATTTCATTCAAGGTTGTGAGATTTTTATGCGCTTCGCCATCTGCCAATATCACGCTGCTGATATGGGAAGCAGATAAATTACTTTTTAAACGTTCCAAATAAATAGGGGCGATAGTCTCATTGGTTACAATGCAAACTTGCTTACCATGAATATGGGGATTATAAAGATGTGCCTGTGAGAGTAAATCAGTGCCAATAAATATCGGATAACTGCGCTCACCTAGAGCAACGGAAAGTGTTTCCATGACATAACTCTTTCAAAAAATATTGGGCGCTACTTTACCATATAGCACTCAATATTTTTGACGAAATTATGAACGAATCGTGTTTTTAACTTGCAGCACTTATCAACGCGGAAATTTCCTGGGCTACAACTTTCGGCGATCTCCGATCTGTATTAATGACAAAATCGGCGGCCTCCCGGTATAGCGGATCCCTTAAAGCAACAAGATCGATAATTTTTTGGCGGGGATTCTCAACCTGCAACAATGGGCGCTTTTTATCCCGAGCGGTACGCTCAACCAATTGCTCAATCGAAGCGGTTAAATAGCAAACATACCCGGATGACTTCATTAGATCGCGATTTTGGGAGCGCAAAATAATGCCTCCACCTGTTGCGATTACGAAATCCTTACCTGCTGAAAGCTCTTCCAAAACAGCTGACTCACGATCCCGAAAGCCCTCTTCACCTTCCATATCGAAAATCCAGGGAATATCGGCACCCGTTCTATCTTCAATTACTTTATCGCTATCGCGGAAACCCAGATGAAGTTCGGCCGCGAGAACGCGGCCTATTGTAGACTTGCCAGCCCCCATGGGGCCGACAAGATAAATGTTACGCTTTTGCATTAGTTCGTCATTTTGTCCGCAATAATTTTCGGTGTAATGAATATCAACAATTCGGTTTTGGTTTCACCCCTGACAGTACGTTTAAACAAACGACCCAAATAGGGAATGTCTCCTAATACTGGAACTTTAACATCCGTTTTATTGGCGTCGATTCCGAACACTCCACCCAAAACAACGGTTGAGCCATTAGCTACAAGCACTTTTGTTTCTATCTGGTTTATATCAATTGATATACTACCAGTCGAAGTGACCTCCCCAACTGAATCTTTGGCAATAATCAAATCCATAATTACATTATTGTCAGGAGTAATTTGAGGAGTAACTTCTAACTTTAATATAGCATCTTTAAAACTGGTGCTAGTGGCACCGCTAGCTGAAGCCTCCTGGAAAGGAATCTGTTTACCTGATTTGATAACAGCTTTTTGCTTGTCACTCGTCACAACTCGAGGCTGCGAGACGATTTCGGCATAACCTGCATTTTCCAGGGCGGAAAGTTCCATATCCAAAAATCCGTTATCGGTCAAAACATCTATCGCAAGACTTCCAGCTGGATTTGATACACCCAAATTCACGACATGATCGTTTTCCATATCTGTCGCTTTACCAGGTTTCCCCGTTAGAACCTCATAAGGAGCACCAGGACTACTTTTTAAGCCATCCAACGAACCTGAAGCTTCAATCAATGCATTTTTACTCAATCCGTAGGTAATCCCACCCCACTTCACACCGAGCTCGCGACGGAAATTTGAGTTGGCAATAACTAAACGAGCTTCAATCATAACTTGACGAATCGGAATATCAATTTGGTCAACCAAGCGTTTAAATTGTTCAATACGATCAGCTGTATCAGTAACGATTATCGAATTTGTACGTTCATCAACTATCGCCTGGCCGCGTTCAGATAACACACTTCCAGTTGATTGGCTTCCACCAGAACCTCCACCGCCGCCGCTACCATTTCCGCCATTTTTTCCTCGGAACAATTCAAACATATCTTTAGCATTAGCATAACGCACGCGTAAATACTCAGTTCTTAATGGAGCAAGCTCTTCCAATTGTTTTTTGGTAGACAATTCCTGGCGCTCGCGCTCAGCGATTTCTGCGGCTGGAGCAATCATCATCACATTGCCGTCGATACGCTTGTCCAATCCTTTCGTTTTTAACACCAACGCCAATGCCTGATCCCAAGGCACATTTTCTAAACGCAAAGTAATACGTCCCTGAACTGTATCACTCGCAACCAAGTTAAAATTCGAGAAATCTGCCAAAATTTGTAAAATTGCTCTCACTTCCATATCTTGGAAATTAAGTGAGATTTTCTCACCATTAAATTGGAAGTCTTTTTTCTTCTCCTGTTTTTCCTGCTCAGTTAGAGGCTTCACACTGAGTACATATTCGTTATCAGTTTGATAAGCCATGTAATCGAATTCGCCCTTCGCTGAAACATTGAGCACAGAGTTTGATCCTTCCTGAGCTGCATTCACCAGCGTAACAGGAGTGGCAAAATCAACCACGTCCAAACGACGACGCAATTCAGCAGGAGTTACAACATTCACGAATGAAAGCCTTACCCCTGCGCCTGTAGTAGCAAGATCAGCACTAACGTGTGGATCAGTCAATGTCACAATAATTCTGCCTTCGCCAGATTGGCCACGACGGAAATCTATATTGGAGATTGCAGCTTGACCAGACACTGCAGCAGCGGCCTTTTTAACAGGAAGATCCAAACTTTTCGTTGCCACACTTTTACCGTTCGTAGCCGCAGCTTTATTGGCGCCAACCTCAATAACAAATGAATTACCATCTTTCCGTGTAGTGTACGAAGTCAGTTCGTTGAGGTTTAAAATTAATCGGGTACGCCCGTCTGTTGTTAATAACATAGCGCTTTGACCATTATCAAAGGCTAAGGGAAAACGACGATCCTTTAATTCGCTAACAGAATCAGGAAAATCCAGCACAATACGAGCTGGTTTTTCGATGGTGTAACCTTTGGGATCCGGCGGGGTCTCACTGAATTGCACTCTAACTTCAAAGCGCTCACCAGGGAGCTCTGCTGTGTTGAATGCGCTTATGGTGTTTCCCCAGCTGAGAGGCGACAACAAGCAAAGTATTAGTAAAATTTTATTGCGCATATTTAACCCCAATAAGAACAGAATACGCATTGCTGATTATTCCTTCGCCACTAACTTGATAACTCTGGGGCGTTCGACCCAGCCACTTGAACCATCAGCAACAATTTCCATTACCTCTACTTGCATTTTATCGGTAGAAATAATTTTGCCGAAATTTTTACCCATATAATTGCCTACTGTTACTGGAGTAACCTTGCCCTGCCCATCATCGATCAATGCCCAAAGTTTTCCAGCTTTTGTCAGTGTGCCAACCATATTTAAATTAACAATATTAAAATTTTCTAAATACTCTTTCTCACGAGTTAAATCAGGCTCAACTGTGCGCCCACCTTTTGCTTCCCGCTCCACAGGAGCCGGACGCTCAAAGGGACTACGTAACGTCATCGCGCTATAGGTAAAAGGCTGATATGCCTGAAAAGGTGGCAAGGGATCAATCTGACCTTGAGGACGACGCTTGGCTTCTGCCATAAAATCTTTTAAATCTTGCTGGTCAGACGATGAGCTACATGCAGTTAAAATAAGTGCGAGTACAAACACTTCAGCTAACAACAGGATAGTTTTCATTTTCACTTCTCCTGTGTTTTATATTTGTAGGTTTTTGCAGATATTTGCATACTCAATAAACCCGGATCTTTTTTCTTGGTTATTGTGTAATCATGCAACGTCACGATGCGCGGCATTGCAGCAATGCCGCTAACAAACCCACCCATATCGTGATAACCACCATCAACGTTTATTCTAAATGGCACCTCAATATAAAACTCAGCTGCCTTTTCAGTTTCCATTGTTGTAGCGTTAATTGTTAAACCGCTCTCTCTACCTCTCGCACCTATATCATCAAGCAGACCAGGAACTTGTGCATCACTTGGTAGACGACTCAAAAGCGACTTAAATGTTTTATCCATCTCATCCATTTGCGCTCTGTAAGCATCCAAGTTGGCCGCCTCAAAACTTTTGGTTTCATAGGTTTTGCGTAAAGATTGCTCTTTTGCGCTTTCAGCTTCCAGCTCACCGTTAAGCTCGCCGATTTTTAAATAATAAGTTAATGAAAAAATAATAATAGCGATGACAACTAAAACAAAAGCTTTTGCCGGTAAAGGCCAAACGCCTATTTTCTCAAAATCAATATTATTGGGGTCGAAATTTTTAATCTGCTCAAGGGTATCATTCAACGCCATGTTTATTTACTCCCCGCTTTTTTAGCTTGTGACGGCTGCGTTTTTTCATTTTTAGCGTCTGGAGATTCTGCTTCACTTGGCACCGAAGTGCTCACGGTTATTTTGAAAGATTGCGCTTGCTCTCCCTCAGAGGGGGCTGCAATCACTGAAGTTAAATTTGCCCCGGCAAACCAATCCGAAGTATCGAGATTTCTCATGAAGGTAGCTACACGATTATATGACTCAGCAACTCCCTCAATACTGACCGTAGCCCCTTGCTTAGACATAGTTGTGATAAACACACCGTCGGGAATTGAGCGCGCAAAATCGTCAAAATATCTTACGATTAAAGGGCGAGTGCCTTGTAAATCCTGAATAATTTTTATTCGGGCCAATAAATCGTCACGCACTTTTTTTAGGTTGGCAATTTCTTTAACTTGCTTCTCTAAAGCGGCAATTTCAGTATCGAGCAAATGATTGCGAGCTTGCTGGTTTTCAATAGATGACTCAACACTTGAAATCCACAAATAAGCGATTAAGCCAGACATCAAAACGACGCCACCAATAACAGCCAAAAATTGTTCTTTTTTCTCTTTGCGATAGGCTTCACGCCAAGGCAATAAGTTAATCTTTGCCATTAATCAAAACTCCTCATCGCAAGGCCAGTCACAATCATGAGCGATGGCGCGTCATTTGCCAAAGACACTGCATTGACTCGCGAAGACACCGACATGCGCGCAAATGGATTCGCAACAACGGTCTGGGTGCCCAGCTTCTCTTCAATCAAATTAACTAAACCCTCTAGCGAGGCAACACCACCAGCAAGAATGATGTAATCAACATCGTTGTATTGGCTGGCAGAGAAGAAAAATTGCAAAGAGCGGGTAACTTGCTGAACCACAGCTTCTTTGAAGGGCGCCAACACTTCTGATTCATAATCGTCTGGTAAACCACCTTGCTTTTTAGCGAGACCGGCTTCCTCACGGGACAAACCATAACGACGCTGAATTTCTTCAGTCAGCTGCTTACCACCGAAAAGTTGCTCACGCGTATAAACAGTTTTGCCATCCACAAGTACGCTCAAGGTCGTCATGGTGGCGCCAATATCGATTACCGCAACAACTTGGCCTTCTTGATCTTCAAGTTGCTCAGAAATCAACTCGAAGGCACGCTCCATGCTATAAGCTTCAATATCAACTTTTTCTGGAACTAGTTCGGATAATTGTAAAACGTTGACTCGCATTTCTACGTTTTCACGGCGGCAGGCGGCAAGCAGAACTTCTACCTGGTCAGGATTGCGCGGGGATACGCCCTGCAATTCAAAGTCGATAGCAACCTCTTCCAATGGAAAGGGAATGTATTGATCGGCTTCAAGGGAAATCTGGGTTTCCATGGCATCGTCACTTAAGCCTGCTGGCAGATCGATCATCTTGGTGATCACTGCCGAGCCAGCCACTGCCACCGCAGCATGCTTCAACTTGGTTTTGGACTGCTTAACCATGGCTTTAATGACCTCGGCGACAGCCTCCTGGTCATTGATATTTTTTTCCACCACCGCATTGGGAGGTAGGGGCTTTACTGAATAAGTCTCCACACGATAACGGTCACCGTGGCGGCTTAATTCCAATAACTTTACCGAGGTTGAACTGATATCCAGCCCAATAACCGGTTTCGCTTTTTTTTCGAGGAAACTTAAAATGCCCATTTTTCTATCTATATCCGTAACTTAGACGTTGTTTATGTTATAGCACTTTAACTTAAGCCTGCAACAAACAGATGAATATGTAAACAGGCAAAAAGCTCGTATAATGCCGGCCTCTTGGCCCAAATTCGCTAACCCATTAATTCCCTTGGAAAAAATGCTAAATAAAAAATCCGTCTTCAGTATTATTTTTTGGTTGTTACTAGCAGGCGTAAGCGTTACCGCGGTTACATTTGCAGGGCTTTACTTATATTTGAGCCCAAAACTGCCGCCAGTTGATAGCCTTCGACAAGTTAAATTACAGACCCCACTTAGAGTTTATTCAAGTGATGGGAAACTTATTGGTGAGTTTGGTGAACAGCGTCGCACACCGTTGAAATACAACCAGATTCCGCCGTTATATTTAAAGGCTTTATTGGCGGCAGAAGACGCAGAATTCTTTGAGCATCATGGCGTTTCTCTCCGCGGCATGTTGCGCGCAGCTTCACAAATATTAAAATCCGGCGAGATTCAGTCTGGCGGCAGTACAATTACGCAACAGTTAGCGCGAGATTTCTTCCTCACGCGCAAACAAGTTTTTTCGCGCAAATTCAACGAAATCCTATTGTCGATACAAATTGAGCAAGAGTTCACAAAAGAAGAAATTCTCGAACTCTTCAACAACAAAATGTTTTTTGGCAACCGCGCCTACGGTCTACAAGCCGCAGCCCAGATTTATTATGGTAAAGATGTACAAGAATTAACCATAGCACAGAACGCCATGATCGTTGGCGTGCTCAAAGCGCCATCCGCCTACAACCCCGTTGCCAACCCTAAACGTTCAATGGCTCGCCGCAATTGGATCATTGGACGTATGCACGAGCTGCAATTTATCGATAAAGCTGCTTATGACGCCGCCATCCGCGAGCCAAACACGGCCTCAATCCATGGCAGCGGTCAGGAAACCCAGGCACCTTACATTTCCGAGATGGCACGTAAAGAAGCTATAGATCGTTTTGGGGAAGCGGCTTATACCGATGGCTACAAGGTTTACACCACTGTCGATAGTGCTATGCAAGCAACGGCTCAAGTCGCGGTGGTCAACGGCTTGATGAATTATGACGACCGCCATGGATACCGTGGCCCTGAACGCCGTTTAGCCGCGTCCACAAATCCTGAAATGGAAGATTGGCAAGACCAACTACAAGCCATACCTGTTTTGGGCGGCCTGGAAGCCATGGCAATAGTAACGGTTGCTGACAAAAGCATTAGCCTTCTGCGCGCCAATGGCGACAGACTGGAGCTGGATTGGCAGCACGGTCTATCTGATAAGCGCCCTTACCTGACCGAAGACAGCCGTGGAGCTGCGCCCAAATCTGCCAAGGATTTTTTACATCCTGGCGATGTAGTGCGTGTGGGTAGAGATAAAGACGGCCAGCCGCGCCTGACTCAAGTGCCAGAGGCCCAAAGTGCGCTGGTTTCACTCGATCCTAATAGTGGCGCCATTCGCGCACTGGTAGGTGGCTTTGACTTCAACCAAAGCCACTTCAACCGTGTTTTACAAGGTACTCGTCAACCTGGCTCCAGTTTTAAGCCATTGCTTTATACCTGCGCGCTTGAACACGGCTTTACGCCAGCCACCATGATCAACGACGCTCCTATAGTTATCCGTAACGAATACACCGGTGAAGTTTGGCGACCAGAGAACGATGAAGGCGAGTTTGACGGCCCCATCAGCTTGCGCAGGGCTCTTTATAGATCCAAAAACCTGGTGTCCATTCGCATCCTCAAGAGTCTTGGGGTAGATACATTAATTGACAGCCTGGAGCGCTTTGGCTTTAACAAAAAAGAATTCCCGCGCGAACTCGCACTTGCGCTGGGCGCCCACGGTTTGACGCCTATGCAAATGGCAACGGCCTACGCCAGCTTTGCCAACGGTGGATTTAAAATTGATCCGTACCTGATCAGCAAGATTGAAAACGGCCAAGGCGAAATCGTTTACGAAGCTCATCCCAAGCGCGTCTGTAAAACTTGCCCTGACAAGAAAGCTGAGACGCTTACAGATTCAGCGGAAGCCCCAACAGGAGAAAGCGTGGCTGAAGAAGAGCACGCACCGCGCATTATTGATGCACGCATTGCTTACATTATGGATTCAATCCTGAAAGACGTGGTCGATAAGGGCACGGGTGTAGCAGCCAAAAGCCTTGGGCGTACTGATTTGGCAGGTAAGACCGGCACTACCAACGGCCCACGCGACCTGTGGTTCTCGGGTTATAACCCCAATTTGATTACAACTGTTTGGGTGGGAATCGACAAAAATACGCTGTTGGGCAGAAGAGAATTTGGTTCGACCGCAGCCTTGCCAATTTGGATCGATTTTATGCGCACTGCGTTGGAAGGTATCCCCAACCAAGTCGTTCGCCAACCAGACGGCATAGTGACAGTGCGGATTAACCCTGAAACAGGCAAACCTGCCCTACCCGGTGAAAACGCCATTTTTGAAATATTCCCCACCGAAATCTCAGCATCAGGCTC